>JANXHP010000024.1 GCA_024958795.1 Candidatus Poseidoniaceae archaeon | reverse complement strand
TTCACATAATTCAATTTGTAATATTGAATCTGCACCATTTGGCATTGGTGCGCCCGTCATAATTCGATAGGCGCAGCCAGATTCAACGTTTGAGAATTCAACATCCATTCCTGCTTGAGATAATCCTGTTATTTTGAGGGTGTTTGGGGGAGTTGTTGTGTCTTCAAAACGCATAGCAAAGCCATCCATTGCTGAATTGTCAAATGCTGGATCGTCTACTTTGCTAGCCAAATCCATTGCCAAAATACGCCCATGTGCATCATCTAGTGCAAGATTCTCCTTTCCAAGTGTTAGGGGGTGTTGTTTGACGATGTGTACTGCCTCATCCAAGGTTACAAAGTATGGAGTTCCTCCCATATTTTTGGCGAAGTGTGATGTTGGTTTGAGGGTGTGGGTTGTTCAACAAAGCAAACTCTATGTGTTGGTTGGTTTCTAAAAAGAAATGTGTTCCAATCAGAATTCCATTATGTTGCCACATTCTGGATATGCACAAGATACTGTATATTTGGCCTTCTTTGGTTTTGGAATCTTCAACATTGAACCGCACATATTGCATTGAACGGTGAGGGTGTCTGGACCTTTTTTTTCTGGTTCATCAGTTAATGTGCGTCCAACATCTGTTGACCATCCAAGAGCGTCTGTATAGGTGTCAACCTTCTTCATCTTCTTTTGTTTCAAAGAAAGACGTAACTTACGCTTCTTCTTCGGTCTCTTTGCAGCCATGTCAATCTGTCCTCCCTCGCGGTTGTTGTATTCAATTACTTCGGCTATATTCTTCACCTAAATATTCCGAAACACCATTTTCCGGCGTATGGACAATGTGACCATTTGCCTCTAATGCTGTTACCAATGGTGGCCGGGCGTGAGTTGGGTCTGTATGGTATACAACCACTTCTTCTGCTTGGCAGGCTTTAGCAAATTCAACAATTTCTTTGTGGCCTGCGTGTGTGGAGAATGAAAATTGATCTAATTCAAGTGGAATTTCTGTCATCTTACCAAATATGCGCAATTTACCCTTATCTTGTAACATTCTTCCACCCGTTTCACTAGCTTGATAGCCAGTTTGTAAAATTGCATTTTTATCATCATGGCGCAATCTGTTGAGATACCAAAGTGCTGGTCCACCTTCAAGCATTCCTGAAGTCGTAACAATCACATCTGCATTCAATGCTTTCTTTTTATCAGATTTGCTAGAAACTCTTCGGCACCAGCGCCACGCTGCTTCTAATTCTCCTGGTTCCCTAAGTGCTTCTGGGTGTTCCATCTGCAGTTTTGCAATTCTCTTACCCATTCCATCAACATGAACATCGAGATGTGGGAGATATTTATGTAAATTCATTACAATATCTTGAGTTCTACCGTTTGCAAATGCTGGAATTAATGCTGTTCCACCACGATCGACAATTTGTTGAATTCTTTCTACGAAACGTAAGATTTCTTGTTGCATGTCTGGGTGGTCTCTGCCACCATATGTTCCTTCAAGAAATACCGTGTCAACTTTTCTTGCTTTAGCACCACTTGTTAGTGGAGAATCCCTAGTATCAAAATCACCTGTCATCAAAACTTTTCGATTTGGTGTTTCAATTTCCAACATTGCTGCACCAGGTATATGACCTGCTTTATGTAATGATAATTGCCAGTCATCATGCTGCCATTTTTTATTAAATTCATGAATGTTCCAAGATTCTAATGCTGTGTCAATATCTCTCTTATCCCAAGCTAATGGATATCCTTCTATTGAACTAACTTTGTAACAATCATGCCACATTAGATTGGATATATCTGCAGTTAATGCTGTACCGTGTAATCTGGTTCGATGATTTGCACATAACCATGGAGCCATTCCTAAATGATCGATATGAGAATGTGTAATTACTGCATCTTTAACTGGTGGAGATTCTGAAGGATAACGCGGTGGATTTGTTGGAGCTAATCCATAATCTAATAATAATCGAGTTGATTTGGGATCTTCAAGAATAATACCAACGTTACCAACTTCGTTTCCACCACCAAGATAATGATATCTCAATCCCTTTTGTGGAGGATTTTCAGGATATGATGAAGTTCTTCCTGGAGCGTACAATACCATATCAACCAGCCAACCCTAGTGTTGGTGTCAAAAGAACCTGTGGTATAATTTATTTGAAAAAATAACACACCGACCCCCCTATTTCCACTACAAATAATTTATTGGTTTGTAAATTTTTTTTTTCATTCTTCTATAATCTATAACTTCAATAACCTCTCGCGAACATATCTTGTAATCCTTACTTTCGTTTTCTACAATCATCATATCTACCTTACTTTCGTTTCAGATCAGTATTTTCTTCCTTAGGAAATATAGGGGTTAGGTAATATCCATCACTTTTTCTTATTCCTAGTTAATTTTTCTTTCCAATCCACAAAATTATTATTATATTATTCATCTAAATCTAATCATTATTTATTCTTCAATTTTTCTTCTAATGGTCATCGGAATCAAAATAAATCAATTTAACAAAAGGTCTTTTTCAGAATTGTTTTGAATTACCACTGGACAAAGAATCCTTCTATCACCATCTAGTGGCAAGACCTATGGCACGTATACCCAACCATACCTTCATCGTCGATGAAGATCTGTGTTATGGTTGTGCAGCTTGCATTGCATTATGTCCAATTAACATCATCGAACTTAAAGAAAGAATCGTTGTTGTTGAAGAAGAAAAATGCACTCACTGTGAATTATGTATTCCTTCGTGTCCCGTTTTTGCTTTAAGCATAAAACCCACAGGGGTGAAAATAATTGACTAATATTGTTATCATCGGCGGCGGTGTTGAAGGGCTGATACTATCAATTTTATCTGCAGAAAACCACAACGTAACACTCATCGATATTCACCCAGAAATTGGATTTCCGTGTACAGTGCCTGGTTGGGTTGAAAACATAGAAACACTACAAAAATATCTCAACGATGAAGAAATAAAACAATTAAACCCACTTCAAAATACAAATAATATCTCGATTAGCGGTGAATGGTTATTCAAAATATTAACAATAAAAGCAGTTCAAGCGGGAGTGGATATTTTGTTAAGATGTAGAGTCACAAATATTGACCAATCTGGCCCCCAACCAAGTATTCACTTTCTAGGGGGAAATAATAGTGGTAATGGAAACATACTATGCAACAAATTTTTCGATTTGACGAAATTTTCAGCAGCGGCCCCAGGACAATTAAAACACAACATTACTACAACATCAAAACAACCAATAGTGCCAACATTTGATCACTGGGGGGGAATTGCACTTTCCAAAGAATGTCAAAACAACCCCTCAAATCCAATTTTGCAATTAACGCGTAGTGGTGGTTTGTGTGAACTGTGGTATGATAACAAACCAACATGGACTCCGACTTCAGGGTGGATTGAAATAATGAAAAACACAACACCCAAACCCATCAAAGAGATGAGTATCGATGCCAGCATTGCTCGTGGTGAGAGTATATTTCACTCAATGAACCCCAAATAACCTAGTTGACCCCCCCACTATGTTGAAAACCCCCACTCTTTCGCCCAAAGTAGTGGGGTTTACCCATTGAGTTGATTTAGATGGCAGAACATCCAATGGCGGACCTACGCCGAAAACTACACGATGAAGGCCTACTATCCAAATCAGCCGCCAAATCTTGGACCAAAGTAATTTTCCTTTTTGCTATAGTTGGGGGATTGATTTATTTACATTCCCAACTTAATTTAATTCAAGGATTAATCCTATTGCCACTAACAGCTTTATTTGCAACCACGCTTGCAATGACGGCCCACGAAGGAGTACATTCATCCGCTTGTAATTCCAAGTTGGGCAACCTAAGCTTAGCAGGATTGGTATTCTCACTTTTTGCAGGAATGTCAATGGAATATTGGCGCTTAAAACACAATGTTAAACACCATGCAAATCCCAATGTAATAGACAAAGATCCAGATATCTATTCATGGCCGATTACATTCACCAAAGAAGAATATGATTCTAGCAGTCCGATTAGAAAAATATTCCAAAAACACATCCAAGCCTGGGTTTTTTGGCCAATATCTCTCCTAGTAGGGCACCTTCTTCGTTGGGATGGCATCAGGTTTCTCATCACCCACCCATTTACTTCTAAAAAGAATCACAGGTTTTCTAAGATTTGGTTCGTTGATACAGGATTAGTTGTACTTCACTTCTATTTGTGGCTAATATTACCTATCCAACTTGGAATGCCATGGCAAACTGTGATTGGCTTTTACGTTCTT
>JANXHP010000137.1 GCA_024958795.1 Candidatus Poseidoniaceae archaeon | reverse complement strand
ACTTGATTTTCCAGCTCCACCAGTTCCAGTAAAACCGATGACTGGTACTTCTTTTTGTGATGAGCGACACTTGTCCAGTGTAGCCTTGAATGCAGAATCTTCAGCAGTTTCTGATAGGGTTAGCAATAACCCAACCTTAGCCATATCATCAGCAGTTACCGGACCATCAAGGCTAGCAAGTCGCTTATCATCGATTAGATCAGCCTTACTTGCATTCTCCATCAAATGATGAATCATTCCCATCAATCCCATGCTTCTTCCATCATCAGGTGAGTAGATTTTTTCAATTCCAGATTGATGTAGAGTTCTAATTTCAGGCGGAGTAATTGTTCCTCCACCACCTGCAAAAATACGAACATGTGCACATCCAGCCTCATCCAATAATTGACGAATATAAGTCAAATATTCAACGTGGCCTCCTTGATAGGAGGTTAAGGCAACAGCATGTGCATCTTCTTGTACTGCACAATCAACTACTGCCTTAGCAGATTGATCGTGTCCTAAATGAATCACTTCAGCACCAGATGATTGAATCAATCTGCGCATGACGTTAATCGCTGCATCATGGCCATCAAAAAGGGATGCAGCAGTGATAATACGAACTGGTCCAGTGCTTGTTGTAAACACAGGATTCTCTTCGGCTTGGCCAGCCGAATCACTAGAATCACCATTGTCTGCCATGTTTATCCCAGCCTCGTTGAGTTCATCAATACAGCCCCTATAGGGGCTGATAAAATCAAATTTCGGAAATTTCACCTTCGGCTAATGGAGGAAGACCTTTCTTAGCGCGTAAATAATCAGTATAGTTGCCATAGTAAACCTTGACAATTCCATCATTCAATTCCCAAATACGATTTACCACTTGGTCGAGGAACCATCTATCGTGAGAGACGGTAATCAGAGAGCCAGTATAGGCTTTCAGAGTTTCTTCCAATGTATCTTTGCTAGCCATATCCAAGTGATTAGTAGGCTCATCCATCAATAACAAATTATTATCTTCAAGTAGTAATTTCAGTAGAGCAACTCTGGCTCTTTCTCCACCAGATAATTGACTTAGTTTGGTTTCAACTTGGTCACTTGAAAATTGGAATCTTCCAAGTGCTGCACGAATATCACCATATTGGAAATCTGGGCGCAATTGTCCGATTTGTTCTACTGGACTTAGATCAAAGTCTAATGTTGCATGGTCTTGATGGAAATATCCAATTGCACAACCAGGAGCTAAATCTCTCTTACCACTGGTTAGTTGTAATTCACCATTTATCAGTTTTAACAAAGTAGTTTTTCCTTGACCATTACCACCAACAATTCCAATTCGGTCACCTTTTCTAACTTCCAAATCTTGGTTATCCAAGATTGGTTTCTTTAGTCCTTCAAAAGTCATACAAGCATCAGTTATTTCCAACACATCCATGCTGGCTTTATCTACAGCATCAAGTGTCATTATCAATGCTTTACGTTGTTTTGGAACCCTTGCTCTAAGTGCTTTTACTTCTTGCTGCATTCGCTCGATCATCTTGTGCTTTGCAGAGATAGATTTGTCGTATTTATTTGCTCTTTTCATTTGTGCAAGAGCACCCATTGTCGATTGAATCTTCTTCTCAGTATTTTTGATTAAATCCCCTAAAGCAGCCTCACTCTCAGCCTTTTGCTTAACGAATTGAGAATAGTTTCCTTTCCAATTCCATGCCCTTAGGTTATCTACTTCAACGATTCTAGTACAAACTTGGTCTAAGAAAAATCTGTCGTGTGAAACGATTAGTTGTGCACCTTTGAATTCTTTTAGGAACTTTTCAAGCCATTCAGTTGTTTGAATGTCTAAGTGATTTGTTGGCTCGTCGAGGAACATGACATCGACTCCAGAAAGACCGACCAATTGACGAGCCAATGCTAACTTCGCTTTTTCTCCACCAGATAGTTTGTTAACAGGCATTTCCATAGGATGTTTATCCAAACCTAATGTTTTGAGAATACCTTTAGCGATTGCTGCAACATTACCGCCTCCACTGGATGCAAGCATTTGTTGAAGTTCAGAATAACGTTCCATTACTCCCTCCCAATCTCCGTCATAAAATTCCGGCTCAATCATTCTCGCTTCAATTTCAGCGATTTCATCTTCCAACTCTTGGAATTGACGTCCTTTACGGCTTAATTCTTCTTCAATTGTCTTGTTGGAATCAATATCGCGAATCTGAGTTAGATATGCAAGCCTAATTCCTGGAGCCAGTTTAATGTCACCAGCATCTTGCGATTGTTCAGAGATTGTGTTGAGCAGTGTAGTCTTTCCAGCACCATTATGGCCGACGATACCAATTCTGTCTCCATCCTTAACCAATAGGTTAACATCGCGTAAAACATCTACAGCACCAAAGCTTCTATCGATGTTCTCAACGGTGATTAGCTCACGAACCATGATGTTCCCCAAACAAGTCCCCTTGCCACCCGTTCTTAAAGCAAATGCTTCACTATGAAAGCGATGTATCAATCAAAGGAGGTGAATGCAGTGACAATCCTTGCACGTCTTGACAAGTTATTGGTACGGGCAGCCACTAATTTCCGTCTTAATGCCAATTCATCTTTCATTCCAGGACATAATACTAAACAAACAGCAAATCCAAGAATTGTTCCGACAATTACTGAAGGAAGTAATGGGATTCCTAAGATTATACTATTTGCAATTCCAGTGATTGAACCACCAACAATTCCGATACCAAGTGGTTTCTGTGAGAGTGAAAAGAGAGAGGTCTGTACAGATCCTGCCATCTCATCCGCAACATTGCGGCCGATGGCAATCATTTCTGAAGCCTCTTCAGTCATTTGATACCATTCAAAAACGACGGTATATAATATAAATGCCTGCTTGAGTAATTATTTTCAATAATTCAGTTGGATTATTCGCAATCAAGCATAATATGTTCCGTTTTACGGAAATTAATTGAGAAATATTGAAAAAACAACTTCAAATAATTTTGCAATAGAATCGGTAGGATGATGAAGGATTGACCATTCAGTCATACTATGGATATAGCATCCCAGTTGGTTGATGCTGCCAAGAGATTGTCGTCAATTTGTGATTCGTCAATTTCAACAATTGAGAAAAAAACCATCGTTTACCACGCTACTAATCCTCTTGATTACGCTTGGCAGCACCATCGGCAATATCTTACAAAATGGGGCGCAAGAGGTGGAAAAACGATTCTTCTTGGAATGAATCCAGGACCTTGGGGAATGGCTCAATCAGGAGTTCCATTCGGTTCAACCAATATGGCGAAAACATTCTTACAGATTGAGCCGCACAGTTTGAAAACCCCTCACAATGCACATCCAAAGAGGCCAATTGAGGGATTGGAATTAGAGCGACAAGAAGTTTCTGGAGAGAGACTTTGGGGATTGATGAAGCAACATTATGAAACTGTAGAAAATACATTTGACAATATTTTCGTTGTAAATCATTGTCCGCTTTTGTTATTGGGAGAAAGCGGCAAAAATCTAACTCCTGATAAATTACCTTCCAACATTATGAAACCAGTTTTAGATGCCTGTGATCAGCATTTGTTAGAGGTGGTTGATATCTTACAGGCTGATAGAATCATTGGTATTGGAAAATATGCAGAAGCTAGAGCCCGTAAGGCTCTCACAGCAGGTAAGGTCGGTAAAGGAATATCCAAGGATGGGCGCGAAATACATATCTCTACCTGTTGGCATCCAAGTCCAGCAAGTCCACTAGCAAATAAGAACGGTAGTGCTGATTGGAGGGCGAATGTAATCGCTGCCTTAACAGAAGATTATTGAATCAAAGATTGTTGATTGCATCTTCGTGTCGTGTCAATAAGTTACGTAGTTTGACCTTCATTGAAGGAGTCAGTAAATCGTTATCAGTTGTCCATTCTTCATGGTCTAAAATGATGCTTCCTGCAGTTTCATAACCCTTCCAAACCGGTGCTACCATATTGTTAGTCTTCAATTCAGTTAGTAACCAATCTTTGACATTTTGGTCTTTACACATTTCAGCATCATCGCTTGAGAAAGAGACATTGGCATCGCCTAATGCTGATTTCAAAGCCTTCATATTCGGGTGAATAATCAAGAAAGTTTTGACCATGTTTCTTCCGTCGAGGACAGCGCCTTCCACATATGGGGAAAGTTTGACATTTTCTTCAAGTGGTGCAGGAGATACATATTTTCCATTTTCTAACTTGAATTGACTCTTTACTCTTCCAGTAATTGCGAGGAAACCGTCTGAAGTTAGTTTTCCTAAATCACCAGTTCTAAATTTACCAGGCTCCATTAGAACTTCAGCAGTAGCTTCATCATTATTCCAGTAACCCATCATAACGTTTGGTCCTTGAACAATAATTTCACCTTCATCAGGACGAGCAGGGTCATCCCATGCATCGGTATCGATGATGACATTAACACCATTTGCTACTCTTCCAACTGTGTTTAACTTTGATTTTCCTGGTCCAGCCCATCCATTTGCCGAGACAAGTGGTGAAGTTTCAGTCAATCCATATCCTTCATAACAATTGAATCCAACCATCTGGATAAAGGCAGCAACATCAGGGGATAAAGCAGCAGCACCAGACATACAGAATCTAATATTTCCACCGAATCGGGCACGCACCTTGCTCCAAACCAATTTGTCCCAGAGTTTGTCAAAGAAGCCGTTTGGGTCAACAGCGTCACAATCTACGCCAGACTTTGCGATTCTCTTCGCAGCAGATTTCTGCGCGTTACTAATAAAAATCTTCTTCAAACCAGTGGCACTTTCGAATTGACTGTTAACACGATCATAGAATTTACTCCAAACTCTTGGTACAGCTATCAATACTGCTGGTTTAATCTCTTGGCATTCATCAGCAATTCTAGTCAAGTCAGAAATTAAGTTGATATGAACTCCAGAACGGATCATCCAATGTAAATCAAAAGTTGAACCGAATGAGTGAGCCCATGGTAGGAAAGCAGCATTCTTGTCACCGACATAAATCGTGAATGTTGATTGAACACAAAGAATATTGGATAATGTATTCCAATTGGAAAGCATTACACCTTTCGGATTACCAGTAGTTCCAGATGTGTAAATTAAAGTATTAAGTGCAAAAGGGTCATCTGCAATTTCAATATCTGCAGCAGCACGTCCAGCACTAACGAATTCTGACCATGCGTGAACTGCTACTCCTTCTGGAGGTAATTCATTTGCAGGTTCATTACCAATTAGTAATACTCCAGCTGCCGGCCAACCAGCGGCATCTGTTGGCATTGATTTGACTAATTTGTCCAATGTTGCCGGATCCTGTATTGCGATAAGTGATGGTGCGGAATCGTTCAAAATATATGCCCATTCCTTAGGATGTTGATGAGTGTACATTGCTGTATAAGCCGCACCGATTGCATTTGCTCCATAGGATAATGCTGCCCATTCTACTGAATTGTTGAGAATCAATGCTACTCGGTCGCCCTTTGAGACTCCAACAGCATTCAATTGTTTACCAACAGAAGTTGCTAATTCGCCAAATTCATTGTAAGTTAAATGAACTCTATCCATTCCTTTTTCTGGAATATACCCGAAACATTGCAACCCACCAAAGCGTCCAACACTCGTCATCAACATTTGATATAATGTTCGAGGGTCATCTCCTTCAGGTACTTTCCATTGTCTATCATCGGATTGCTTTTCCCAAGCCATCTGCTTCTCTGCCATATACATCAAGTGTTGCGTCTAACACTTAAAGCATAGGCCGGTTATTAAATGGAAAAACATTCCAATTATCGAAGACTTATTCCTCATCTTCACGACGAATTGCGAAAATGAATCCTGCACTGATTGCTGCAATAGTTCCTGCAATACCAATAGAAGGTAAGCCACCACCGCCACCGCTTGAACTTCCACTACTATTGGTCATTATCAGGGAAGTCGTAGAACCTACATTGCCATAATCTGTGCCGTCAAATGATGAGACGACGCATGTTACAAAGTCTCCAGCTACAAAACCGGAAGACAATGTTGGTCCGACAGTTGTTGTAGGTACACCGCTAATTGTCCATGTAATAGTTGACACATCAGGATCGTTTTCAAAGTCATAATATACATATGTGCATGTCAATACATCGGTTTCAGTTGCCCAAGACGGAGATATCATAACAGATGAAACTTGAG
>JANXHP010000028.1 GCA_024958795.1 Candidatus Poseidoniaceae archaeon | reverse complement strand
TTGATTTGGTCATTACCAATACTGATTGCCATTGTGCCGCAAACACTCGCAACCGAATCTTCATGGCGGGCGATGCAAACAAGAACCCCATTACGGGAACAGGGCGGGTTTGCTGATGGAATAAAACATTCAATAAAATCACAACCGGGGATGGATCGTATCGTCGAAGGTCTTCAAGATAACCGCCGCCACAATATGCTGGGAGTTTTCTTCTCATTAACATCATTCATACTATTGTGTTCTGCTGCAATGATAGAGCAAGGTAGCATTGCTTGGAATCTTTCATTATTAGTTGCAATGACTGGTGGAATAGCGATGTCATTCCATTCACAATTTATCCATCAATTGATGAGACAACAAGGTGATAGAATCCCATTTTTGTCATTCCATGCACCCACACACCATCCAACACAAGTCAATACCATTCTCGGTGATTTAATCATCGCCCATCTTGACCCCGATTGCTTAATTGAGTGGAAAAATTGGAATCGGTTATTATCAGAATCTGTTATCCCTGGAAACGATTTTCGACAATGCCTAGAAAGACTGCTCTACATATTGCATTTACAACAACAAGAGGAAATTTCTAATGATTTGGCAGTTATAGAATTATGTGAATTCATCAATAAGGGGGCAATACCTCGCTTATTATTGGATGAAGATGCCACCTATAACTGGCGTAATCTGCAAAGATTAATCTCTCACGCAAGAGCTTGGCAGCCAGGTGCTTTCCGATTACTAGATAGATTACAAAACGACCTATTATCCGGATCGCCACCGGTGTTGAGGGCAAAGTGGAGAATGGATGTATCACTTGATTCAGAATGTGAGCAAGGTACTGGTAATTTGTTCATTGTATTGAACAATCAAACCTTCAATCCACGCCACGTGCGGGTTGAAGTCTTATGTCCAGGTGGGGAGCCAGAAAAGAGAAACCATCGTTTTGAGTTAGCACCATGCCCACCACCGCGTGCAGCGATTTCACTAACAGACTCAAGCGAAGATGACGGATTGGATTGGGTCCCTCGGTATTTGGAAAGAGGAGTCGTACTTTGGATTGGTGTAGCATGGACAAATCGTTTCAAAGGTCCAGCAAATGTACAAGTTATTCTTCGTGACGATGAAGGAGTAGTTCTCGAATCCATTGTAGTTTCAACCAATGTCGGCCTCGGCGAAAGCGGATTGGTCAAAGAAAGAAAGAAAAATTTGGAACTGGCTAGGAATTGGGGAGATTCAGCGCTACCTCAAATTAATTTGGGCTAGATAATCATTGAAGCTAGTTACTCGCAGTATGCCGAAAATCAATGATATGATGATAATTTTTCCAATCAATAGTCATTGTTTATTGAATATCTTTTTCCCTTTCAAAAGTAGGATAATTTGCAAAGCCTCCATGCGCGTTATTTATGGCAGGGCTTCGCTTCGCCCGACTCAAGGGTTGTTGATTCATGGAAGCATGGGATATCATCGTATTAGGCGACGGGCCTGCAGCACTACGTGCAGCAGCAGAATCTGCAAAGAGCGGAGCATCAACTTTGATGATGTCAGTAGATGGCTTAGGAAGTAGCGGTAGAAGCGCTGCTGATGGCATCGCAGCACCTCTCCAAGAAAGCAACAATCGCGGTCATCGAGAAGATACAATTCGTTCAGGCGCATTCTTGTGTGACCAAGACATTGTCAATACAACAACATCCTCTGCAAATCGCCAAATGGATTTGTTGGAAAGATGGGGAGTTAACTTCCGACGTGATTCAACAGGGATACCGATGGTCAGTAAAGGAGCAGGACATGGTAAGCCCCGTACAGTAAATTGTGGCGATGCAACAAGCAGGGAAATCCAACAGGTTCTAGAAGAACAATGTATGCGATTCGGAGTCACTCGTCGCGGCGATCAACTACCCCTTTCTCTTGTTCATTCGAATCAGAAAATCAACGGATTGGTAGCTATTGATATGGTCAATGGTAGAATATTATCACTTTCAGCAAAAGCGATTATTATCGCAGATGGTGGCTTTGAAGGTGCATTTAGCAATGGTGTTGTTGGCTTAGGATTAGATTTGGCATTACAGGCAGGGCTTCCACTGCGCGATATGGAATTTATCACCTCAACACCATTAGCAATCAAAGATACTAATTTAGTAATTCCAATGGGAATACTGAGCGCAGGGGCAACACTCCATGAAGCAAATGGAAGCGAATTAGATGTTGGAGAAGGTGATTTGAATTCCGTATGTTCAGCCGTATCAGGTGCTTCACAACCAGTCCTTGATGCTAGAGAACTCGGTGATAATTCAGCCTGGTGGGATGCTACAATACGGATGGTCAAAAGTCGTACAGGCATTGATATGAGCAAGCAAACAATTGAGATTGAAAGCAGAGCGGATATGACCGTTGGTGGAATTGCAGTCGATGAAAATGGCCGTGCTGTTATCGGAAGTTGGTCACGCTGGTTCACAGGACTGTATGCTTCTGGCGATGCAGCCTGTTCTGGTTTACATGGAGCAGGTAGTATAGTTGGAAATCGATTACTAGATGCAATGTGTCTATCAGCTGCTGCTGGGCAACACGCTGGCGAGTGGGTTAAGAATGTAGAATTTAGCGGAACTACTGCATTACAACAAGCATTTGAGCAACATCAATCTTCATTATCTGAAGCGAGTGAAATAAAACAAGACCAAGAAGTACTTCGTTCAGGTGCAGTTTTCAGCAATATCAAGAATACAGCAAATGGTGCATTAGGTGCTTCACGAGACATTACTTCATTATCAGAAGGATTAGAAAACATGGATAAGGTTTTGTCAACGATTAGCCAAATACATGTTGATCAAGCCTCATTGATTGCTAATACTAACTTGGTGGAAAATGCAAGAGCAGCCGCAAGTGCGCGTTTGGTAACAGCATCAATTCAAGCAGCTATTTCTCGCCAAGAGAGCCGAGGGGTACATCAAAGAAGTGACTTCCCAGATTCAAACAAGGAATTATTACATCACATCACCGTAGACCAAGAAGGCAACATGGGGCAATTAGCAATCCGAAAGACTTCTTCAGGAAATTGGTTATTACCACCAGTGTGAATTATACAATTCATCACAATTAACGGTGCGAACCTCAAAAGGAAGAACAGTTTAGCCCAAGTTATGGGAGGCACAACGCTGTTTGAAAAAATCGTTGCTGGCGAAATTCCATGTCACCGAGTTGCTGAAGGAGAACATTGGCTCGCTTTTTTAGATATCTTTCCGCGTTCACAAGGCCATACACTTGTTATCCCAAAACAAGGAATTCAGCATTTGACTAATCTTTCAACAACCCAAAGAAATGAATTATTTGATGGAGTTTGTCAAGTTGAATCAATTTTATCTAAACATTTCAACACTACAGATTTCACAATATGTATTCATGATGGACCATTGGCAGGCCAAGAAGTACCCCATGTCCACGTTCATGTTATCCCGAGAACTGATGGTGATGGTGGTGGAACTTTACTGTCAATGTGGCCAAAAGCTCCTGCGATTGGTGGTCAAGCAGATCATATCGCACTGGCAGATTTAGCAAAGCAACTTGGAGGGGTGCAATAATGTCAAAAACCAATCCAGATGGTGCAGTTGATGCTAAAGGAAATTTATTACCAGAACTATCAAAATCAGCCAAGAAAATGAAAATGGTTCGCTTATTGAATACTCCGCCGCCATCATTTGAAAGAAAAACACCGGGTTCCAGATTTTGGACATGGGTGGCCTTTACATTAGCGAGAAGAGTGAGGTCTGTTCAATTTAGAACCTCACTCGTTTCTGGTTACGAAAATATCCCTGATGATAGAGGAGTATTATTTTCAGCATGGCACACCAATGGGCTTATCGATGCATTAGGAATCATGTTACCTAATCCAAAATATTTCGTAATGGGTGGTCGCCATGACTTAGTTACAAGACCGATTTTGGGCTGGTGGACTCGCAAATTAGCAGTGCAACCAGTCATTCGTAAAGCAGAATTATTACGCGGTGGATGTAGTGAAGAAGAAGCCACATTTCTCAATGGTAAAACCCTACTCTCACTTTCAAAAGGTATCTCACGAGGTTTTGGTTGTGTTTTATTTCCAGAAGGAACCAGTCACGATGAGTCTCATATGATTCGTTTTAGAACTGGTCCAATGCGCACAGTACTTGCAGCCGCAGCAATTTCGATATCAGAAGACAAACCATTGCCAGTAATTGTTCCAGTAGGATTACATTATAGGGTAAGGCATTATTTTAGAACCGACCAATGGATAGAATTTGGTAAGCCAATAATAATTGAAAAGGCAGACATCCCGCCACAATTAGTGGAAGCGGTCAAACAAGGAAAATGGGTTGAACCACCGGCCGAACAAGTCTTGGCATTACGCGAAAAACTTCGTCCAAAATTGATGCACATGACTCCAAATACAAGTGATTGGGACGATTATAGGGGCATCAAATTACTGGCTCATATTGAGTCAAAATATACAGGCCAACCAATTCAATCTTGGAAGGAAGAAGTACTCGCTGCAAGGGCAATCAACAAATCGATAAAAGCCGGTCAAACAAACGAAGGGCTAGAAGATGAATCTACATACATCACCCAGAAACTGACAAGCATCAAGCATAAGGCAGTAGTCAATGCAGGGAAAATACTCAATGAGTATAATTTAGATGGAAGAGATCTGAATTCTCAAGGGCTTGATTTACGAAGAGCCAACCCTCTAAAAATACCATTTGCTTTAGTTAGGTTATGCATCTTCTTAGCGTTATTACCGTTATCAATCATCTCCCTTGGCTTCCAAGTAATATTAGGCAGATTGCTTGGAGATTCAACGGACGAAGGAGTGGATGCAAGAACATCTTTTCAATTTTTGGCAGCACTATTCGGTTCAATACTTGCATGGCCAATCGCAGCCTCTGTAACATTATCGCTAATGTTTTCAAATTCCAATGAAATTAGCAATATTGTTGGATTTGATGTTTTTGGAATTATTGGCAACTCTCAGATAGAACTCTTTGCTACAATGGTCTTAATTTGGGTTGGAACCCATGTCGTGTTTTTCATCTCAGGGCACATTTGTGCACGGACTTGGGATGATTGGATCGATCTCAAGAAAGCCATAATTAGGCTACGAATGCCAAAGGTTAAACGGCAAAATTTGCGCGGTTATTTACTAACAATTTCCAATAATATTGTTGATGAAGCCAATGGTACGGTTCAAACATGAGCAAGGTTTGGCCCAACTATGTCAAGTGGCAATATCGTCCAGCAAGTCAAGACTTGGTTAGCATCTGAACGCTTGATTGTAAAAGAGCAAAATGATGAGAGAGCAGAAGCACATTTCCTCATCAAATATCCACATGGTCCACAAGGCCACATGTTCGCAGTAGTCATTCCAAAGGGGCGAGATCTAGTTGCTTGTTCAAGTATGACTAGAGTGGATTCGGGCCAGCAAGAAGAGATGAAAAGACATATGCAAGAAGATGAAAATGAATGGAATGAATGGGTTCATGACAGCCGTCTTCAACTAATTAACACCTCAGTAGATTGGGGTATGCACATGGGACATGTAGGTGATAAAAAGCCAGGTCCATTACAAGCATTCAATGTAAGTCTACCAATTTGGTTTGATGGATTGACAAAAAACGAATTGATGCAAACACTGCGAAGGCTATGGTTGGCGAAATTGGGAGTAATTCATGAGATCAAATATGCATATGGCCCAGGTAGTGGCAAGCCAGGTCCAGTAGATGATTGGGCAGACCGTCTAAAATCACAATCAAAGAAAGATAATAATCAGTTGGATTATGAAGCCCAAGAGATTGAATTTAATGATGAAATGTCATTCGGTTCGGGCTTCGACCCATCCGAGTGGGCATAAGTAATAATAATTGGATAATTCGTAAGCAATAATGCATCACTAAGAGCCGAATTCTAACCATTGCAAACTCTGGTTGCCAATATCATTATTTTGACCTGAACAAGGCGCGGTTAAGTATGAAGAGTCGGTACGAAACCTGAAGTAAGCCCGAGGTATATCCTATGCGTCAAAAAATTAAATCAATAAGCCTAGTATCGATAATGGTAATGTCAGCTCTTTCGACATTGCTAATAGCAAGTATCACTGTATCCGCAGGAACTGTGGTAATAACAGAAGCAGTCCAAATCGTTGATGGAGGATCATCAACAGATTCTCAAGTAGCAGTCTCATCCGATAGTGAAGGTAACGTTCACGTTATTTGGGTAAGAAATAATATGCATTTGTACTATTCAATGCTATCTCCTAGAGGAGAGACGCTAATTGATGCTACTCAAATTTCTAGTGCAGGTCTGCACAAGATTTGGCATCCTGATATGGTCATTGATTCTAATGATAAGGTGCATATTGTGTGGGCTGATAAGGCTGGCCAACACAAAATTATGTATACTGTACTTTCTCCATGGAATGCGGAAATGCAAGGGCAAGCAAGCGATGACGGTACAATTACTGTTATCGATGACGCAATCATTTCAACCCGCTCCCAAGACCGTGATTGGCCATCCATTGCATTGGATAGCCAAGACAATGTTCACATTGCATGGGAAGATAATTATGACGAACTTGGTCGTTTCTACAACCAGCCTCAAATTTATTATTCAATGATTCAACCAGATATGGGTTCAGGTAGTGTCATCACTTTATTCGATGATACACTATTAACTCCAATTATTGGGCACAAAGGTCACCCTGACATCGTAGTTGATGCAAACGATTTCGTTCAAATCGCTTGGGACGATACCCGTGGCGGTAAAGTAGAATTGGCATTTATTGTTGATACATCTGGTTCCATGTACTCGGAATGGGCAGATGTTTGTACTGTTATCTACGGCGGTTCATTCGCAAGCGGTGGCAGTTTCCAAGGATTAAAGCCTATGCTAGAGACTGCTAACATGACTGTATATGAGACAATTTACGGTCTTGGAAACACCCTACCAGGTGCTGCAAGCTCAGGTAACTGTGCAGCACATAACAAAGCATCAAGCGGCATTAGAACCACTCCACTCGGACTTACTCCAGGTGATGACTCTGGTGGACTGCGCAAGTTGCCAGGGACAGTATACAACGGAAATACCTACTCTGGGTACTCTGGAGAAGACTGGGGCCCTGGAAGTAACTGGGCATGTCTTTCATGGAAGGATTCAGTAGGTTCAGTTCCAGGAAACCCTCCAACATCTAGTGACCACCGCTGGAACCCGAATGCAACTAAGATTGTTATTCCAGTTTCTGACGAGGGTCCAAAGGATGGAGATCCAGCACAACAAGCAGATGACATCAGTTCTATTCAAGAAGCACACGACAGTTGTATTAACGCAGGAGTAATTCCAGTCGGTCTTTATGGACAATCTTATGGTGGAGCAAACAATGTTCAATCTCACTTCAAGGATTTGGTCCAATGTCCAAACGGTGTTGTTTCTACTCAAACAAGAAACTGCCCTGGTAACACTTTGGCAAGTACCGATGCAGGTGGCCAAGCATACGAGTTCCCTTCAGGCAGTGGTGGAAACAATGCAATGAGCCTTCTTGTTGAAGCAATGGTTTACATCTCAACAAACAACTCACGTGAAATCTACATGACTGTTCTTGACCCATATGCAAAGATGAATAATGATGCACAATGGGTTCCAGGAGAAACTGGACATTCAGTTCAAAACAACGGATATGTTGAGGACGTCGGTCCTGCTGCAGATGGGCATTTAGTCGTTGTAAACGATACCCGTGTAACAATCGATGACGCATATTCATTCCATCCATCAATTGGAGTTGACCTTCAAGGAAATACCCACATCGCTTGGATGGATGCGCGTGATTATGGATTTGAAAAAGACAATAATTACGAAATATACTACACAAAACTACGCCTACAAGGCGCAGGTGCTTGGGATGGTGCTGAAGAAGGACTATCCACATATGCTATCAAGAAGATTAACGACACTCCTATCTCTAATGTAGAAGGAAAGACAGGAATTTCAGGAAACGCACCATATGGTGGTAACTCTGTATTCCCGTCTCTATTAACCGATGATCAAAACAATATCCATATCGCTTGGAGCGATTGGGGCAATGCATCTGCTCAAGAAGAAGTAGTCTATGTTAGATTGAATTCAACAGATTTGACTGGTGACGGATTAGTGGCACTAGATGAGTGGGAAATCATTCCAGTCACTAAGTGGGACTCAAACAAACTTGGTCCAAACTCCGGTAGACAACCAAGCTTAGGTATGCCTCCAGCATTTTCAAATGATTTGGGAAGTGGAGCACATATTGCTTGGTCTGATACTAACAAGTGTAATGATGATGGAAACAATAACAGGTTCACTGTTTGTTACTCACACGTTCTAACAGGTCAAGTTGATGTTGAATTTGATGAAGGAGAAACATTCTACCATGTGATAGAACCAAGTCAGCAAACAATATACAATCTAACCATGAACAATTCAACACCAGGTCCGAAAGATTTGGTTGCAGATACATATGGATTGAATATTACTGGTGTACCTCTAAATTGGACTGCAACATTGCATTTCACATCAAACCACACAGCAATTTTCGATGATACGCCTATCTTCTTGGAAGGTGGCGAGAGTATTCTTTTCTATATGCGTGTACGCGCTCCATCTGTATATCAAGCCAATGAAGATGAGTTGGCACAGATTAAGGTAATCGCAAAATCCTACAAGGACCCTGCAATTCAAAATGAATTGGTTACATTAACTCTAATGGATGTAGTTCACGGAATTAACCTTGATACATCTCACAGTATGGCTGATATTGAACAAGGACAAACAGCGATTTTCTCTATTACAATTACCAATACAGGTAATGTTCACGATGGCTTCCTCTTCTGGGATCCAGCAAGTCTTGAAGGACAGCAAGAATGGCAACTCCCATTCGGTTGGCAAGTTAGTTTCCCAACTCGCGTTGAACTCGAACCAGGTCAATCAGTGACCAAGAACTTGGAAGTAAGCGTACCAACATCCGAAGACCCAGGTGCATTCGTCATCTTTGTCAAGGGTTGGAGTGAAGGTGAACCGATTAAATCCATTGAGAAAGGAACATACGATGTTCTTGAACTCGGAGTGTATGTTTCTATTCGCTCTACTGGAAATATTGTCTTTGAGATATTTGATACAAATGAATACATCTTACCGGGAGATTGTGCAACATATCCAATCGATGTAACAAAGAATTTTGATTCTGGTGACATTGTATTCCTTACACCAGGTTCTCCTGATGCCAAGCCAGAAGGAATTGACTTGGATACATGGCGCATTGATAATTGGGTAGTTAATTTGGACTTCTCAGATGCCCCAGGTGGAAATTTAATTGGAATGAGTGAACCTCGTAGCTGGACAATTCCTGGAGGTGCTGAATTCGTTACTCACGAAGTTAGAGTAGATGTATGCGCTCCAACAAATGCATCTGCCGGATTAGGTCCCGCAGTAACTGTAAAGGCACATCTTGATGGATATCAAAGAATTTCCGATTCTGTTATTCTTTCAACTAATGTAATTCATGTCTATGATTTGGATGCAGGTGTTGACCCAGAAGTAGGAACTAACTTGGTAGTAAACCCTGGTGAAAAGTTAATCCTTCCAATCACAGTGAAAAATGATGGAAACGGACCAGACAGATTCGACTTTAGATTGGCCCGGGTAACCGATGCCTATGGCGTAGATGTGTTGTGGGATATTACTGTCCCTCGTCAATACCTACAAGAGTTGAGCAGAGGAACTTACCAGAATTTCGATGTTTTGATGAACATTCCTGACCAAGTTGAAGCTGGAACATACACAGTTGTGTTACAAGCATTCTCTGAAGAATCATATCCTGATTCATCTGGACGAGATACTAGACTCCGTGACCAACTGGTATTCAACGTAGAAGTAAGTGAATTCCACGATATGCAGATATCATTGGATGAAACAGTGGAGAACGCTGTGAAGACCTCTGCACCAGGAAGGGTTGTTAGATACATCGTAAACATTACCAACAATGGAAACGTACCTGATGTACCATCATTGAACAATCACACAGCAACCCGTGATGGAGATGCTCTGCTATGGGGAGAACTACCTGGAATGGGCGCTCTTGATGGATGGTCTGTTGAATGGAAGATGCTTAAGCAAATTGGAGTAGATGTTGCTACCGAGGAACAGTGTCTAGAAGAAATATCCACAGCTTCAGCGTTCCCAGAAGACCAATGTGTATATCTAACCGATATCGGAGAACATGGAGAATATAGATTACCTGAGATGGCTCCATATTCAACCTATACCGTAGTCGCTATCGTAAAGATTGCAACAAGTGCAAAGTTAGACACTCGTCACATTGGTTTGAAGGTTTATTCACGCTTCGGTGATATGAGTGAAGATGGTGACTTTGACGACTCACCTGCTTGGGAAGGAGAAGATCTAGATAGTAACGAATTGATACTAACTCTAAGATTACGCGCTCCAAACTTAGTGATTAAATCTGTAACAGTATCCGATTATAGCGGTGATGTTGATTCAACAATCCCGATTCAAATCATCCTGCAAAACACAGGTAATGTTCACGCCACCGATATTGAAATAGTTATTTGTGAGTATCCTGAATCAAGTAATGCTATCCAAAGAGAGATTTCTAAGAACGGCTGTCATGAAGAGAATATCGTAATGCGTCAAGTCGTTGGAGCACTATTAGCACCTGATGATACTGAAGATGCGAAAGAGATTGAATTATTCTTACTATACCCAGTTACTGCAGGTTCCCATGGAGTCTATGTAGTGGTTGACCCAATGAATGAAATCGTTGAGAGTAATGAAGGTGACAATGTTGAGAGAGTTGGAAAGGACCTAACATCCTCTAATCCATTCATGGATGTTGCTGGTGATGTCGTCAGTAAGACTGCTCTGCCATTCATGGTCATCTTGCTTACCTTTGCACTACTTGGAGTCGTTTATCTAGTCGGTAAGGGACGTAGAGATGAAGTCAATAAGAGAATTGCAGAACAATCTTCATTGATTACAGTTCTTAGTGAAGATGCTGATCTTTGATTTTGATTAAGATAAGGATGTTGCATAGCATGGGCTGCGGCCCATGTTATGTTCAGTAGCAAACTATCTGTTTGACTTTACTGGTAGCCACCATCGCAATTCACTATTATTGGGTGTTGCGATGATATGACCTGCTCTATCAGAGATTTGTCTTTCAAGTCTAAGTTGAACCTCTTCGAGTAGCGTATTCATTTGTGCTTGCCCGAGTTGTAATTCCTTGGATAGCCTAGTGAGATCTAATCTCTGTTGAGGTGCTTCGATGATAGTATGAACCATCGCTCTTTGCTCATACTTGTCAAAGTCGCTATCAACTGCGGCAGAAATACGATTGCGAATATGTTGATGTAAGGCGATTACAGCATCTCTTTGCTGGTCTAATAGCTCAAGGGTTTCATTGAGGTGTGAGAGATGGCTAACACCTTCACTGACTGCGATTTTCTTCCTGCCACTGACTAACTCAACTACTGACATACTGGATGCAGGCAATCTGCTTGACAATCTCATAGGACCTCCGCTTGGTAGTTTACGATGTTCGCAATTGAATAGATCAGGTCCTAAATCAACTCGTAAAGATAAAGCCTTTTGGACACTAAAAATTGTTTTTGGTGGACCTCCTTTTTCACTAGGAACTTTTTCACGTTTTACAAAGTCGCCCTTTTCTAATTCTTTCAAGTGTTTCATTATTGCTTGTTGGCTAACACCAATAATTTCAGCGAGTTGCATTGGGTAATGCGGTTCTCTAACCAAACGCTCCAAAATCTGCCTTCTGACACGGTTTTGAAGTAGGTATAACGCGAGGTCAATATCGTCCAACACTGCTCAACTCATGGTTATGTAGATGGCCGACCCCTTTCAATGCGTCGGAAAATTACATTTCATCCCATTCTTTCCAAGAGTCTTCGACCTCTTCGGTGTTATCATCTCTTTTGATAGGTGTTACGGGAGTTTTCTTATTGCGAGTTTTTGCTGTTACTGGCGCAGTATATGTAGCCACTTCAGAGTCACCCTCATCCCAAGATGAAATCAAAATATCATTTTCTTGTTGCTGGATTTGTTGTTGTTTTTCAGAAGGTGTTTGTTGTAGTTTAGCAGTCAAGAAAGGGTCTTGAAATAGTTCACTAGCCCCTTCAATATCTCCCCGCATCAATGCATACACCTGGTCAGTAGTCATCATCGTGCCACGTTGAACATCACTAGTTCCATCAACAAATGAACCATCTTGTGAGCCAATGCCAGAATCTGCAAATGGCCCAGATACCGACTCCCCCATTGTCACAGGAGAATCAGCAAAAGGTCCAGCGACTCCCCCATTGTCATTTTGTTGTAATCCTTCTCCATTATTCATTTGCTGAATCATTGCATCGTTTAGATTTGTAACTGGTGTCAGTGTACCATCTGTATTGACCATCATCAATTTTGATTTCCCCTTTGACTTATTAGCAGCCATTAGAATTGCAGATAGTGGTAATAGCAATATTCCCATCAAACACATGGAAGTACCGATAATCAAGCTCTTTGAACCTAACATGCCATATTGAATTTCATCAACAGAAACAAACCAACCAACTTGTTGTTGACAATCAGCAGATTCGCTACATTCGATATCAAGTGCATATTCTGCAGATTCAGATACCTGCCATGATGCAATAGTTTTGAAATTGGTTTGGTTACTTGACATCGCTTGGAAATCACTCAAACAATTTTTGTTCGTAAGGGCCTCACCAACTCTTGCAGAACCGTCTAATTTTGTCATTGTAATTTCAAAGTCACTATCTCCTGCAATTGAAATTGCTCGGTAGCAACCGCTACTAATGTTGACAATTTGTGTTTCAGCCCCTTGAAATTCAACTTCATTGTTTAGGCGTGGGTCAAATACAGAATCTAATTCATCCGTATTGCTTGCAAGTAATATGGTGCCAATCAAAGTAATCAACAAGGCAACAACCAGTAATCGTTGAGGCCAACGACTGCTTGCTTGCTGCTGCATATTATCCCCTCTAACCTCTTCCCAAATCAAGGCTTGTGTGGATAATTAAGCCAATCCAAGTTCCTTTAATTTCTCTGGAAGGTATGTATCGGTAACGAAATCAAGACCATACTTTGCTAAGGATTGCTGTTCAGCTTTCTTTCCAAGGTCTAGCATCATATTGATTTGATCTTGCCACCAACTATCTGCAAATCGAGGGTCAGATAGTTCTGCCTTTAACGCCTCAATATCCTTACTTGACAAATCATCACTTGGCAAATCGTATGCAACGATATCATCGGATGTGATTCCGAGATAACTAGCACTTGGAGTCGCCAAATATTCAGAAATGTGCGCAGTCTTAATCGCACCATAAGCGATGGATGCAAAGATTCTGAATGACCAAGGGTCACCGTCGAGGAAGACAATTACAGGCAAATCCCACTCTTCACTCATACGTTTCATGATTCTTCGTGTAGAACGTGCTGGTTGCCCCTTTAGGTGGAGTAATCCACAGCGGTAATCTTCATCAAATCCATTTTCAATAAGACGGTCAAACATACCACCGGTCTCAATAGCCATTATGAAATCAATATCATGCTCCAATAATTCTATCTTTTCTTCTTCAACATTGTATGGAACACCATATCCCGAATCTCCAACATCATCTCTTGCATTGATTCTCATCCACTCCCCACGACGATTTCTTTCTCGCAGTGTAAGATTACCAATCATTCTAGCACCATCTTCTTCAGGCCTTAATTTGAAATCTTCACGTAAGCATTTTGTTACGATTTCTAAATCTTCTGCAAGATTGTTAGAATCATTTTGGGTTCCAAACTTACCCATTCCCCAACTTTCAGAAATATAGTACATTTCTCTTAAAGTTGAAGATTTTCCAGCATCTATCATCTGTTCAATGAATTCTACAACATGCAATGCTCTAAGCAACTGCTTGGCAGAGCCCAAACTCGTAGCATCTCTAATGGAACGCTTTTTACCATATTTGTAAACACCTAATTTAGAATCAAACCCGATATTGTTCTTTGTCCTAACCGGTAGGGTCATAGTTGGAGGTTCGCCTTTAACGATTTTATCATACATTTCAGCAACAACTTCGTGCATTGCCACCTTTGTTTCCTCAGCCGTATGTCTTCTTACCATCAGTTACCACCTCCGAACAAAGTTTGTTGCCCATCGGGCACTTCAACGGTTGGTTGTTCAAATTGATTATCTTCAATATCTTGGGGTTCTTCAATTTCCAAACTTTCAATATCATTAGTTTCTGATATTTCAATTCCAGCTTCTTTCAATGCCTTCTCTTGTTGGCGAATTTCTTCCAAGAATTTTTCGTCCATCTTGGTTGCACCAATTACTTCTTGAGTTCCGCGATAGAATACATCCGTTTCAGTCCAATCACCTTTTTCCAATCCGTCTAAGGAGTAGTTGAGAGTAATCCTTTCACCAGGGGCGAGGGTAGCAAGTTTCCACGCCCAAACTCCAGTAGCTTCTTTTCTACCACCCATTTCATTATTGGCAAGTATTGCACCAAATTTCTCAGGCCAAGTACACAAAATGGTGTATGAACGCGCCCTACTGGTATAGTTAAACAATATAATTTCCACATCAGTCATCTTAGTTTCTTTATTCCAAGTAGTTTGAGTTTCACTGATTACCGCCGACATAATCTTGGTGATTGAACCGGATAATTCAGGGATAGGGCGGTCAAGAATTTGTGCAGACTTCTCAGCGATCGCTGGCAAGATATCATTGATGAGTTCAAACTTTTCTTGTGTCTTTGCCATCTTTTTCTTCTTTTGTAAATGCTTTTTCAAGCCCCTACCCATTTCCATAATGGCTTTTCTTGCTTCTTCCATAACTTCGCCATTATCAGCGAGTGCTTCTTTTGCTTCTGAAGTGAATTGAACATTGGTACTAGCAAGATGTACAAGTATTGCAGCAGGTCCTTTTGGCAGTCCCTTTCCACCTGCTTGTTCAAGCCCATATTGCCTCCAATTAACTGCTTCAATAGCTTTGGTTAGCAAACATCCACCTTGCTGGTACATCAAAGGGACTCTGTTGGCGAATCGTAATACCTCAACGTGTTTATCAGCAGCCATAGAGCCACCAAAAATCAATCCAACTTCAACTTGGTAAGGATTACCGTTTGCCACAGAAGGCGTTCTTGTCATAGTGATAATATATCTCGAATCAATAGTTTTTGAAAGACCTTTTTTGATGAGCATTTCTTCAATTGGTGAAAGACAATTTGTAGGGGGGTTGAGAAGTTTGACAGGTTTACCGGCAATAGTTTTCTCACCTTGCATTGCTTCTAATAGCGACCTAACTTGGTCTGGTTTGAGACTCTTTGGCTTAACTTTAACATCGATTTCAGATGCTTCACATAATTCCTTAGCAGAACGAGATGAAACCCCAGAAAAGTTTCCTCGTAAGAAAACAGTCATTCGAGAATCTTTAGATTCATTACACATTCTCTGTAATTGTCCTAAGTGAATTCCACGTGGATGAGGTTTGATACTCTCAACCTTTGTAGGCAACCTTTCAGTAACTCTTGGCCAATGATGAACTTCACCTTCAGGGTCAATGAATGTAATATCGGCGTGAGGATTGACAATGCTCGTCATTCGAAGGTATTGCCAAACAGATTGACGACCTCTCTGATACTTTGCTTTCATTCTGCAAGTGATCTCTAAACCATGTTCAATTAATTCACCATTCTCATCTTCCCATATTTCTCTACCAGAATTAGACTTTGTAGCTTTATTTTTCCTAGTATCCAATCCAATATCAACCACCGATGCAGTTGGTTCAGTAGCAATTTTTGAGCGTACATGAGTAGGACTTCCTGTAGTCAATTGACTATACATTACAACGCCAGTGATTCCAATTCCTTGCTGCCCTCTTGATTGGCGTATTGCATGAAATCTAGAACCAAACAACAGTTGTCCGAATACCTTTTCAACACTTTTTTGTGGGAGACCTGGGCCATTGTCGGTAGTTTTCATTTCAATAATATCTTTTTTAGAATCAACTTTGTTAATTTGAATTTTCAATGTTGGCAACATTCTAGCCTCTTCACAAGCGTCAAGCGAATTGTCTACTGATTCTTTAACTGCAGTTATCAGCGAACGGGCGAGGGAATCAAAACCAAGGAAATGTTTATTCTTTTCAAAAAATTCAGAAATTGCTACTTGTTTTTGGCCGGCTGCGAGTTTCTGTGCTATTCCCATAGGAAGGTCCTCCGCCCCTGGTCCTCCTCAGTCCTAATGACTTCGGGCCAGCAGACAAATAGTCTGCCACCGCGACGGTTCTTAACAAATGGGGGTCAATCTCTTGGCTCACTGTCTTTTGATAACACTGAAATTGTAGAGAACTCAAGGTTCACCTCATAGGTTTGTTTGGAATGTGTGAGTCCAAGTAGCCCCTTGGTCAAAGTACAAGAAAAAATAGATGAAATTTTGCAATGTTTTCAAGAACCTTGACAAGTGAACAGCACTTGGGCTTGCTAAGTAGGGAACTTGATTCTTAGCGAGGTGTAATCATGACTAGTGAATATAATGGTTGGGACCCTGGAAGACCAGGTCACGAACTTCTTGATATTCTAAAGGAAGAAATTCGCACCAAAGGGCAACCAAGTGCTGAAAGAGTGCGTGAAATCGCTAATATTTCTGGAACTACTGCGGCAAAAGTCCGCGGTGTAATTGGATATTATTCTGAATTAAAGCCTGATAATTCCACTGTTCGAGTTTGCATGGGTGAATCTTGTCGAGCACGAGGTTCGGAATTAGTTGCAGAATTTCTTGCAAAGGAAGGCGATACAGTGGGAATATTACATTGTGCAGGTTTGTGTACTAGCGGCCCTGCTGTTTTACGTGAAGAAGAAATAATTCCAATGGGTTGTATCGGGACCGGACTACAACTATTTGTCAGCATGGATAGCATTAGCCAAAAATTAGGTTCAGAAGAAGTAGTACAATCATTACTGGAAGAATTAGATGATACTGCATCTATCACTCGGACTGGTAGCAGAGGATTATTCCATCTTGAGCCAATGGTTGAAGTTGATATTGATGGAACTCGTCATGCATTTGGGCCGATTCAATCAGCAGATGTATCCTCATTGGTGAATGCGATTACCAATGGTTCAGCAAGTGACCACCCTGCAGCACTTGGCCCAATTGACTCACTAGAACAAATGAAATCTCAAACAAGATTTGCATTAGCAAGAATGGGTATAGGAAACCCACTTGATTTAGAAGGACAGAAAGAGATGGGTGCATATTCTGGCTTGAATAATACAAGAGATGGCGGTGCTGATTTCGTATTACAAGAACTTGAGGCTGGTGGACTACGGGGTAGAGGAGGTGCAGGCTTCCCAACTCATTTCAAATGGAAATCAGCGATGCAACAAAGCGACCCTATCAAGCACGTTGTTGCTAATGCGGACGAAGGCGACGCTGGTACTTTCATAGACAGGATGTTGATGGAAGGAGACCCACATTCACTGATTGAAGGTATGTTGATTTGTGCTGAAACAATTGGAGCAACACAAGGTTGGGTCTATTTGCGAAGTGAATACCCTCAAGCAAAGCGAATATTACAATCAGCAATTGATAGTGCTAGAGAAGACGGTCTTCTCGGTAAGGATTTTGATATTACAATCGCTCTTGGTGCAGGATCATATGTTTGTGGTGAAGAAACAGCATTACTCGAAAGCCTAGAAGGGCGAAGAGGAGAGGTAAGAGCGCGACCACCTTATCCAACTGAACAGGGATTATTTGGCCATCCAACAATCGTCAATAATGTTCTGACTTTTTCAATGGCAGCAGCAATCATGCGAGAAGGTGGTAGCGTGGTTGGAAGCATTGGAACTGAGCGAAGCAAAGGTACAGTTGTTGCTCAGATTTCTGGTGATGTAGGAATACCAACTTGTGTTGAAGTGCCATTTGGCGGTAGCGTTGCAGACTTATTCAATAATCATTCATCACTCGATGATGTTGTAGCAGTTCAAGTTGGAGGTCCATTAGGAGGAGTCTTTGCTGCGGAAGAATTAGAAAACATTGAACTTTCATTTGAAGGATTAACTTCAGCTGATGGGCTACTTGGCCATGGTGGTTTTGTTTGTTACGGTTCTAATTTCAAACCACGTGCAGAAGTAATTGGTTGGATGCGCTTTTTCCGCGATGAGAGTTGTGGCAAATGTACGCCGTGCCGAATCGGTACCCAAAGGGCACTCGAATTGTTGCAAAGAATTGGAACCGACTCGGAAAAAGAAGGTGACCGCACCTTATTGGAAGATCTTGACGAAGTAATGACTGAAACATCATTATGCGCACTCGGAGGACTTGCTATGAATCCAGTACGTTCAACAATGAAACGCTGGCCTGCTTCGTTTGGAGGTGAAAACAATGAGTGAACCAATCGTAGTAACTATTGATGGCCAAGAGTTTAACGGCCAGCCTGGCCAAACCATCATGGAGGTTGCTAGGGATAATGGAATTAATATTCCAAGTCTTTGCGATTCCCCATATCTTGACTCATTCGGCTCATGCAGAATATGCGTTGTTGAGATTGATGGCCGCCGCGGAACACCATCCTCATGTACAACTCCAGCCGATAATGGAATGGTGGTTTCGACAACTTCCGATAAACTTTGGAGATTGAGAAAAGGTATTACTGAACTTTATGTTAGCGAACATCCTCTCGATTGCTTAACCTGTACTGCAAATGGCGATTGTGAATTACAAGATATTGCTGCAGATGTTGGTTTGAGAGAATTACGTTATGATAACGAGCCTGCATGTGAAAGCGTTCCAATAGATGAATCCAATCCATTCTTTACATTTGATGCAAGTAAATGTATTGTTTGTTCGCGTTGTATTAGAGCATGTGATGAGACTCAAGTGACTCATGCACTCTCCATAGACGGGCGCGGCTTTTCCAGTAGAATCATTGCAGGTGTTGATGAGTTATTCATGGATTCTGATTGCGTTTCTTGTGGAGCGTGTGTTAACGAGTGTCCTGTTGGTGCGCTTGAAGACCGAGTTGAACGCTCCTCAGGAATTCCTGACAAATGGGTTCGAACAACATGCGCATTCTGCGGTGTAGGCTGCCAATTTGATGCTGGAATTAAAGGTGGTAAATTAGTAACAATGGTTCCTGCTGCCGACTCACCAGTTAACCAAGGTCATGCATGTGTAAAAGGGCGATTCGCATCAGCATATATTCACCACGCAGACCGACTTAAATTCCCGATGATTAGGGAATCAATTGACGATGAATTCCGCCAAGTTTCTTGGGATGAAGTCTATTCATTCATCGCCCAACGGTGGAAGCAAATCAAGGCTGAATCCGGCCCGCATGCCATCGGTTCAATCACTTCTTCACGTTCAACCAATGAATTGAATTATCTTGGCTCAAAACTAATGCGTGCAGTTATTGGAACTAATAATATCGACAATTGTGCTCGCGTTTGTCATTCTGCTACTGTAAAGGGAATGATGACTGTATTTGGTGCTGGAGCTGGAACAAATAGTTTGGATGATATTGACCATACCGACCTCCTATTGGCTTCAGGATGTAATCCAATACACGGCCATCCGGTTACTGGTTCACGTATTCGCCGCGCTCGGATGCGTGGAATGAAGTTGATAGTAGCAGATCCAAAGGTCACGGAAATAGCAGAAATGGCCGACATTCACCTTCAATTACGTCCAGGAACCAATGTAGCACTTTACCAAGGGCTCGCCCATATCATTTTGCGAGAAAATATGGAAGCGGATTCACAATGGCTCGATTCACGTACTGAAAATCTCGAGCCATTCAAAGCAATGGTCCAAGATATGACTCCTGAAGTTTGTTCTGAAATTACAACTGTGCCTGTGGAAACATTAGAAGCAGCAGCAATTCTCTATGCATCTGTGCCTTCAGCAATGTCAGTTCACGGCCTAGGAATGACAGAACATAGTCATGGTTCAGAAGGAGTCATGGCGCTTTCAAGCCTTGCACTTCTTACTGGAAACGTGGGCCGTAAAGGAACAGGAATTAATCCACTACGCGGTCAAAATAACGTTCAAGGTTCTTGTGATATGGGGGCATTACCAAATGTTTATACAAATTATCAATCGGTTTCAGACCCAGAAAACCGTGCTGCATTTTCCAAGGTTTGGGGAGTTGAAGCACCAGAATTACCAGGACTCACATATCCTGAAATGCTTAGGCAAGTAGAATCAGGAAATGTTCGTTCATTATACCTGATAGGTTCAGATATTGCCCACACAGATCCAGATAACCTTGCGGTGATAAAGGCTCTCAGTGGTCTTGATTTACTAATTGTTCAAGATATATTCATGTGTGAAACAGCAAAGTTAGCACATGTAATTCTTCCAGCAGCATCCTTCCTTGAATCAGATGGAACATATACCAATGGTGAGCGAAGAATTCAGCGTGTTAGAAAGGCGATTGACCCACCAGGCCAAGCCAAGCAAGATTGGATTATTGTTTCCGAATTAGCAGAAGCACTCGGACATCCAATAATTTCATCAAACGATGTTTCAGATATTTGGGATGAGTTGGCGAGTTTAACTCCAAACTTTAGAGGAATTGATTATTCCAATCTCGATGATTCAGTTTCAGTACAATGGCCAAAGCCGACAGCAGAACATCCTGGAACAAGCATAAT
>JANXHP010000035.1 GCA_024958795.1 Candidatus Poseidoniaceae archaeon | reverse complement strand
TCCATTTCCATCGGTAGTTGGATTTTCAATCGTGTCATTTAATTCATACCTCAGTTGTAAATTTTTATTCGCTTGAGGAACACTATTGCTTAGATAAGAAATAGATATTTCCTGACTCGATTCTGGTAGTGTGGCAATGAATTGAGTATCGACGCTGATTTCCACATTTCTTGTTCCGGGGTTTGAAGTATCACTCACTCCCCATGAATCAGAAGGTGAGTATTTCTTTAGTAACCAATCTATTGTGAATCCTGCTGAATTAATGATTCTAATCCAAGAAGGGCCACCTACAGCAGGACAATACCATTGGAAACCAGCATTTACACCAGTTTCATTCCACTCCATTATCTTATAAGAATCATCACAACCACTGTAAGAGATTTGATTTCCATCTTCGCTCGGTATCCCATTTGACGTTACTTGCCAACTTGAATTTTCAGGTCCACTTGTGTCAAAATCCGACGGATCAAAATAATCGGAAGAACCGGTAACAGTTGTACTTGAGTGGTATGGCATATACCATTGGTCACCGGTATGAAGTGGGAAATCATATTTTTCTTTGGCTGGTTCATACGATGAGTCAAAAGTCAAATCGGCTAAATCTTGTTTAAAGAGTCCTATGTTATATGGCAAGAAATCAACCCCTAAAGTAAATTCGGAATTGATAACAGCAAGGTCTCTAACTCTTAGAATATCTACTCCATCATATGCAACGTTTAGTCTTCCACTCACTCCTTCAAGAGTCGCACCGCTGTTGCCAGATGTGAAATCACCACTAATTTTTATTTCATAGACCAATGTTTGTATTCCATCAATTGTCATGAATTGGATATCCTCCATTTCATAATCAGTATCGCCAGTTAATGTATTAACAGTTCCAGAAACATTTGCTTGTTGTATCAATGAAGCGACATCAAATTGAGTTTCATAAATCCACTGATCTCCAATACGGTAATTTGGAACATCAGGCGCTGATGTAGTTCCATCAGCACGTAATATGTTGTAGTCATCTAATTCCTGCAAGTTAGACTCCAACAGCATAGAAAATGGTGCTAAGAATAAAATTGCGGTGAGAATAATTGCGACAACACGTTGCAGTATCATAGCAATCCCATATCAATAATACATATAACTCAATTGATATCTAGATTATCTCATTATTCTATTGAATCCAAATACTGTTGACCAAAATGCTGCCACTGCTCTTCACTCCAACCTTCAGGTAAACCATCTTCAGGAATCGGCGTAGAATCTATTTTTTCCTCATTCTCAATGCTACTATCTTCTTGTACACTGTTACTTTCTTTCGGTTGATTTTCAATTAATGTTTCTTGTGCGATTTCCATTGCAGCAGCAAATGTATGTGGTGGTGGAGCTGCTTCTGGTTTTCTTGCTTCAATTAGAATTGCCATGTGGTCAACCGGTTCTCCGAATTCATCTAATTCATTTTGAAAGTTATTTAATTGAGGCCATAATTCATCTTGCTGATTTTCCTTTCTCCGGCCAGAGAAATATGCAAGTGCTGATAGAACAATTACCAACAATGTCAGTTGAGCTAATGCATTTGCCTCTTCACCGACTAATGAAGCACTTATTTTCTCAACAACATTTCTTTCAGGAGGAGAGATTTCAATATTCTTTGTAGAAGTTCCAGGGCGTTCAGGGTCTTCATCCCATGCAATTGCTTTGACCTTGGTAACACCAGAAACTCGGAATATATGCGAAACAGTTTTTCCAATTAAATCAGCATCATTATCCTTTATTCCATCTCCATTACTATCACTTGTAATATCCAAATCCCAGACGATTGTAATGTCATTGATATCATTCAATGAATCAATTGTTGCGGAAGCATCTAGGATGCATTCACTATATGCAACACAAGTGACATCAGTGATTCTTACCATTGGAGGCATGTTGAGAACTTCAATGACAATGACCTCACTAGAATGCGCTCCATCATCATCTGTAACATGGTAGATGATTGTATGAGAGCCACTTCTATTCCATGAATATGTCAATTCATCTCCTCGAATATCACAATCATCTGATGCAGAGCCATAATCATCACTATCAATTCCAGGATCAATATCCCAGCATCTGACTAGCGTAGATACATCACTTTCTGTATCATTTGCAGAACCAGTAATACTAATCTCTTGTCCTTCGGCTATAGGTAATAATTTGTCCAACGGCTCAATGGTAGGCACAACATTGTTGACATTGACCCAGCGTTCTTCAACCGCACTTGATTCACCATCAGTATCGGAAACCTGTAGACGAATTTTATGTAAGCCCGAATCACTCCACAGCATTGGATATTGAGAAATTCTTCCTTCAAAACTCTTCATCAAGGAGGGTTGTGCATCATCAGGCCACCAAGTGTGGGTTAACTCATCAATATCGTCGATTGAATCTTCAGATTGCCCTTTAACATTGACTAATTGGTCTTCGTCAACCTGCCATATATGTTGGTTATCACTCTCTATTGTAGTTGAACCATTAAACAACTGTATCGTAGTTCCATGTGGTGCAATATTAGTGAATTTAATGTCAATACTGGCAGTAGTTTTCGTGAAATCATCATCTTCTCCTATTGCCAAAAATGAATGCCATCCCTCTTCAGGAGCTGTTGTAGTACATACTCGCGTATAGTATCCTTCTTGACAAATTGTATTAGGCCAATAGACGTCTACGACACCAGGCCAAATTTTCTCAGAATCTGAATCATTTGCATATGCATATAATGTAATTGGGTGCTCAACTTTTGCCTCAGTTCTAGCACTTCTAATCTCTATTCTCGGTGCTCTATTCTCTATTTCAACGATGAGTGTAATCGTTACTTCATCTCTCTCTTCATCAATAACGACAATTTCAACAGGATAATCTCCATCATCAATCCATGAATAATTCATCATACAGGATTGTGAAACAAATCGTTGTGTATTCCATTGACGTGAACCATCATCAAAGGCAATGTTAAACTTGCAATAGACCTCACCACCGTCTTCATCAAAACTTTGTGAAGCATCAATCAAAGTAACTTGATTTGTTTGTGCAGATGAATCATTTACCAAAGCAGTTGGCAATCTACCAACAAATAGGTTGAGTTGTGCATAATCATTTGTTGAGTTTGCATCAGCAGAGTTGACCGTATCAGGATCCGCTTCCCAACTTAGTGGGATAATGCCGATATCCGAGTCTGCTGGTACAGTCCAAGTAAAATTGACTTTATGTACAGCATAAGTCTCTAGAGGAGACATCATGTGTCTACTGGTTTGGCCATCAGGGTGAGTAATCAACATATCAGCAGGTGCTGATGTAGTAATTCCACGATTTTTTACTGAGACTTCAATGAATAATTGGTCTGAAGGTAATACGTTCCAGCCGGTAATAGAATTCAATTCAGATGTGATACCACTTCTATTTCTCATTACTATTGCAGAATCTAAATCGGCGATTAAATCAAGACCAACCATATATTCATCTAGAGTGATTGTTGATACTCCAATATGATTTGCAATTTTAGCAACGAAAGCATGGCTTGCCCAATCTAAGTCGTAGGCAGAAGAATCTAATTCATCTGAAACATCGATAAGTGCCCATGCACTTCCATTTGCAGCGGTGGTTAGTGATGCGAGGAATCCAGTTGTTTCATAGCGCAATTCTAACTGTAAGCCAGCAATGCTTGTAAAACAAGAAGAAGATACATTGACCCAAACTTCAACAGGTGTATTTAGGGCAGTGATTGAATTGGTTGATTCAACATCTATACAGCGATTTCGACTGCCAGGGTTTTGATAAATATCAACTGCAGTGGAGTCTTTTGGAATATATTGTTTCAATCTAAAATCAATAGTCAATCCCACATCTTCTTCAGTATGCATCCATGCATAATTTCTCGCTTCTGGACAATACCAACGATATCCCGATTCATCTCCTTCAATATCATAGGATGTTAGGCCATATGACTCATTGCAACCACCATAACCAATAGTTTGCCCTCTATTGTTGAATGGCCTTCCAACATCCGTCACTTCCCAAGTTGTTGAATTGGTATCGGTGGTTGGTAGTGGGAATGGAGTAATGTAATCACTTGTTCCCGACCAAGTAGAACTTGATGTCTTTGTTGTAGTCCAACGTTCATCTGCTCTAAGTGGGAAATCATAGACTTCATTGACAGGTGAATATGTATTGGTAATTGTAATGTCTCCAAGAATTTCAGTTAGTGATGAAATTCCATATGGAACGAATTTGATATACATATCTAAGTCACTTCTTATCGTTGCCAAATCACTAACACGAAGAACTTCTGTCTGTGTATATTCAATAAATGCGTTACCAGGATATCCATCTAATTCAATACCAGATTTGTCAAAGTTAGCATATGACCTCAGAGTATAGGCTAAGACGGTCATATTGTCAACCGATTCTTCAGTAATCGCGATAACTTCTGCAGTAGTATCGCCATTAATTTCTCCTACTGAAGCGCTAACACCGCTATTGACAATCAATGCAGTAGGGTCAAATGTTCCAGCATAAATCCACTTGTCACCGATTCTCCAAACAGGGACATCACTAACACCAGGGTCGCCAGAAGCACCAGCTCTAGCGGGATTTGAGTTCTCAAGTTCTATTGAATCTGAGACTTCGTATTGTTGTGAAAAAGCAAGGGGGCTAAGGGATGAAATTGCTATCAATAAAAATAGCGCCACAGCAGGAACTGCAGACCCAGCGTTGCGCCTCATAATAGAGGCAAAACAGAACTACCTCATCTATTCTTTGCCGTCAAGAAATTGCTCGTATTAGCAAAACTCAGAGAAGATCTGCTAATTCGTCCTTGATGATTTCAACAGCCTCAAGGATTTCGTCCTTGTGACGTGCACCAGTAATTACCATCTTTCCAGAACCGAAAATCAAACAGACAACCTTAGGATAGTCAAGTCGGTAGATTAGACCAGGGAATTGCTCTGGCTCGTATTCTACTTTGTCGAAAGGCAAGTGGAATGTTAGGTTGTTAAGATTCAACTTACGAGGAAGTCCAGCAAGTGGAGAACCCTTTGGAAGGTCTAATGTGTCAATTCTTTGTAGTCCATCATAATCTTCAGGGTAGTGAAGTGCGTAGGTTGCAACCATGTTTTGAACTTCAATTTCAACATCTTTCTTATCCCATGTCTCAATACCTGCTGCACGTAGGTCCTGAATCATGCGCTCAATACCAGTGTGAATGTTATCCTTGTTCTTTCCACCAGTACAAACTGCTCTTCCAGAACGGAACATCAAAATTGCCAACTTTGGCTCAACAACACGATAAACAACACCAGGGAACTGTTCTGGCTCATATTCACAATTCAATTGAATTGCGATATCTGGAAGATCAAGCTCTTCCGCTACTCGAGTGCTGGCTACTACGTTTACGACAGTTAGACGCTCTTCATCAGTGGTCATGTTCTCCGCCACTTATAACCACTATATAAAAAGAAAGCCATCTTCTTGCTTTTGTTTGCAGGCAAAATTACCATGCAGTCATCTATTTACCCAACGGTTTCCAAAATGGTAAGCCCTCATGGCCTTCAATACGCACTCCTGAGTTACCAAGTTTAGAGATTAGAGTCCTTCCACCAGCTAGTTCAATCGCTTCACTGGTTTGCTTTGGATTGCGGGTTAATGCAACCATACATCCACCACCGCCAGCACCAGTTAATTTTACGCCGAGCGATGAAGGTGCTGCTGCGCGAACTAAATTTTCTAACTCATGGCATGAAACTCCAAGTCCTCTGAGCATCAGATGATTTTCACTCATCGCTCTTCCAACCGCTTCAAAATCACCGTTTAGAAGTGCTTCCACACCTCGGCGAGCAATGACTCCAATAGTTTCAATTTCTCTCATTCGCTGAGGATTCTCACTCATCGCCGCTGCTACTTTAGCAACCTGTAGTGATGTTGGAG
>JANXHP010000081.1 GCA_024958795.1 Candidatus Poseidoniaceae archaeon | reverse complement strand
TATTCATCACACTGCGCAGAGCCTCTTTGTAACGGTGTTTTTTGAGACTAGCGGTGGTTTTTGAATGCAGTTCAGTTATCTTGTCAATTTCAGTTCCCATTATAGACAAATCATTGTATTTTGTGAGAGGGTTTTCTCCAGTTCCTTCATCTAAACGAGCCGCTAAAGTCATCACCCGGTGAACAAAATTACCATATGTCCCAATCAATTCATTGTTAACTTTTTCAACAAAATCAGGCCAATTAAAATCAGTATCATGATTTTCTGGCATATTTATTGACAGATAATAGCGAAGTGTGTCTGGTTGGAATCTATCAAGGAATGCAGGTAACCAGACAGCGTGCTTACGACTTTTCGAAAATTGGCCCCCTGCCAACATCAAATATTCCATTGCAGGAACATTATCTTCTAAATGTAAATCTCCTATTCCGGGGCGTAAATCTGAATCAGCAGAGATTTCATTCTTTGTATTATTCAAGCCCATAATTAATGCTGGCCAGATAACTGTGTGAAAAGGAATATTGTCCTTGCCTAAAAAATATAGATGCCGTGGCTGAGCACCTGAGTCAGGATTTTTCCACCAGTTTTCCCAAGCATCATTACCATCTGGATGGGATTGTTCGGCAAATTCTTCTGACCAGATACGAGCACATGTATAGTATCCTTGAACCGCTTCAAACCACACATAAACACACTTACCACCCCATTCATCTCCTTCGAGTGGTAATTTTATTCCCCATTCTAGGTCTCTAGTAACTGCACGTGGGCGTAATCCCATGTCTAACCAATTCTTAGTCATCGCTTTGACATTGGTCTTCCAATTATCCCAATTATCTTTAGAGTGTAGTTCCAGGGATTTCTGGAATAGGTCCAAACGGAAAAAGAAATGATCAGTATCCCTAATTTCAATTTCTGCATCTGGATTCATCTTCGAGTGAGGTGACGATAATTCTGATGCTTCATATGTTGTCCCACATTCATCACATTGGTCTCCCCGAGCGGAATCATATTCACAATTTGGACATGTCCCTTCAATATACCGATCGGGTAAAAATCTCCCACCGCCATCCTCTCTTATTTCGTAATATTGGTGCATGGTTTTTTTCTCAAACATTCCAGCTTTATGCAATGCCAAAAAATTCTCCTGAACATATCTCTTGTGCCTAGGGTCTGATGTGCGATTGAACAATGCGCCCCCATATTCAATTCCCCTAGGGTCAATATTAGGCTCCCACGCACATCCTAGATTGAGAAGTGCCTGTTTGTTGATTTTATGATACTTATCGACAATATCTTGAGGTTTTACTCCTTGTTGTTCAGCAGTAACGGTGATTGGAGTACCATGTTCATCGCTTCCACTTACAAGTAATACTCTGTTTCCAAGCGCCCTCTCAAACCTAAGGTGAATATCTGGTGGGAGGTAACATCCTGCTACATGACCAAGATGTAGAGGGCCATTGGCGTATGGCCAAGCCACGCAAATAAGCACATACTCTGGGTCCTCCATAGAATGGGGGCGGGACAGGTCGTTAATGGCAATTACCTATCCAATTTATTCAAGACGATTATTTTTTAATGAATTTTTGAAATATGTGTCAAGGTAGTTTCAAAGGCGAACGGCCTATGGAGATACTGTCGGGCGCTATATTAGCCGATGGAGAAAAGAAATCCAATGAGTTACACCCTACTCGTCACCTATGCTGTTTTGGCTGTTGGTGTCTCGTTTATTTGCAGTATTTTAGAAGCAGTTCTTCTCTCTACCTCAATGTCTAATGTTGCTATGATGGAAGCGAAACAACATCGGTTTGCAAATTTGTGGAGAGTTTTCAAGACTGACCCTGAGCGGCCCTTAACTGCAATTCTAACACTCAACACAATCGCACATACCGTAGGTGCTATTGGCGTTGGTACGGAAGTTGCAAGGCTATATGCTGGCAGTCCAGAATTAGATTTAATCGTAGGAGTTGCATCTGCCTTTCTAACTTTAGGGGTACTACTATTTTCGGAAATTCTCCCAAAAACTCTTGGCACAATATATTCAAGGAAGTTAACAACCCCTGCAGCATTTCTCCTACAAATCTTAATTTACGGATTGATTTGGATTGTCATTCCAATTCAATGGGCAAAGAAATTATTCCCCATTCCCGACCAAGAAACAGTCACAAGAGATGAATTAGCAGCCCTTGTTGATGTGGCTGAGGAAGAGAAGACAATAGAGGCTGATGAAGAGAAGGTAATTCATAATCTATTGAAACTCAGGGACATCACAGTTAGTGATGTCATGACCCCTAGAGTTGTGATTACATCTGTAATAGATACACATAATGTGGGGATGGTACTAGATGAAATGCCGATTATGGTTCATGGCAGACTTCCAGTACAAGGTGAAACAATAGATGATGTGAAGGGATATGTAATGAGAAACCAAATTCTCATGAAAGCAGCTAATGATGAACATGAGGTGATGATGGACGAATTGATGCGTCCTATACACCCTGTTGGACCAAGTCAATCTGTGGATGAAGCACTTGACATTCTACTGGATCACAAAGAACAGATACTTATCGTCAAGGATGAATTTGGTGGTACGACTGGAATAATTACTATGGAGGACATTATTGAAACCCTTCTTGGCAGGGAAATTGTTGATGAAACAGACCAAGAAGGTATTGCTGAAGGAACTACAGCAGAAGATATGAGAGAATTTGCCAAACAAAAAGTGGATGAATAATTTCCTAATTATTTTATTATTAGCTACGTTGTTTTACTACTTTTTTTGTTTGCACTCTTTTTCAAACTAGAATATACTAAGCAGATAGTAATACCACAAAAAAGACCTGACGTAAATGGTGTCAAGAAATCAAATCTTG
>JANXHP010000098.1 GCA_024958795.1 Candidatus Poseidoniaceae archaeon | reverse complement strand
CAGATGCAACAGTCATCATCCAATTTTCATGGGATTTTGGTGATGGTTCAACCACAACTACAACTCAAGGATTGACCAATCATGTATATTCAACACCTGGTACCTACGAGGTGTCTCTGATTGTAGAGAATGACCAAGGGGGAACTGATGAAACACATTGGACGATTCATGTAAACGCATACCCTGTGATTGAGCTTCTCTCTCAGCCAATGGCCAAGGTTGGTGAGTCAATCACACTCAATGCTGAGGGTTCATCTGATCCAGAAGGAGGAGTTCTTGCCTGGGCTTGGGATTTGGATTTAAGCGATGATTCCGATGGTGATGGTGATTCTAGAAACGATGTTGACTCAAGTGCACCATCAATTACAATGCTTCTCAATAAGTCGGGTGAATTTGAAGGAGCAGTAGTAGTTACTGACGACCGCGGTGCGTCAGCGCGTGAGGCTTTCCAAATCAATGTCAGCACTCGGACTTGGCAAGTGACTTGGGAACAACAACGAGTGACAGAGGATTGGGATGGATATCTCAAACAAGGTGAATCATGGACATATTCTCATGTACCTGGAATTGCATCTCGTTTGATGGAAGTTAATGCGACTTTGACATTGACGATGGATTTACTTCTCCAATTGCCACAAGACAACTTTACCCTTAGATTAGCAGTTCCGAGCAGCGGTTGGAATGCTGAATCAACGACTAGTCAAGAAAATGTGACTAAGGGACCAACGGCCTACATTGAACGGGATGGCATGAATCCAGTCCCGACAGAATCAAGCACTTACCAGTCAGACTATTCAGAAGACCTCCTTAGATTTATTTTGGATAATGCCGCTGCTCGCTTTGGTCAAGGTAACTGGACTTGGCAAGTGACAGCTGACGAGGCTGATCCGGACTTCTTGGTGGATGAGATTGACCCCGATGAAGGAAATGACTGGAAGTTGGAAGTTGAATTCATCATTTTGGTTCCACGAATTTCAGAAGTGTTTGAATGAGAAGAAATCCTTGAAAAATAGGTTATTTTGTCATTTTGAGTAGTGTTTAGACAATAAAGGTAGATGGAAATCCAATGGGAACTTTCTAACCCCGACTAGTGTTGGCCCAGTACGGTAGAGATGGTTTCATCAATGGACATTACCAAAATTGGCTTGCGGGATAGAGTCGTCATTGGCCTAAAAGTTCAGATGGATACTCCAGATGACTTTGAATTTCAGCCACGTGTTCACCTAGATGGGAATACGGTTAGAATCACCAATGAAGGTTATTCTCAAGAGTTTGCTAGCGCCGAATTGGAAGATGATGTGCTGGTAGCAGCACAGAGAGACCGCTTCGTTGAGTTGCGGATTAAATTCTCTGTAACTGGAATGCACGGGGTACTCACACATATGCATCCATATCCAAAAGATGGTAAAGGCAAGAAACTGGCAAATTCAAACTGGAAAACAGTTGTTCCTTTGCTTTAAAATTGATATCCGATGGGTATTCCCACTTGTCTTTGATAAGTAACCCATGAACAATTAAGACTGATGCAGAACGGGTTAGGTAGTCAGAAACAGGCAAGGCGCAATCGATTGAAATCGGAGATAATGGACTATGTTAGTTCAAATCCAAATTGTACAGCGAGCGAGATAGTCGCTTCGTTAGCAAACGATAGGCGTATGAAGAATCATGGTTTAACACCAAGAAAAGTGGGATTTTTTATTCCACGATATTGTAAGGAAATTTTGTGGAATCAAGATACTTCAACAGGAAAGAGGGTTTACGCACTTTCTTGATTTCCGGCGGGATTATAGCGGCTGGGCAGGTCGGCAGGGCGCTGGACCCATAGTGTAGCCTGGATATCACTGGGGCTTGCGGAGCCTCAAACCCGTGTTCAAATCGCGGTGGGTCCGCTTTAATTTTGAAAGTTGAGCTTTGCTAGGCTTACCAGTTTCTTGTGATTCATGTGTTAGCAATTAGATATTAGAATTAATGAATAGGTGGGATAATATCCCGACTACATACCCCTTGGAGACATGAGCACAATACTACTGTTGAAGGAAGAATGGTTTGAGAAATTGAATGGGTGGTATCAAGGAATTATTCTTGGTGGCCTATTTGCTCTTGTATTTTGGATTATTAATGAATCATCATTACCAGTTGGGGCAAATTGTACTTGGTTAGCAAGCCCCGCAACAGATGCTCTCGCATTCTTAGGGGCAGGGATTTGTATGTGGCGAGGAAAAGTGCATGACGATTTCTGGGTAGCAGCATTTGGTGCCTGCGTCACAGTAATTCACATCTGTCAATTTGTGATAGCAAAGAGTCTGTTCTAAGCGGTTTGATTGATATTCAACAACGCTTCCCCGCTATTGTGGCAGTGGTATTGAGGAGGCGGGTTGATTTTCCTATGGTGGATGTCGCCAAAATTGT
>JANXHP010000061.1 GCA_024958795.1 Candidatus Poseidoniaceae archaeon | reverse complement strand
GTATCAACATCGACAAAAATACTGCGCACTGTATCAATTCCGAGAGTGCCATTAACAGAAACGCGACTGAAAATATCAGTGTCTGAATAAATCAAATCTGCTCTTTCCCAAGGCTGGGGATAAACCAATTCTTCTTCGGGCGCTGAGACTATTTTATCCTCTCCGAAACAACCGGAAAACATAGCTGGTAACAGAATTGCCAGCATAAATAGCGACTTACGCATGCCCTACGGGCATCAGCCAATAGTATTGAGGCTATCCATTAGAGGCTGTATATCTCCAAATACGTTTAGTGGGTGGGTTCTTGTGCTGCAACCATTTGAGGGATAATATGCGCCGAGTTATTGTTGCTTTTGTCCTACTTTTCGCTGCGATTCCCTCCGGTTTAGTAACCGCTGATGGATCACACGACGTTGGCTGGACCATCAATACTGAGGATTACAAAGGAGTAACAATTTCAGAAATTCTTGTTTCACCTTCCGATGAAGCCCACGATGGGGTTGACTGGAATAGCGATGGAGTGATTGGGATACAAAGTGACCAATACATCGAATTAACAAATGATGGTAGTTCAGTTGTAGACCTTTCAAATTGGACATTAGATGATGATACCAATGGCGGTAGTGCGCCATGTCAAATTCTAAACATGAGTATTGCTGTAGGTGAATCTATTACATTTTACCGAGCTACTACCAAAATCGCATTGGAATATTTCGATGCTGATTTTGCAGTTTTGAAGGAGCCTGATGGCACCATTCAGAGCCAGTTCCACTATCCTGGAGAAGATTCTGATTGGGATAAAGTGTATGCTAAGGGCAATAATGGATTATTGGTTAAAGAGGATCCCACCCCCTCTAGCGTTCACGGCACTTGTATTGCAGGAAATGCCACCGGTGAACCCGGTGATTATTCAGATAGTGGAGAATGGTCAATAAATGAGAATAATTACCTCGGAGTAATGATTTCAGAAATACTTGCATCAACATCTGATGCCGAAAACGGTGGCACCGACCTGGATGGAGATGGTGATCTTTATCGAAATAGTGAGCAATATATTCAATTGACTAATAATGGTTCAAATGATGTCGATATTTCAGAATGGATTCTCGATGATAATCCATCAGGTGGAAGCGCCCCGTGCCAAATTGGCTGGGACACAACTATCGCAGTAGGTGAATCAATAGTATTTTATCGCGCTAAAACCCACATCGAATTTGACTATTTCGAGGAGGACTTTGCTGTATTGAAGGAACCTAGCGGTACCGTACAGAGTCAAATTCACTACCCCGCTGAAGATTCATTTTTTGACAAAGCATACACGGTTAATGCTAACGGTTCATTGACAAAAGCGGATCCAAGCCCAGCAAGTCGACATGGAACTTGCTTCCCACTACCTGATAGTTCAGAAGACACCTATATTTTGCAAGGACGAATTGTTCCAATGACAGGAGAAAATGATGCTATTGAAAATGGCAATATCATGATAGATGATGGGATGATTATTGCGATTTGGGCTGAAGGAGAAATTCCTCCAATCAATACTGACGATATTACAGTTCATGACACTGGGGCATCTATTTACCCTGGTTTAATTGATTTACACAATCATATGCACTACAATCACATTCCTCTTTGGGACTTTAATGTGCACTTGTCTGATTCTCAGAGATCTGATGAAGGCGGTTACGAAAATCGTTACCAGTGGGGGGATAATTGGGATTATGGTCCAAGTATTACTTGGATGAAGACTAACATACAATCTTACAGTAGATGGGACATGTCTTCAGAGCAGATGAAATATGCAGAAGTTCAAGCTATTGCTGGCGGAGTTACCGCGGTTCAAGGTTCCCCAAGCAGTGGAACTGATGCATGGGATAGTATGCTTTCTCGGAATGTAGAGATGTATAATTTCGGCCAAGATGGAATGTACACCTGCGCAGTATGTGGACCAACTGACAGTGATTACAATGCTAACTACATTATTGAGAAAAATGAATCCGGTTCTCTAAATGCTTGGTTTGTACATCTTTCAGAAGGTGTGGATTCCAGTAGTAAATCTGAGTTTGATTCCCTGTACAATAAGGGACTAATCATGGATGAAACTGTAGTTATTCATGGCACTGCTCTGGACCAAAGCCAATTTGAAAAGATGGGAGAAAAGGGAGCCGGGTTAGTTTGGTCGCCAATCTCCAACCTACTTTTGTATGGAGATACAACTGATGTTGTCACTGCAGATAACGCAGGTGTGACAATATCTCTAGCACCAGATTGGGGCCCGAGTGGTTCAAAGAATAATCTTCATGAATTGAAAGTAGCAGACCTTTGGAACAAGGATGTTCTAAACAATCATTTCAGCGACTATGAGTTAGCTGAAATGGTAACAAGTAATCCTGCAGAGATTAGTAATTGGCAAGATTACGTTGGTCAAATCAAACCAGGCATGTATGCTGATTTGATGGTAGTAGACTCATTCCATGAAAATCCATATCGCAATTTGATTGATGCAATTGACCCTGATATTCGTCTAACAATCGTACATGGAAAGGCTGTATTTGGTGATGTAGACATCATGACTGCAATGAACGGTGACGATTGGGAATACATCAATGGAAGTGGATTTACCAAAGCAGTAGATGTTACTTCGCCTTCGGAAACCGAAGGAATGCAAACTTGGGAGGATATCGAATCAGGTTTGTCCATGGCAATGCGCAATGAATTTGCGGACATCAAGGCAAACTGGGATGATGTTTCGGGTATGACCGATTCTGAAATTGAAGATTGGCTTGATACAACCTTTGATGGAAATTACCCGGGCGAGGATGTAAATCGCTTGAAGAGTATGACACTAGACCCGATTTTTACAATACATGATGAGAGATATTTCGATGTAATTAATCGCTCGGTTCATGGGAATTACCATATTGATCTATCAAAATTATATGATTACTATGACATTACATATGATGCAAATTCGAATCGCCCATACGTCACAGATTCAGACTACACCAACAATACAAATGTTGACCCAGAACCTGACCCGATGAAGGAGGGATGCATGGACTCCGATGCGACCAACTTCGACCATCTTGCAGAGGTTGATGATGGCACATGCGTGTACCCAGAGCCAAATACAGATGAACCGTGTGTAGGTATTTGTGGAAGTGGTGACGATTCCACAGCAGGAGATAGTGAAGTAGAAACGAATACAATATTGATTACGATTGCATCGTTCATCCTTGCTGCAATCTTCATTGGGGCATTGATTGTCACAAAGAAGAACGGTGAAGAAAATGATTCTGAATTGGAGTTTTCAACCGCAAAAGCAGAAAATTATGATGAAAATATTCCGGAGTTGCCACCTGCAGGTCCGCCTCCAGGTGGACTGTGATTAGGTAATATCCCACGTTGGCCCTTCGGGAGTATCAGTAACAACAACCCCCAAGGCGTTGAGTTCGTCACGTATTGCATCGGCAGAAGGCCAATCCTTTGCCTCTCTTGCAACAACTCTTCGAGCGAGAAGTGACTCTACTTGTTCGGCGATTTCTGCCTTTCTAGGGTCCTCCTCTGGTTCTACCAAAACTTGCTCTCGTGAAGGAAGAACTCCCAAAACATCGCCTGCGGTATCTTCGAGCCAATCGACAACATGTAAGGCGTATGCCGCCACATCATCTCCATCGAGTTCGGTTAGCATACGGCTCATTTCACGCAATGCACCAAGCACTTTTGCGCATGCTTCTCGGGAATTGAAATCGTCATCCATAGCCTTAGCAAATCCTTGGGCCATCTTCTCTAGGAGTCCGAGGCTCTTGACGATTGGAACCTCGCTTGCAATATCACCCTCGGGTAAAGGAACTGGG
>JANXHP010000046.1 GCA_024958795.1 Candidatus Poseidoniaceae archaeon | reverse complement strand
GATGGTGGACGAATTACTCTCTCTTGGGATGTTAGCAGTGCTGAAGATTGTGCATTCTATGCCGTCTTTATGATGGAGGGTGATGAAGACGTGGCGCTTGCCAATTCAACAAATGTTGATGGTTACTCACAGGTAACAATCGTCAACGATTGTGCTGAGAACTCAACAATAGTATCCAGTATGGATGGCATTCCTCTCCAAGATGGGCAACTGTACTGGGTTGGTGTTGTCGCATACGATGATTGGCTAAATGCCAACTTGGACGATGTTGATGTTGTCGGTGTTACACCGTTTAGAAACACGGTTGGCTCTGGCACAACGCCGAGTCGTATTGGCGTAATCAATGCCTTTGACCATGCTGATGATGATGGAACTGCGATAGATGTTGTTTGGTCGATTTCAGATGCTGATGATTTCTCCCACTACATCGTATGGGTTGCTGATAAACCTGTTACAGACTTGTCATCACTTTGGGCTGCAAGAGGTGACGATTCAGCAAACTGTGCCTGTTTGAAGGTGAACAAGCAATGGATTGATGAGGATAAGAACCCAATTGAAATTACTATGAGTACTGCTCTATATGGAGGAGATTCATTATTAGAAACAATGCCTAAATCAATAATGCCAGATGTGGAACTTTATGTTACAGTCACTGTACATGACATCAAAGGAAATGTATTCCTTACCGATTTGGTTCAAGCAACTGTGACTCCAATTGACAATTTGAATGATAACACTGCCCCAGATCGGTTGCAAGAATTACAACTGTATGACAAGCCTGCTGATGATGGAACTTCCTTATTGCTTGACTTTGATTTGTCAAGTGATGGTGATGTGAAATCATATGAGGTTTATGCAGCTACTTGGCAATTCTCATCTGTCAGTACTGGAGGAGATGGCCCAATCGCTCCAATAACGACTTTGCCAAGAACTCCGGAATTACCTCTAACTATCAAATTAACAGCAGGAGACACACCTATTGTACCTGGACAAATGGTTTGGGTAGCAGTAGTCGTAATAGATTCCTCTGGAAATTCCTTTGAAGATGAATTGATTGTGGTAAGTGCTGCATCGGTTGATGATGGAGTTTATGATGAAGGCTCGCATTTGCCAGATATTGCAGGTATCAGTTTGGCATGGAATGAAGAAATCAATATTCTAGTGCAATGGCATCATGCCACTTCTACTTCTGTCCGTGGATATCAGATTTATATCTCTGCAGATGAATACTCTAGCACTGATGATGCTGTATTTGTAGGAGAAGTAAAGGCAAGCAATACGTTCCTAATCACTCAAAATGGATTTGAAGACCTAACGAATAAGACTGCATGGTATGTCTCGGTAAGTGCAATCGATGATGACTTCAACAAAGAAAATGTCAAGCCTATCAAATTGGATGCGTTTGATGCAGGTGCCATTGGTGGCGTAAATAATGGAGAGAATAGTGAAGATGAGAGCAAGCAATTGAGTTCCTACTTGACGACTCCGAATCTATTAGCCATTGGATTAGCGATTGTCGCCTTATTCTTAATATTAGCAATATTCAAAACACGTGGATCTAACCAACGCCGAAGTAAGGATTGGGAATTACAAGAAGCGACTTGGGGATTGCAAAATGAAAGTGGCTGGGATAATGTGCCGAAAGGGTTACCTGCTACAACAGTTGCTCCAGCTGCAACGATTAGTCAAACACAATCTAATGACATATATGCTGCTGCAAACAGAGTACAAACCGATAGTTATGGGCGTCCAGCATACCAAAGCCAACAACCTGTGCTACAGCCTGTTAGAAACGACACACTGCTTGATGATTTAATCGAAAAGCCACCTCAACAAGCCCAACAGAACATTGACACATCATTCCTTGATGACCTGTTGTGATGGGGCGAGACGAGATGAGCCAGTCACGTCCGCGTGATTCGGTATTCACCACAGTTACATGGGATGGATTATGTCATTTCGCTGATTTTCAAACCCACTTGAATCGCTTATCAAACCATGCTGAACGATTGAGGTTAGACTTACCAGAAAATCTTGAGGCTGAAATAAAAAAGGCCTTTGTTGAAATACAACCTCTGCAAAATGGACAATTAATACAACCGATTGGTCTTGTGAAAATTGTGATTGATTGTAATAGTAAATCATCTGTTCAATTATCTGCAAGACCCATTACATTACGCAATGAAGAAATTGAAGCGATTACTGTACCCGCTCCGCGCTGGAACAGAAAGGTTACTGGAACAAAACACGGCGATTGGGCACCTTATCACCAAGCGAGAATAAAAGCTGATAGCAAAGGTTCTGACCTTGCTCTATTAGTTCATGAATTCTCAATAATTGATGGCGATAGAGCCTCACCAATTTTACTTGATGAAGATGGTGTAGTTTGGTATTCTAATAGCGAACAAGGAGGCGTGGAGAGTATTACTAGAAGTATAATATTGGCTGGACTTGAAGCACATGGGTTGCCAGTTCAAAATGGCAAGTTAACCGAAAGAATAGTTGCTAGAGCGCATGAAATGGTAGCACTTGGAAGTGGTATGGGTGCGAGCAGAATAATAACAATCGATGGTGAAGACATTGGCGGTACTGCTGATGCATTAACTCAGGTTTGTCGCAAGATATTGTCTCAACACTATGAAGATTCAAACAATTGGACAAAGATGGTGGATTGAATGACCTGTCCAATTCTTAACCTACGTAATAGCCTAAACGAGGCTGGGTTACTTGGTAAGAATGCGATAAAGTATGGCTCTCCAGATTCGGTGATTCTGCTATCAGGTGGGCCTAAAAGTCACCTCGCACAACATTCATTCCTCTGTGGACCTAGTTCTGTACGAGTTGTAATCAAACAACCAAGTAGACAAATAATTCCTGCTCAAGCAAATGCTGATGCATTAAATGGTGAGTTTAACCTAATAATAAAAAAGCCACAGTTTGTTGCAGAAATAGAGCAATGGCGGCATGGTTGCTGGTATCATTCAGATTCAATATATTCTGATGGATTAGATGATCTATTCATCAAATTAAAACAACATAGTAATGAGACTGAGTTTGTTTCAAACTCTATCATTACTGACCAACATCTTCCAAAGCGACCATTTTGGAGTGGGGGATTAGCATATGATATGCTACAATGGACTCAGCCAATAGCATTACAAAACCCTCCACAAGAAGGGGCTTTACTAGCAGTTCTTTGGTTAATTGACAAAGTTATTATTCACGACAAAAATTCACAACTACTAGATGTATTTTCTCTCACTGATGATGAATGGTCTGAAAAAGTGAACAAACTATTATCTAATTTTGAAAATCAAACCTTCCAGCCTCCTACACTACCACAGGGAGAAATTATTGAAACTAGTAGTCATAGTGATGAAGAGCATGAAAATGTAGTAAATCGGATTCAAGATTCAATTCGTTCAGGCCAAGTATACCAAGTTAATTTTGGCAGGCGGTGGAGTGGGGATTTACTCAGCCATCCTAGCGATGTATTTGATCGGTTATCAATTGATAATCCTGCTCCTTTTTCTGCATATCTTGAAGCAGAAGATATCGGATTCGCCCTAGCTTCCAGTTCTCCTGAAACACTACTGAGATGTAATGATGATGAAATTAATACTGCGCCGATAAAGGGTACTTGTCCTAGAGGACGAAGTAGTGAGGAAGAGGAGTTGCTACGAATAGAAATGTTAGCTGATGAAAAAGAAAGAAGCGAACATAGAATGTTAGTTGATTTGATGCGTAATGATCTATCAGAGGTTTGTTCTGTTGATTCGGTAAAGGTAGAGCGATTTGATGTAGAAGTATATGCAGATGTCCAACATTTAGTTAGTCATATCAAAGGTTCAATATTGCCCAATACTAATGGAATAAATGCAATACAGAGTATATTTCCTGGTGGCAGTATTACCGGGTGTCCACGAACTGCTGTATGTGCTGCAATCGACCAACTAGAGCAGCAATCTCGTTCTTTTTGGACTGGTTCAATCGGATGGGTAGATGTGTATAGTGGTTCAAGTTCTTGGAATATTCTGATTCGAACTTTAGAAGCTCATAGAATTGGTAACCTTTGGAGTGGAACTATTGTTGCAGGTGGTGGAATTACTATCGCAAGTAATCCAGTAGCAGAGGTTTCCGAGGCTAAATGGAAAGCTGTTGCATTGCGAAGAGCCTGTGGCTGGATACCGCAGAACAAACAAATCGGCCATTCAGCACAACTGAGCATCCATCCACAAATACCTGAAAATAGTGATACTATTAGAATTGAAAATGGAAGGCTCGGTAAGGTATTCCAACTAGAAGAAATTCGTAATTTATTACGCGATGATTCATCACCAATTACCTCTTGTGGTGTATTGTTAATAGACAATTTAGATTCATTCACATACAACATTGCACATAATGTTGCTATTCTAGGACATGATGTCACTATCGTTCGTGGACGCGGTGCAATTGCAGATGCTTTTTCTGACCCGACTACATTATTTGATTTACTAGAATTGTTAAATCCAACCCATCTAATAATAGGGCCTGGCCCTGGAAATCCATCTGATTCAGATTTGACAATGGCGATTTCTAACCATGCTATTGCAGGTCAATTGAATATACCTCTATTGGGCGTTTGTCTCGGTCATCAAGCACTAGCAGTGGCAAGTGGCATGGATATCATTCACGCCCCCCTAGGCCCGGTTCATGGTGCTCCAAGGCCATGCCATCACAATTCAAGTGGTCTTTTTACTGGAATAAAATCTCCAACAAATTTTACCCGCTATCATTCATTAGTAGTTGAGGACAAAAATTCAAACTCTGAATTTATCATTTCTTCTACAGATCAAAGCAAATCTATCATCATGGCACTTCAACATCCAACACTGCCAATTTGTTCTGTCCAATTCCATCCAGAATCTGTTGGCTCTGCTGATGGGAACATATTGATAGCGAATTTCTTGAAGATGTATGCGGATGCTTGAAGAATCTAAAGCGACTCGCCTAGTTTGAGGGAACACTATGCCGACCTGTCGTATCTGCTCAAGTAAATATCCGCGCAACTATTTCATTCATGGAATTGGACCACGAACACATGTCTGTGTTCGTTGTGGAGTAGAGGAAGGATTCGTAACTGAAGAAGAAGCTCCAACTCTATTCAACGCTTCACAAAAGAATGCAAGATTCAGCGTTGTTGCACGCAGATACAGTTTCTTTCTCTATCTGCCAATATTGTGGATTTTCTGGTCTACTTCCCTATCTGGAGTGACTCCATGGGGAATGTATTTTCTCATCGTTCTAATCTTGTTAACTCTATTAACTCCACTTTGGTTCATCTATCGTTCTTCTCAATTCTCTGGAGATATGGCCCGATTAACTCCGGCCTATGACCGGCCAAAGGGGCATTGAAACTACAATTCAATCAATATTGAATTAATTTGTATAATTCCCATGCAATCCATCCGGGAATGAAACCTGCCACTACATCGACAACGTAATGTTGCTTTGTCCATAGAGCACTTAATGCAATAATTACTGGAAATAGGAATGGCCAATTACCAACTTCTGGAACATTATTCCAAACATGGAATGCAACTAATGTTGCGACTGATACATGCATACTTGGAAAACAGTTGGTATTGTCATCATACTTTTGAACAAATTGCATAAAACGGACACTGCGGGTTTGTTTTAGATCACTGAAATCTCTCCAAGCAGCAGGTGTTTGAACTGGATAATAACGGAAGAAGGCCATTTGAATGAATAACAAAAAGACAAATGACATGAAAGAATAATTGTATTGTCTCATATTATCAATTGTCAAAACGGTTGCAATAATCATTGGATAATACAAACCAGAATATAGCCAAACCCAATAACCTTTGAATTTGAATAATTTGTCAACTTTCATATCAAATTGCTTTGCGGGCTTTATCATATGATTTTGTGTTAAAAAGTAAAACTGATAGACTCCGACGATTAAAAAAACCGTCATTACAATTGCGACTATTAGGTCACCTAATGGCATCATCAAATAATTCCCCTTCATTAATTGCCTTCAATGTTATTGCGTTATTTGCAAGAATAAGGGCATTGTTTACCGGCACTAATTTTACGGCATCATGATTTTGCGTGAATCTTTAGAACATCTCCATCACTTAGTTCATGTTCCGCACCAACCACTCTTCTAGTTCTTCCATCAACTCCTTTGATGAAGCCATCTCCTAAGTCGGAATGAACTTTGTAAGCAAGGGGTTTGGCTTGAATTGCATTTGCAACAACAAAAGCATCTGGTAACACCTTACCATCTCCATCAGTCCAATGTAATTCATCTTGGACAGGATAAACAACAATATGGTCTAATTCATCAAACAGAACTTTGTCAATAATAGTTGCAACACCTGTTCCACCATTAGAACTCAATCGTTCTTGCATATGTGATAATGCCTTGATTTGTGCTTCATTCAAATTTTCTTTTTCGAGGATACTGAATGTAGATTGGCCAGTAATATAATTGATCAGGCCTGCAGATTGAGCCCTTCTTAATGCCAATTCAACATCTGCCATACAAGGAACTATTGTTCCATTTGCAGTTATATTTTGTAGTACACCTTCTGGTGCAATATCACATTTATTTGCTGCTATATGAATTGGAAATAAAGCAACGCGAATACGAACTGCAAGTTTTGCTATTATTTCGTCCTGCCAATTCCAAGGTTGACCACAATCTCCAACTTCATTTTTAAATTCATCATAAGCAATAGCAACTGTACTAAGAGTAGCACCTAATCCTGTCAACCTTTCATGGATAAATGATACCAGTCCTTTCTCACCTTCTGCTTGTACTCTTCTTACACCTCTTTGCCAACCATCCATTAGTAAACCGGAAATCCATGCGTCTAATTCATCTGAAAGAAACTCTATCTCTTGATTAATTCTTAATTGTGCATCTTCCTTTGTCTGCCCTGCTCCAATAGGATTTCCTTCAATATCAGTTGAACCTGCAGCATCAACTACCTGAATTAGTGCATCACTATTGGCCAAATCAGCTAAGAACGCATTTCCCCTGCCTTTACCCTCACTTGCACCAGGAACTAATCCTGCTACATCGACTAAGAAGCATGGAACCAATCTGCGAAATCCAATACAACTACCGGTTCTTGGCTGACAAATACTACCTTGGCGTTCATCGTTTTCAGAAACTGGTTGTAAACGACCCTCAGATTCTAATCGTTGTCTAATATCTTTACAAGGACAAGGTTTTCGCGCTTCAATAAATGCTACACCAACATTTGGTTCTATTGTACAAAATGGATAATTTGCAATGTCAACTTTGGCAAGTGTTGCTGCACTAAAAAAAGTTGACTTACCAACATTCGGCTTTCCAACAAGACCGATGCGCACTGGGGAATCCCCCTCATGCCTCAGAGATAAGGCCAATCAAATCTTTCTTTGTTCCAGATGCATCTAAGCCCAAAGAAGTTGCAAGTTCAACTAGTTCCGCCTTCTTCATCTTATTGAGTTGGGCTTTAGTAGGAACTTCAACTGCTGATTCTGATTCTTTAGCGGAAGTGGCGTTACGAATCTTGGCAATCGCAATATCAAGTTCTGGCAAATTGATTTGTCCATCACCATCAATATCGATTGCATCTACGAGTGAACTCATTTCCCATGGTGGAAGATTGGCAATATCTGAACTCTTCAATGCTTGTTGAAATTCATACTTATCTATCATACCAGAATCATCCAAATCAATGGACTTGAAGAATTGGAAAATAGATTGATCTGAATTTGATAAGTAATCAGCAAGCATCACCAATTCTTTAGCAATTTCTTCAACTTCTTCCTCTACTACTTCTTCTTCTACTTCCTCTGCTTCAGGGAATTCGGTCACTTCATCATTGTGAAGTGCTGCGGAAACTGCGATTACTGTGCTTCCTCCTTCATCTTCTGCCATTTCCCCTACTACAAGTGTGGTGTCAATTCCAACACCTCGCCCTAGCAAAGTGCGAATTGTTGTTGTTCCATCTCCTAAATTGTAAGTTCCAATATCTGAAACAGATGTTTGTGCATGACTTGATGTTAACTTGGAAGCGCTAGTTCTTATCACAATCAATGTAGCCAATATTGCTGCGATTGCAGTGAAATAGAACAATGCTGCTCCGACTAAATAAAATCCTTCAGTTTGGGCAACTGCATCTTCAACACCTGAATTGGCAACCGCTTGTATTGTAAAGTCACCAATCAAGTTTGTAATTGTTGAAGCTAAACCTCCGAATAACACAAACCAGACTGTTAAGTTGGCTTTGCTTGGTTCAGCAAGGTCTTTCTTACAGGCCAATGGATAAGATATGTATGCACCTGATAGAATCATCAAACCGCCAACTGTCCATAAGAATCCCATGTCAACTGTAGTTGCCATATCTCCAAGTTGTCCTGTTCCGACAAAGACATCCATACCTGTAAAGAATGCTCCAACTGCATAGAATGGCATCAAAACCATAGCAAGTGTTGCTGCTAAGGCACCTGGACTCTTGACGATGGCCGATGTGTTGCCTGTAGCAGTAAACAGTAAGTTTACACTACCTGCAATAATCGGCAAAAGGCCTAATGTCATGACAATCGCTCCAAGATTGAGAAGTGTTGGAGAAGCATCTGCTGATGCAATAAAGAATGGTGGAAGAGTAATGAATAGTAGCAATAGGTTTGCCTTGCGCATTGAACCTGACCAAATTGGCGTACCTGATGTCATTGGAATGATATGGTATGCTACTGCGAATATTAGGGCTAGAGTTACCCATGCGCTTCCCATTTGACCCGCAAGCCATACTGTTTGGGTAGAGCCGCCAAGTTCGCCAAAGAATCCTAAGAACATTGACAAAATGAAAGTCAATAATGCGAATATTAGGAACCAAGCGCTTGTTGAAACATCTTCTTCACCCCTATTTGCAACTGTTAGCAAAACGTTTACGAATAATCCAGCGACTATCATTGCAACTGCCAATTTGGAGATTGCATCGATTAGTACAACATTCATTGCACTGTTTACATCTTGACCAAGCAGGCCTAATAGCGATGGCAATAATGCAGCGAAAATTGTTGTTAGTGTGAATAAGAATGCTGAAAGTGATGCACTTGCTTCACTTGCCATTTTTCCTCCACTACTGCGTGAAATTGAAACTAGACCCGCACCAACAAGCGTTGAAAATAATGCAACACCGAGGAACTTTGTTGTGGTTGCTGTCAAAGCATCTCCATTGTCATATGACCATCCAATGCTTGCTAGAGAATCCAATGCTGATGGATCATAATGATGCCAAAGACCTAAGAATCCACAGATTGAAGAGAATACAAACCACAGCATACCAAAATTAATCCATGTTCTAGCGCCGCTTCCAGGTTTATCTTCGAATAAGTCAACCAATCCTGCTGGAGCTTTGTTTAGAATGAATAGGGAGAATTGTCGCATTGCAACTGACATACTGCCGATTCCTTTCGCTGTGTAATTTGCTGTTAGCCACATTGCAAATACAGTTATTGCAATTCCGAAAAATACTGCTTCCATACATCACACCTCCTTAATCCAACAGGACCTCTCCTAATAGGTTGGATACTATTACGGCAACTCCCGCCAGTAATCCAATTAAGTAATACCAAATTCCTGAACCACCTAAATTTCCAATCAATGGAATTAAGTCGCTAAGTAGTGGAAGGGAGTCCCAACCAAACACATTAGAAAATAGTGCTAATAGACCGATTACACCTACTAAAAACAAAGTCAATAGTACGCGGCTGGTTGATGGCTCTCCATTTCCGGTAGTTACATCTGGTAGTGTCGTGGTGTTTGTCATCGTCCTCGTCTCCATTTGACCCCATAGGGGTCATTCCGTTCCACTTGAAGTTCGGTAATAAGTATTGACTTGTTTCATAGTTGATATTCTGTGCATTGAATGTAATGATTTTACAATGAACGCAAATTTTCAAGAATATTACCACGTCGACTTTTTGAGATCCCTAACGGGGTCGGTAGAGTCTCTTCTAATGCGATTTCAGTGGCCCAAATTGATTTACATTGGCAATCTATTCCATCGAATTCACGCAAATCTCCAGAAACTGCATAACGCTCTATTGCTGCAACAGTATGAGAGTCACATTCACCGCAATTGTGAGCCCCTCGTACTTTTCCTCCAGCAGTAGGGTGAACGATTAGGCGTGAAATTTGATCTGCATCACCATTGTGGCCGCCTTCGGGGTGAATTATTGGATGGGCTCGCTTAATCATCTCAACAAGCGACCATAACCAAGGTGGACGATACTCATTGTTTCGGTGCAATCTATCAATGATTGTGCCTCTTTGGATATTCATTGGATTTACAGATATCTCATCGCTCTTATGCGCTACTGCTTCTATCCATTTTACACTGTGATTCAATGCATCCGCCTCGGACATAAATGGTGGTTTAAACATTAGATATGTCTTTATTCGAATGTTGAATTTTTGCATATTAATAACTGCTCGTTCCCACGATTTTGTAGTGAAACCTTTGTTGACATGGAATCTTAACACTTCATCATCATACGCTTCTAAACCGATTGCTACAGCAAAGTTTTGGTTGATTTTCGTAGCCCAAGCTAGTTTTTCTTCCGTCATTTGTTCACAGCGGCTTTCAACTATCAATTCCTTACCTAGCCGCTGACAATCTGCTAATACAGTTTCTTGAAATTCCACAGGGATTTCCCTATCTTCTAACAAACTGCCAGAGGTGTATACCTTAACCATTTGATGGTCTTCAAAGTCATTGAATTTTTGTTTTGCATATTGCCATTGTGAATGTAAATCTTCGTTGGTTACATCATCGCGTGTGTCATTAAAATATCCACAAAAAGTACAACCTGAACTCCACCACCAATGGCATCCTTTTGTTCTAAGAATTACTGTAACTGCACTACATGGTGTGCCATCTGCGGTAGTTTCCGGAGTGTAATATACTGTAGCAGGTTCTCCTGCATCCCAAGATTGTTGACGCTCTTTAGCCCAAGGTGTATTTGCTGGTGCTTTAATCAAATCATGAATGCGTACACCCTTGTTACCCTTACCGAGTAATGTAAGTGATACAGGCTTACTCATGTCTCTTCCTCAAGTCGTTGGGTCAACCCTTTAGCCTTCAATCCACCGATTATGGAAATATGCTCTATCTACTCCACCGGTGTGTAAAGAATTGAAGAACCCGCCATAACAAATTGCCCCTTTGGATGTGCTTCATCACCGTCTTCTGCAGAAATCACATTGACATTGAATTTAGATGCTTGAACTCTTACATCAACTCTTGAACCCAATCGTATCATTCCAAATCTTTGACCTCGACGCAAGGTAGCACCCTGGCTTACCCAAGGAACAATTGTTCTTGCCAATGCGCCTGAAATTTGCATCACTTCAACTATTGTTCCATCTTCACTTTGGAATATTGAACGAACTCTCTCATTGTATTGACTTTCTTTTTTGAAAGCTGCTGCAAAGGGTCCGCGACGCATTCCTTTACCCGTTCTATGCTCCATTGCTGTAATGGTACTGGCCATAGGAGCGCGATTTACGTGCACATCCAGTGGTGACATGAAAACAGCAACCCTCCATACATCGGTTTCTGATTCTTCACCAATTGGAACTGCTTCAAATTGCTGCTCTGTAGTGAATGTTAATGGGTCATTTAATGGTTCGGGAAACCAGTCTCCAGTCAACTTGTCATTTGTGCATTTTCCGGATTCTAATTCTTTCTTACTCGGACGACGACCTATTGCCCTCTCTCTTTTTGCAAACATTACATGCCCATCTGCAGGTGAAGTAATGATTCCTTGTTGAGAAGGAATTTTACGATCTGGGTCGCGCCAGAAATTAGCGAAAAAGGCAGATAACATCAAACAAAATATTCCGAATAGGGGGACTAGCCCACTAAGTGGGTCTATTATTGCTCCAACGACTACAGCGCTAACGCCCATCATCATTGGAATTATTACGGGTCCATGCCCACCATGGGCCAAACCACCCATTGAAACACCTCAATCGTCAGACTCTGTGTCTGCTTCTGTTTCTGTTTCTGCTTCCGCTTCTGCTTCTGCTTCTTCAACGACTTCAACCGATGAAGTCTCTTCAGCAGCTGCTGATGCTTCTGCATCTTCCTCTACCATTTCAGTAGCCCTTACCTCGATTAATTCTTCTACGCGCTCACCGAATTCACGAGACATATGTTCGCTTTGACGTTCGGCCTCAACAGCGCGTTCAATCATTGTATAGCGTTCTTTAATCGCCTTATTTAGATCTTCAAATAATGACATATGAGATACATACCAATCATCACGGGCTTTCATCTCAACAACAGCCATTTGCAAATCAGTATCAAGCTCCTCTGCAACACTCATCAATTTTCCAAGACGATTCTTTTCACGTGAATATTTTTCTTCCATCGTTGCCAATGCAGGTTCTAAATGTTCAACTTGCTTTCCACCCTTTACGGCTCGTAGTTCAAGTTCTCTCATTCTAACATCTTTTTCAGCGAGAAGAGCTTCTTGTGCTTCTTTGTCTATTTCACGGTCAATGATTTCCTTTTCAAGAACCTCGATTTCCGTTTTTGCAGTTTGCAACTCTTTTTGTTGAGATTCATATGCAGCGAAAATCTTTAACAAACGTTCTTTTTCCGTTTCATACTTCTCTTCAAGTTCTTTAATTCTAACTTCTGGAGTGATAGTTCCTTCGGACATAATCTCACCTGTAGGCACAGCCTATACCTTGACCCACACGCCACTTCCCTAAGAAACCGACGCATAAAGGGCCGTAAAGTTTGCACATATTGAAGCGATAGATATTCGCTATTCACAATTTCTGTGCAGCATGTGCTGCAATTACTTCGGCAACACAACCAGTAACTGCTTTACTAGCAGGAATGTGAGTAAATTCATTAGGTCCATGAGCATTTGATTCCGGACCTAAAATTCCTGTTATCATAAATTCTGCTTGTGGGAATTGCTGTTGTAGCATAGGCATGAATGGAATTGTTCCTCCCTCGCCCATAAATTGCACAGGATTACCATAATGATTGTTGCTCGCTTCTATCAATGCATTATTGAGCCAAGCTGCAAGTGGTTTTGCATGGAAGCCATCGGCAGGGTGTTCTGTTTGCCATGTGATATGTGCTCCTTGTGGTGGATTTTCTGTTAGTATTTTTGCAACCAATTCTGTTGCCATTTCACTGTCCACACCAGCCGGTATCCGAATTGACAATTTCAATTTAGTATTAGTTCGCAATACATTACCGCCTGCTGCGCAAGTTGGCATACCATCTGCTCCAGTGATTTCTAATGCTGGTCTCCAAGTTCTATTCAATATTAATTCACTAAGGTCGGAATCATTTGCTGCTACTCCTTCTAAAAATGGGAATTTTGAAAATACTTCATCTCCAAGAATATGTGCGGCAATATTCGCTTGTTCTATTCGAGATTGCGGAATATCAACCCATAATTCCGGAACAGTTACCTTACCTGTAGTAGAATCTGATATTCGGTCTAAGAGATTACGAGCGATTCGGAATGAAGAAGGAATAATTCCTCCTGCATCTCCGGAATGGACACCAGCGCTTGAAACTTCTACATTTAGAGTTCCAACTATTACACCTCTAAGAGAGGTCGTAAGCCAAAGATGATCCCAATCTCCCGCCCCAGAATCCAAGCACACGACCATTGCCGGTGTGCCAATTCTGTCGGCAAGTGCCTCAAGGTGCGCTGGGAGGTCGGGCGAGCCTGATTCTTCACTAGCCTCAACAATCAACTTCAAATTAGCATGAGGGATTCCTTGTTGTTGTAAGCAACGTATTGCAGTTAGACTTGCATATGCTCCATAGCCATCATCAGCACCACCGCGACCGTATAATTTGTCACCACGGCGAACTGGTGTCCATGGCCCTAATCCTTCATGCCAACCAACAAATTCAGGTTGCTTATCTGCATGCTGATAGAGTAATACTGTTTCATCCAACTGACCTGGCACTTCCATGTAAATCAGTGGAGTTTTACCGTCTAGTCTGCAAATTTCAACAGTAAGTCCATCGATATCTTGTAGTTTACACCAATCAGCAATATGCTGTATTGCATTTTCAATGTGGCCGTTTTCCTGCCAATTCGGATCAAAGGCGGGTGATAAGGCGGGTATACGGATATACTCAGACAGTGAAGGAATGATGTCATTCTCCCAAGTTTCTTCAATGAGAGTTTTCATTTTTGCAAGGTCAATACCTACGCCCATGTAATCTGCTGTGAGGCATCGGTTCATAGGCCATTTGCTTGAGCATTGTGCATGCGCGATGCCACAGATGTGTTCAGTGAATGGGCCGGTAAAGGTAAGGATGAAGGTATGGAAAGAGGACATGCGGCCTCAGTTGAAGAGATGTTAGACTTAGCATTAGAAACCAATAATCTCTCTCAAAGGCCATTTACTGCAATCGATATTGGTTGTGGCAATGGATGGGTCGTTCGAAAATTACAAGGAATAGAGAATTGCCAATCCGCTGAAGGAGTTGATGGTTCCACCTCTATGATTGAAAAGGCCAGAAGTATTGACCCGAAGGGGAATTATTCTATTGCTAAACTACCGCAATGGCAACCAAATAATCCTGTGGACTTTATTCATAGTATGGAATTTCTATATTACCTAAATGACCCGATATCAATGATAAAAATAATTCATGATAACTGGTTGAAAAATGGTGGTGTTTTTGTTGCTGGTGTTGACCATTATTCTGAAAATGAAGACTCATTGGATTGGCCAGCTGCACTAGATGTTCATATGACTACACTCAGTCAACAGCAATGGTATGAGGCTATGGAAAATGCTGGATTTGTTAATGTTAAAATCACTAAAACTGGTGTTAGGGATGGATTTATTGGAACATTGACAATGTT
>JANXHP010000119.1 GCA_024958795.1 Candidatus Poseidoniaceae archaeon | reverse complement strand
TTACTCAAAACAGGTGGAGTAAAGAGAAAGATGCACAATGATGAGCCACAAAACCCAATTCTTAAAGCGGCTGGAACAAATGCTATACCTTCTGCAATAAGCGACTCTATAGAGGTTGAAGGTGCTGGAACATCTGTTCCTTCTTGGGCAATCGCTGCTGGAACTCAATTGAATCTAGTTGGAACAGTTGCAGATGAAATTAGCAAACAGGAAAAACAACGTCCAATATCAACTTCAATGGCTAGCCAAGAGATACTTCCTGGAATGGATGAGAGTCCTATTGCCCCTGCTCTTTCTGTCGCTGAAAGAGAATTACATCGCCATGCAGGTGCAGGCCAAACACATTCACCTAGCAAAGAAACGCCGCTTGAAGGCATTATCAATGAATTACCTAAGATGGAACCATTAGCGCAGTTTGCTGATTCCTACATCCTTGTTCAAGCTGAAGAAGAGTTGTTATTGATAGATCAACATGCACTGCATGAGAGAGTAAGGTATGAGAGATTACGTAACGATGAGTCACTTTGGCTACCTCAGAAGCGGCTCAGTCCTCTGAAACTGGAATTAGACCCAAGACAAAATGCTAGAATAAGTGCAGCACAACAAAAACTGAAAGAAGTTGGATTTGACTTGACTGAAGAGGAAGATGGATGGGTTCTAAATTCTGCACCAAATCTGTTACAGGGTGATGATGTCGTTCCATTTTTGCTTGACCTACTACAAGACACTAGCGAAGATGGAGCTCCTTTGGAAACTATTGATGCGAGGAAAGATCACCTCGCATTCCTCAATGCTTGTCGAGGAGCTGTAAAGGCAAATGATAAATTGACAATCGCAGAAATGCGTAGACTTCTTGAGGATATGAGGCGCATTGCAAATCCATGGGCTTGTGTTCATGGAAGACCAACTGCGTTGCGTCTTCCGCTAAATTCCTTAGACCATCATTTTGGTAGACATGGTTGATGAGAACTTAGTAACCGGATATACCTTTATTATTGCTTAGAATATACCAATACTATGACAAGTAGTGACGGCCGTTCCGCTTTTGGTGCGTTATATATTGGAATTGCAGTTGTGTCATTGCTATCATTTTTTAGCGTCATGGCAAGCCCTACAATGGGCAGTGCATTCGTCGCACCATGGTGTCTTTTGTTTACTGTTTTCTTTGGAATTGCGGGTATGTATAAACTTGCTACAAACCCCCGTAAAGTAGAATTAATCAATGAACTTGAAGATAATATCGAGGGTGAGAAGGATAGAAACTCCAATCTTGAAATTCGGATCTTTAATGATAAGAAAATGTTAGCAATAATAATCCTCATCGCATTATTTATTTTTACACGATTTTAACATGGAATATCTTAGCAATATGTCGTATTTGGGTAGCGACAAATAGTATTTATTATGAACTCTTGCAAACACTAATTTTGAACACATGGGTTTGGGCATAGACCCTTGTGTAATATCCACAACCACTTATTCTTGGGATTAGTTTATTCATTTGAATGAATAGGCCTGTTCATGAAGATTGATCATGTTATTGTTTGGCAGTTGCAATCGGCAAGGTATCGAATGATTGTCGTAAATGAGGGAGCACAATGTTAACAATCTTGAGGACACTGCTGAAGTGGTTCAAGGGGGAAATGGAGGAACTGAAACCCGAGACTCGATTCATTCTCTATGTCGAAATCGGATTCTGGTTGCTTGCCGGATTTGTCATTATCATCTGGCAACCAGAATTTCTAACAGAATAGAGAGGGGTATACACAAGGGTCCCCCTTGTATATGGCATCGTTGCTATGGGTACCCTATGTATCGCCCGCATTCGCATGGGCCCCCCATTGAAAAGAAGATAGAAAAAGCAAATTACTTTGTAATTGTGGCTTGAATATGAAGAGCGGCACTTGCCCCAAATGTGGCAGTGACGATTTGGCAGAAGATAGGCCTTTTCGACATCAAGGCGAAGGTATCATGATTGCAGCGTGTAATCAGTGTAGGTACGCAGAATTGTATACACTTGATGCACAGGAAAAAGTGGTGCATAGAAGAACTGTGCTTTACGTTTATTTAGG
>JANXHP010000049.1 GCA_024958795.1 Candidatus Poseidoniaceae archaeon | reverse complement strand
AATTGGAAAAGAACTGATTATTCCTCAGAATCACCTTGCTGATTGATGTTGTGCGTAATTGCTAAACAACTGGCTAGAATAACAGAGAAAATAATGCTTAGAGATAACAGATTGCCGGTGTTTCTTGCCGGTGGGAAAGATGTAAGTCCGAGCAAAATAAATACTGAAATTGAAGTTATTGCAGCCCCCCATCTTGCAAATGTATCCTTGCGCGTTGGAATATGTTCTACACTTGCATGAGAAAGATAGTCGGCAGCAAAACCCATTCCAAGAAGGACTATTGGTGCGGTAATTACTCCTCTTTCACCTACAATACTTGCCATTCCATCAACGGCAGCCCCAATGGCAATTGTTCCAATTGCAATCCTTGCCGCACGCTTAGGTGAACGAGTAACAGCAGCAGACACTGCAAAAACTGCACATCCTGCAGCAACAATCTGAGTGACTCTTGTGTCTTCAAATGAACGTGCTATTGATGCGCCTACAGGGAGATCACCTCCAACTTTTCCTATCAATCCATTTGCCTCTAGTAATTTTTCAACATCATCAAGAAACTGTAATGCTGCATCAGCATTTTGCCCATCTATCAATACTGCAATTGCAACACCTGTAGTGACTCCATTACGTTGAAGGCGCGTATCTCCAACAAAGGCTGAACTATGGCTAGCATCTGAAACAGAATCAATAGTAGGCGATTCTAAGCCACTATCTATATTTTGTATTCCCAATATTATTGGAGTTCGCAATAATCCAGTTTCAAAAGAAATAACACTCGGATGACTTCCTAATTGTTTTTGTAAATTGAGAATGTTATTGAGATCCTCCTCTGAATCACCTTCAACATCAACAACAACCCAAGCAATTGTACTTGAGGCTAACACATACTTAGATTGCAGTTCCACTAAATCATCTAATGCGGGGTCGTTTTCAGGAAGAAATTGTTCAACATCAAATACCTCTACTCCCGGCGGAGAAATAACTGCAATCGAAGCCAACAATAGTAATGCAACAGGCCAACTCCACGAGAATGCAGGATTTGGTTTTTTAAGTTCTGGTAACTTAGAATATTTATCAATTTCAGCTCGTTTTCTTAAATAAAAATCTTCTAGAACATAGCGTGTAATTATCCAATCAAGAACTATACCAATGGCCATTACTAACGCTAGAGAACGTTGTGCCTTTATTGGAGAAAACATGGATAACGAAATTGCTGCAAGTGTAGTACCTAATGCCATAAGCAACATACTTCGTACTTCCTCTCGTTTTCTTGAGGACTTACAATACCAAAACGCGCCATCAACAGCTACTGCTAAAATTATCGGTAATGCAATAATGTCAATTATTGAAAAAGTAAAACCAAGTGCTGATAGCAAACCTGCCTCTGCACAAATTACTAATCCGACACCTCCAAGAGTGGCTAATGCAATTTGCAAATCCTTTAGTGCAAACATCATCACAACTGCAAGAATTATTATCGAAGGTAATAGAATGAATTTCAAATCATCTTCTGCTACAGTTTTTGATTTAGCAAATAACATGTTGACCCCTGCTGCAGAAACCTCAAATTCAGTAGAGTCACTAACTTTTTGAGCCCACAAATCAAGAGCTCCCCAGTCAGTATCTGAATCCCCATCCGTAGACTCAAGCCAAACCAACCACAACAATTCATCTGTGTCTGGTGCTTGGTCTGCATTTGCTCCTGAATAGGCTGGACAAGCAATGCCGAAATTTGCATCCTTTGGTAACATCAACAATGTCGCCTCAAATGCTTGTTTTTCGGCTTCAGTAGTACCATTTCCACACCATCCTTCATCGAGTTGAGGCAATAGAACATTATGCCATTCAGTAGCATTTTCCAGTGAACGGTTTCTAGAAGCAAAGGCTTCTGCCCAGATACCATATGGAGTTTCAACTCTAGAAACAAAAGCATGTTTCTCATCCCATGAAGTACTAGAATTTGAGCCATCCATTAGCTCTTTTTCAAGTTGCATCAATCTTTCTACAAGATCAAAATCTCCAGTTAGTGAGCGGCCATCATCATGCTGAATAGTCAGTATTAACTGTGAGTGACTAGTATTTCCAATAGATTCTACGCGAATTCTTTTATCCGCTTCATCGTCAAATATCGCTTCAGTACTAAGAACAGGTTCAACAGGAAACGCAACCAATAACCCAGAACATAATACCAAACCCACTATGAGAGTAAGGCGCAGATTCTCTGGGGTCATGATAATGCCTTGCACTGCACAGCAATCATCTTTTCTTAACTACAACTCTCAAAGCGATAATCTAAGTTCAAGACCATTCTTTCCAACTATCAATTTCAGGATCTTTCCACCACCAAGAACCACTTCCTTCAGGATATTCAGTAACCTCGTATCCATCACTCATATGTCCTTGATGGCCAGGTGGGGGAGCACGTGGAGGTCCACTTTGCATAGGTGCTGCAGCAACTTCTTCAAATGAATCAGAGGAACCATATGGGTTGTTTTGTGAATCGAATAGATCATCTTCCTCTTCATATTTCCAATCATTATCACCAATACTACCGCCTCTCCTAACATATAATAGAGAAATAATTGCCAAAGCAAAGATTACTCCACCAATTCCTCCAAGAGTTAGCTTATCCATTCCAAAGAATTCGTCCGAAGATTCACTAGCACTGTCATCAACATAATCGGGGCATCCGTTACCCGGTAGGGATTCATTAACTTGGTCAGGGTTCCAGTATTCCCATTCCTCACATGCTGTCATACCTGTGGTGTCTTCTCCATCATCTAGTTGTGAATCTGAACAACCTACAGAATTGGTAACTTCTCCAGTCGGTGTATCAGGGCACAAATCAGTTCCATCTTCTACACCATCAGAGTCGGCATCCTCAACCACCTGCGCTTCTTCGCAACCATCAGACTCTACCGTTGTACCTTGTGGAGTGTTGGGGCACAAATCATCATCATCCATTACTCCATCACCATCACTGTCCAAATCTGGTGAAGGACATCCATCTGAGCCTACAGTCGCTCCAATTGGAGTACCCGGGCATTGGTCGTCTGTATCTGGAATGCCATCATTATCATCATCAGTGTCAAATTCATCAGAAATTCCATCACCATCAGTATCTGGAGAATCTTCTATGACTGTTCCATCAGATGTTACAGTAATCATGAATTCTGCAGCACTGTACATACCTCCTGATACTCGAATTAGTAATTCACCTTCTGGAAGAATAAATGATGTCTGACCATTTGAATTAGTGATTAAATTATCTATCGTCACACCATCATTGAGTATTACTACAGAAAGGTCGCCTACTGGAGATCCAGTTTCCTCATCAGTTGCAGTGATTAGCAAACTATCTCCAGCTGAAGGGTTATCAGGCATAAAGTCAAGTGTTAAATTTTTCATTACTAACGGTTCAGGATTTGCTTCTGCATTCTGAGAGCCGATTGCAGATGTTATTGTAGCAGAATTACCTGAACCTTGTTGAACAATTCCAAGAACGGTATAGTTACTAATTGGTGATGCTAAATATGGTAATTTCAAATCTGCGCTTGAGCCAATGCCCCATGCAATAGAATTAACATCGCCAATGAATTCATCAAACATATCAAAGATTTCTTCTTCAGTCATTTCTTCTTGACCAGAACAACGCATATTTTCCTCCATCCAATCAATACGAAGTTCACCTTCTTCTTCGTAAACATTGAATGTAACTTCAGAAGAATAAGAAGTACCAGTAGAAATTGTATAAGTTCCTTCAGCATTTGATTCTATATGGAAACCTGCAACAGACCGCTCATCCCATTCAGTAGTCTGCCAATCGTGTACAATATCAATTTCAGTGCCATCTTCGCGTTCAAGGACTGCATTAGATGGGTAAGGAGTTGTTTGAGAAGGATAATACTTACTATTGTAGTGTTCTTGGTAAATTCCAATTCTCACATTGCTGTAATTACCTTCATCATATCTTTCTTCATGCCAAATATCAATTCTTTCACAAATTTGAGTTGATTTTGCTTCTTCAGCAATCCAACCCACTTCTGGCCTAATTCCCTGTTCATAAATCAAAGAAGTAAGTGAAGCAAAATCGAGTGAAGTAAGGTCAAATCCAACACTAGGGGCTGCAATCGCTAAAATCCGCGATGCTTCACCATCAGCATCATCTAATGCGATATTTGTTGTCTGCCCAGGACCAAGAGTTCCCATCAAATCTAATTGTGCAGGATTATTCAAGACAATTCCCATAGTTACTGCCGTTGGCCACATTGATTCTTCATTAGGCATTATTGCGACTCCAACCAAAGAAATTGGAGCTTTGAATCTAACCTCTTGACTTCTGCTAGTGTCACCAGATTGGAATTCTAAATCATATCCTTGCATTTCGCTTAATTCGCTCCAATCAATATCAGGGAATGGAACATCCATGGCCATTGGTGCAATTCCAAGAGATGCTGTAAACTCATTATCTGAAATTCCTGAAGGATTAACTGTAAGAGTTGTTAATCCTGATGAATCTGGCTCAACTGAATATACGGGTAATCCAGCAAATGTCGCAATCTCAGTAAGACCTCCAATAGATACTGAACCATCGGTGATAGCAACGAAATTCACCCCAATCCCAGTCATAACTTCACCAGTAGGAAGGGTGATTTTTGATTGAACAATTGAAACATAAACTCCAGGTAATTGTGGAGTTATCGTCAAACTCACTTTACCATCACTATCAGATACAAGGATTTCCTCTTTGACAACTTCAACTGGTCCACCAGTAATGAAATTGTCAATAATTTCAGGAGTTGGTATTGAAGAATCATCTCTTTCCATCCAGCATTCACCAGTTCCAATCCAACCATCATAATACTCATCTCTTTCATTCCAGAATCCTTCATATGTACTGTATTGGAATTCTTCAACTACTTCGTTGCCATTTTCATCAACCCAAGTAGTTTTAATGACATATTCTCCATCTTCTGCATAATCATGTCCTTCCCAATCGCTAGGGCCTTGTCTATCACCTTCAATTATAACTTCAGATTCAGTTCCATCTCCCCAGTCAAATTCAACTCTTTGTAAATCAGGTTTGTCAAATCGAACCCCCTCATCTCCTTCAAAAGTTCTGTAATGATAGCCCATGTTGACATGTTTTCCTTCAGCACTACCTTCAGTACGTGCACAACCAAGGCTGCCGGGTAGCGGCAATTGTTGCATAAACTCAAATTCAAGACCTTCAACAGTTGTTCCAGAAGTTACTACTTCTACTACTCCTCTTTGAGAAGGAAGATTATTGCTAGCACCCCATAACGAACCCATTCCAGACAATTCAATTTCCTCAAATTCATATGATTGAGGAGATGAGCGCCTATTATCATCATCATGATATTCTCCAAACTGCATTATTCTGACTGACAAATCGCCATCAAGGTCTTCACCTGTATAACGACCTTCTAAAGTATCTGGATAGGTAATTGTGTATTCCATTTCACCTTCCGGTTCAAGTGATCGTACAGCCTCTTCTCCCAATTGAGGAGAAACACGAATCACTGCAATATCTACATCAGCATCTTGTATTTCTCCCGCAGAATCATATGTTGTTGCATCAATAGTATAGGGGACTCCAGTCAAAGAAGTTTCATCCTGATCAACTAATACTCCAGCTGCAGAAACCATGAAAATTTCATCATTACCCTCATAGATTAACATTACTTCCATCATTGAGGGTCTTAGACTCTCCATCCTTAATTCCGCATTTTCAATTTCTTCTCCATTATAATTTTCTAACGGTTGTGAAAAGGACCATTCAGTTTCCTCAACACCTGTAGCAGTCAAAATTCCAACATATTTGTGCATGTCCATATTATCGCGCATAAGGTTTGTGTTGACTGTTTCACCACGTAAATTAGTCATGCTCATAGAGAAACTTTCAGGATAATTATTATTGTCTCCCCCCCACATCCTCATTTCGATTCCAATTTCAAGAACATGAGTATCATACAATGTAGTTCGAACAGGATATAACTCTCTGAAAACGATTGAATCATCCTGAGGGGGTGGGGACTCATCATCTTCCTCCTCCCCTTCATAATCTGGCCAATACATATAGCGATCTACACCGGATGCATTTTCAATCCAGTCTCCGAAAACTTCCATTGCTTCACCAGCATCACTCCATACAGAATATTCCATCGAAGTTACAATGTGGCCTAGAATGTCTTCCGGCAATGTGTTGAAATCATCAACAGCATCATTGACCCATGATGCGCTACTTTGCATCTTAGCAGTCCATGCTTGGCCTTCAGTAGTCTGCAAAAGATATTCATATTGCCACATAATTATTTCTGGAATTCCATCATCATTTGTATCTTGAATATCGGTTTCTCCATTAAGAACTTCAGCCATCTCAACCCATCTAACAATGAGTTGTTGCAATGGAGTCATATTTGTAAAATCACCTTCAACCAATGGACTAATCCATTCCATCAGTGCTTCTGAAATATCTTGAGGATGATTAGAAACTGCAAGCAAAGCAATGTTGTGCATAATTATCTGCATTGATTCAAATGGCTTCTGATTATTGGCTAGATTTTCTATTGCTTGCTCTAAAGCACCCCACTCTTCACTTCCTAGTAATGAATTGTATGCGGCTTCAAAATCGGTAGTACCCTCAAGACGAGTGAAGTTTTCTATTGGATCAAATGTTTGAATATACTCAAAAACCTCTTCAAAATCATAAAATGTTCTTGGTAATGGGAAATTATTTGCATATAGAAGAAGTCCAGTAATAAATGATAAACTAGCATTTACATCTTCAGAATCAAGATATACCATCATCGCTTCAAGGAAATTTGCACCAGCAGACATATTGTATTGATTGTGGCCAGCATCAATCATCGAATCCCACAATTGCTGACTACCTCCAATACCACTACCTTCAGAGGCAGTAGCGACAAAATTTGACCAACCTCCATGAGAAGTTGCTTTTTGTTCTACCTCATCAAATTCTCCTTTGATAAGTAAAGTAGGGTTTGCTGAATCCCATGCGAAATCAATAGCCTGCAATACTTTTTCAGCTTCTCCACGGAATAATTCACGCAGTTGTGTGGAATCATCAATTGCCCGAAGGTTACCGTCTTCGGCAATAATACGAGCCCCATATGCTCCTCCCATGGAAGAGACTGGTACAGTATAGGTGCCTTGCCAAACCATTGTATTGGCATCATCTTCATGCGCTCCAACTGAAGTTAAAACAACTCTATCAACGAATTCACCAGTTCCTGGAAAAGCAGTATTAATCATTGAATCAAGCGGGTCGATATCATACTTTACAATATCAGCACTGACATATGTGTTAGAGGTATGGCCTCTTGTATAAGCCTGAATATCAACTTCAGAACCAACACTGGCAAATTTAGTAGTCACAAAACCATCTACACTCAAAACATTGATTGAACTCGCAACATTTTCAGAATCATTTGGAGCAACAGAAGTTGCAATTACTGGTTGTAACGACATGCATACAAAAATTGCTATTATTATTAACGCGGAACGCTTCATGTTTAGCCCATTCAAATCAACTATGTATTGTTATTGGAGGAAAAAAAACCCCTAAAACTAGCGAAAATTAACCTAAAATGCTAATAAATTGCTATACCAAGAAGCAGTTCACCCTTGTCATTAGAAAATGAAGCACAACCCGTATTATCAAAGTCAACTTCACTCCAAACCCCATCACTTGGAGTAAAGGAACTGCTTGGCAATCCCAAAGCATCAAGCCAAATACTCATCGGAGCAATTGCAACTCCTCCTTTCTCAACAATTTGCCAAGATTTAGATGCTGTGATTTCTTCATCTGAAATAGGACACCAAATATTTTCTTGAATTGTAACTTCTCCAACATTCAATATACCTCGTAAATCACTAGTCATAACCGGAGTTTCATTAGTGCTTGACACTCCAGTGAAAAGAACCCATTCAATTGGAATATTAACTTCAATCGATGGTTCAACTTCAGAAAATGTAGAAGTCAGATTTATCTCTTGACGGTTAGTACCGTTGCAGTTGAAACTATCTGGTAAACAGCCCCGAACATTCAATGCATTTCCAAGCAATTCCTCAACTGATAACCAAGGACCTGAACGGCTTTCTTCATTTCCATCAATAGAGATAAATGATGCTTGATAGCGATTTTGAGGCATCCATTTTGGAGGGTCATGGACAATTATTACCTCTGAATGTGAAGAATATTCTGCTGCATCCCAATCAACAGTCAACCACTCTTTTGAAATCATATCCTCTTGAATATATTCGCGTAAATGAGTTATGTCCAATTTACCTTCTACGCGCCCAGTGCCTCCACTTTCTATTGCTTCTAAATTAGTGATATTTACATTCCCCTGCAGTTGGATTCCTACCGGTGCATTAGTACAGACATTGCAATTACTGCTCAATACAGTGTGTGAATCCAAATCTAATGTTGCTACTGCACCTTGCTTGAAATCATCAAGTCCGAAAGAATCCATTGCTGAGCGTGTAGAAAGAATAATTGAGCCAGAAAGATGAGAGATTTCGAGAGCTTCCTCAGAGTCAATTGGTGGCTCATAACCTAAGGTAAATGTTGACATTAACACTATGACAAGAACAAACAATTCTACAAGAGTATACATCTGCACTTTAGATCCGTCCACAACTCTCGCAAGTGATAGTAATTGATGGTATTAACCCAATATTCCGATAATTGAGGACATTTGTGAGTTTTCATCCTTAAGTGATTGAGTCCTCCTATTCATTTTATGCATTTGTTTTCTAATTTTTTACTTGTTTAGGCATATTTTATTGGCTAAGATTTTTTGGCGGGGAATCAATTATCAACTAGAACCTTACTCTATGTTCATGTTTGGAAATGATTCACCCACGCGTGCCCGCAGCCTGCTTTTGACTACCCTAATGATTACCTCGGCCTTTGCCATGATAATCGCAGCCCCTGTATCAGCCGATTCTGGCCGTATTACAGGTACTGAAGAAATACAAGTTAGTGTTACAAATGATTACTATGATAGAACTACTACTTCAACTACTTCTCAAATTACTGTAACAATTCTCTCATCCAATTTGGATACTAATACGGAATATACTCTAGATTGGGAATTGTGCTTTTACTCATGGAACAACTGCAATCTCTATGAAGAAGCTACAGCATCTTCAATAAATGACCCTGCTGAAACCGAAGGAACAATTGATCTTGGTTCAGGAAACATGCTTACCACAACTACAATCACTTTTACAGACCCAGGAATATTGGAAATTGATTGGAACACTAACCCAGAGACAGTAACTGGAATCAGCAATCAATCATATTACTT
>JANXHP010000136.1 GCA_024958795.1 Candidatus Poseidoniaceae archaeon | reverse complement strand
GTTTTGCTGCTAAAACCCTCTTCATAAACGAGTGTCCTGTCTTTGCCATAAGCGGGATTCCTCCAGCATTGATAATTGCAGTTTCAACATTCATTGAGCATTTTACATCATAGATTACTGTTTTTGATTCTTCACTATCGCCTGCATCTGAAGCGAGAATATCTTCAGCCATCAATGCAATCAATCTGTCAGGATAAACGAATTGTCCAGCTTCATCAACTGCACCAATTCTATCACCATCTCCATCAACACCAAGGCCAAACTCAAGTTTATTTTCAACTACAGCATTTGCAAGGTCAATCATATTCTTCGGACGAGTTGGATCTGCACCATGATTAGGTTCAGTAGCATCCCAATTACAGAATAAATCAGTATGTTCAGCACCCATCATATCGAGTAATTTGACCATTGCAGGGCCTGGAACTGCATTTCCACAATCAACAGCAACCTTGACCGGACGTGATAATGGGCCAACAGAATCAACAATCGCTTGTAGATATGTGTCTATATGTGGATGGTCAACAATGCTTCCTTGACCTTCATCAAATTCACCTGCTAAGAATACATCTTTCAATTGTTGAATTTCTTCTCCAGCTAAAGGTAGTGTACCATTACACATTTTGAATCCATTATGTGTTGGCATCGGCAGATGAGAAGCGGTTACCATTACTCCTCCATCAACTGGAAGTGTCCAGCATGCGTGATAGACACAGCCGGTGCTTACTATTCCCAAATCATAAACTGTAACTCCTGCTGAAACAAAACCTGCGATTAAATTTTCAGTTAATGCTGGTGAAGAATCGCGTATATCGCGTCCTACTGCAAATGTTTTGCATTTCAGATAAGTAGCCATTGCTTTGCCTAATCGTAATGCAAATTGAGGAGTAATGTCGCCACTACCATCGCCATTTGCATGGCCGCGAATATCGTATGCCTTGAAGCAGTGTTCGGGCCACATGGAACTCCCAGCAGGTACTTGTTTTCAATCCTGTGTGCTATTTATTTTCTATAATATGCAATGATAAAGGCAATTATTATTGAAAAAATGACAAACTCAACTACGAGGTTTTTCCATATTGCTACAGCAAGTAATACAGAGAAGGTTGGAATAAATAGGCGTAATAGTTTAGGCCAAGTCAACAAACCTTGTGGAGTTTCAATGTAGGGTGAACCTGGCATTCTTACACCATCCATTGGTTCATTAAGAATTATTGTCAATTCCTTGAACAACAATTTCTACTCTTGCATTAGCAGGTAACCCAGCAGCAGCAAAAGCAGCACGCGCAGGTTTTACTTCAACCTCTTCAATCCAAGCACCGTATATTTCATTCATTGCAGCAAAATCATCAATATCAGCAAGGAGGACTTGAGCAAAACAGATATCGTGCTTTGAAAGATTTGCAGCAGATAGTAATGCATCTATTTTGTTCAAAGCAGCGGAGGTTTGTGCCTGTACGCCATCGCCTGCTTCAGGGGCTATTTGTCCACTGAGCCAGACGATTCCATTGGATTTGACTCCCGCAGAATATGGGCCGTATTTTTTCGCACCAGGCATGTCAATTCTTTGCTTCTCCATATGTATATGCTAGCGCTCCGAGCACATCAAAGCATTGTATTATCAAACGATGATTTGAGGTGTGAGATAGTAACAGCCTAATTCATGCGCACCTGTTGGGTTCTAGACCATCCTGCGCATGTTAGATTATTAGCACCGTTTATTCGCAGTGGGCAATCCAATGATCTCATCATCGCTTGTGACCGAATTGAGGTTAGAAACTTACTCGATAGTGCTGATGGAATTTTACCACGACGCCAAATAATGTGGGTGCATAGAGCAATCGGTAATGGTAAGTCAATCAAAGCACTGAAGAGAATAAATCAAAGTCATAAATTTATGAAAACAGCTGGTAGAGATGGTAGTGGAGGAATTGAGAGAATAGTTGTTATTGGGGCATCATTGGAATTGTTAGCACTCAAGAACATTGTTCGTCTTGGCACAATAAAGTCCATCAAGAATCTAATTTATATCACCGATACCGAAGTAAATCATATCGCACATAATCTGGCATTAAAGCAGTGCACTGAAATAATATTGCCAACACATTGGAATCAAAATATTGATGGTGGATTCCTTGAAAAATCTTCCAATTCAAACAACATTACTGTACACAGATTAGACGGATTACATGGGCATGTTCACCTGCGTCCTAGCCAGCGTCCAAATCAGGTTTCAAATCCTCCAAGGGTATTAGTTAGACGTTTACAAGGAGGTGGCATTCACGATGATTCAGAAGTAATTCATATTCCCGAAAAAGTGTGGGATGGGTTAATTCCAACTTTTGCAGATGAATCAAAATATGATGGTGATGCATGGCAATTGACTCAACAATTAGCAGCTCA
>JANXHP010000091.1 GCA_024958795.1 Candidatus Poseidoniaceae archaeon | reverse complement strand
GATGCTTAACTATCAGAATCATTCATCTTTTGATTCGACAATAGAAGCGATTAATCCACTGATCATTTCTGTGATTGCTGTAACTATCTGTTCAACCATACTAGTTTCAACTTCATCACCTTCAACAACTTCAGGAGTTACAACAGTTTGACAATCCATGACTTCAGTCTCTACTAATTCACCATCTTCAAACAATGTACCCAATAAGCAGTATTCTCCACTGTCTAATTCAATCTCATCGGTTACTACCCATGTATCAGTAATTTGTAATCCAGTTGAGTCTTCAATACCTTCTGAACCAGAAACGATGTCAAAGGTATCAGTAGAAATGATAAACCACTCGATTGTGTAATCTTTGGATGAATCAAGATTGGAAGCTGTTAGAGAGAGAAGAGAAGGAGATGTAGTGGTATCTAATTCAACTTCAAGTGTTGGTGGGATGTATGGTTGTTCATCCTCATCACCAGTATCGTTGTCTCCGCCAGTGTTGTTATCATCATTACCAGTATCGTTGTCTCCTCCAGTATTGTTATCATCACCAGTATCGTTGTCTCCTTCAGTGTTGTTATCATCACCAGTATCGTCGTCTCCTCCAGTATTGTCATCTCCAGGTAAATCCGGAATTTCCTCACAATCAATTGTAATACAACTGCTTCTAGTATCTACTGAAATAGATGATTCAAATAATTCTGCATAGACACAGTAAGTTCCAGCAGGTAAGTCTATGTTTTCAACTCTTACATGATACTTAGGGACTGTTGCAGTTCGAGTATCAGAATCAGATAAAATCACTTGTTGGTTATTCTCATCCATCAAAATCCAGTCAACATCATATGTTAAACCCTCATTTAATCCCCTTATTTGAATATCAAAATAATGATCCCAATTCCAGGATTGTTTCTGAAATACGACCCAATGAATGTAAGCAGGGTCATCAGCAATTGTAATACAACTGCTTCTAGTATCTACTGAAATAGATGATTCAAATAATTCTGCATAGACACAGTAAGTTCCAGCAGGCAAGTCTATGTTATCGACTCTTACATGATACTTCGGGACTGTTGCAGTTCGAGTATCAGTGTCAGATATAATCACTTGTTGGTTATCCTCATCCATCAAAATCCAGTCAACATCATATGTTAAACTCTCATTTAATTTCCTTATTTGAATATCAAAATAATGATCCCAATTCCAGGATTGTTTCTGAAATACGACCCAATGAATGTAAGCAGGGTCACAGACACATGGTTCAGTTTCGTTGCCCTCGTTATTATCGTTATTCTCTTCAATTGGCGAATCATTAGTTGAAGGCGGGCTTGCTGAAGCAATTGTTGAAATTGGCGTTAATAAAAATATCAATGTGATTATGATAGTTTTTGTTATTTTCTTTTTTGGGCTTGCAAGTTTTTCCATGTTTAATTATATGTCATTAGTAGTATATGAACATCGATAAGGGCTTTATTGGGATATCCCCGAACCATCAATAATTATTGTTAATGTTCCTTCAGTAATTATTGTTCTAAATCAAGTAGCGTTACACCCTGTTCAACTTGGTCGCCTGCATTGAAATTAATCGCAGTAACGACCCCATCTGTTGATGCAACAATTTTGTGTTCCATCTTCATCGCTTCCAAAATCATCAAAGTAGTACCAGCAGTTACTTCTTGACCAACTTCAACCATTACCTCAAGGACCTTTCCTGGCATTGGTGCTGTTAATCCACCTTGCTCTTCACTTGCACTTGCACCCGGCTCAATTCGTTCTAATTTGAAGGTCTGTCCACAAAGGTGTACCCACCAAGTATCTCCCACCTTTGCTGCTCTAGCAAGATGCATTGAACCATCTGCAGTAGTTACTTGGATTCTGCCATCATTAAGAATTTGACAAGATTGCCCTTCATAAGTCCATGAATCTCCTTGCTTAGAAATAGCCACTTCAACTAATCCATCCTCTGTTTTGAACTGGTTCTGCATCAAGGAAACCTCCTGCTCAAAGTTTGGAATGGACTGACTGGTCCGTCTGATATGTCTTGATTAGAATTGGAAGAACTTCTTCGCTGTAGTCCATTGGCTTCAGCACAAGAGGCAACTAATAATGCAGCATTTTTTATCGATTGTGAAACATTAGGTGACCATCCATTTGGCCATAACCTGTCAATAGTAGTTGTATCAGTTGCTCCGTTAATCACCTCTTCTTGATCGCATAATTCATGCAGGAATCTGATATTGGTAGTTGTGCCTAGAATAACAAATTCATCCAAGGCCCTCCTCATTCTCTGCAAGGCTTCATTTCTGCTTGGAGCCCAAACGATTAGTTTTGCCAGCATTGGATCATAATTTGGTGTGACTTCATCTCCTTCACGTACGCCAGTATCCAAACGTACTCCTGGCCCTTCTGGTGGAGAGAATACTGCTAATTTTCCAATAGCTGGAAGAAAATTATTTGCCGCATCTTCTGCATATAATCGTACTTCAATTGAATGACCTCTTATCATCAAATCTCCACATGACATCGGTTGTCCTGCAGCAATTCTCAATTGTTCTCTTACCAAGTCAACACCTGTAATCAATTCAGTAACCGGATGCTCAACCTGAATTCTGGTATTCATTTCAAGGAAAAAGAATTCACCATTAGGTGCTAGTAAAAACTCAACCGTTCCTGCACCTTCGTAATCAACTGCTTTGGCTGCTGCAACAGCAGCACTTCCCATCGCTTCTCTCAACTGAGGCCTCATAGTAGCACATGGCGCTTCTTCGAATACTTTCTGATGTCTTCTTTGTACACTACATTCTCTCTCTCCTAAGTGAATGGTTCTGCCATGTCTATCAGCAAGAATTTGAATCTCAACGTGCTTTGAGCCGGTTAGCAATCTCTCAAGATAGACTCGGCCATCTCCAAATGCTGCAATCGCTTCTCGCCGAGCACCTTGTGCTGCTGAAATCAATTCGCTAGCATCGTGTACTGCGCGCATTCCTTTTCCACCACCACCACTTGATGCTTTGAGAAGAAGAGGATATCCAACTCTATGGCTTGCTTCTTCAATCGCAATTAACGCAGCCTCTTCTTCAACTTCCTCAATCTCTTCACCAGGAATTACAGGAACTCCTGCATTACGCATTGTGATTCTTGCCGTCATCTTGTCGCCCATTTGGGTTATTGCAGCAGGACTTGGTCCAACCCATTGGATACCAGCATCACCCACCGCTTGAGCAAAGTCTGCTCTTTCCGATAAAAACCCAAAACCAGGATGTATTGCATCTACTGCATGATCGGCTGCAATCTTCAAGATTTGAGTCTGATCTAAATAGGTTGATGCGATACTATCGCCTTGTAACATTACTGCTTCATCAGCTAATTCAACAAATAATGAATTAGCATCATTGTCTGCAAATATTGCTAGGGAAGAAATTCCAGCCTCACTACAAGCACGAAGAATCCGGCAAGCAATTTCACCACGATTTGCCACCAGAACCTTAGTCAGTTTGTTGGCCATTATTCCACCTCTTAACAATTTGAAAGTATCATTCACTATCTGGCTTCCAGTTAGCACTACGCTTGTCAAGGAAAGAAGAAAGCCCTTCCTGCCCTTCATTTGATGCACGCATTTTGCTAGTAAAATTAAGAGTCCAATTTCTCAACTCTTCATCACTATCTGTAAATCTATCAAATTCTAATGTCAATTCTTTTGCTAATGTTACTGCACATGGACCGGTTGTTAGAACTTCGTCAATTATTTTGTCAACCTGTGAAATCATTTGTTGCTCATCATCTACCAACTTTTCAACAAAGCCAATTCGCAATGCTTCTTCGCCATCAATACGACCAGCGGTCATCGCTAATCTTCTAAAGCAAGCAGAACCTACTCTTCTGTAAACATAAGGTCCGATTACGGCAGGGAGAATTCCTAACTTTGCTTCAGACAATGCAATTTTGATATCATTATTTGCAATTACATGGTCACAACAAGCAATCAATCCTGCACCTCCACCTAATGCTACACCTTGTACTGCAGCGATAGTAAAACACGGGTGAGACCAAAGTCCGTTGAATAAGCGGTCGAGCCTTTCAGAGTCTGCACGATTTTCTTCAGCACTATTAGCTCCGGCATCTCGCATCATGTTGATATCAGCACCTGCACAAAAATGACGTCCGGCACCACTGATTACCAATGTTCTTAGAAATTTTTCACCATTTTCATCAACCAGTGAATCCAAAGCACCAGCACTTCTTTGTGCAGTCCATTGTAGAATTTCACACAATTCTGTGATCATTTGAACATTGAAAGCATTGTACTTGTCTTCACGATTTAGCTTAAGATGACAGCCTGAACCTGAAATCTCTAGGCTAATCAATTCAGTTTGCGGGGGATTTTGCATATTTACCATGATTAAAACTCCAATTGCATTTTTCATTTTTCAATTACATTATCACATACGGAAAACACCGAATTTTTCATCGGGCATCGGTGCATTTCTTGCTGTTGCCAAACACAACCCCAGAACATCGCGTGTATCTCTTGGGTCGATAATTCCATCATCCCATAATCGGGCTGTTGAATAATAAGGTGAACCTTCTGTTTCGTACTTGTCCAATATTGGCTTTCTAAACTCTTCTAATTCAGTATCTTCCATAGGAGGCAATCCTTCTCTTGCCCTTTGATCTTGTTTGACCGTTGTCAATACATCAGCAGCCTGAGGTCCACCCATTACAGAAATACGAGAATTAGGCCACATGAATAGGAACCTTGGGTCATATGCTCTACCACACATACCATAATTTCCAGCACCATGTGAACCTCCGATAATTACAGTGAATTTTGGCACGTTAACACATGAAACTGCAGTTACTAATTTTGCTCCATCCTTGGCAATTCCACCTGCCTCGTAGGCTTTACCAACCATGAAGCCAGTTATGTTTTGCAAGAATACTAACGGTATTCCTCTCTGACCACATAACTCTACGAAGTGAGTACCTTTCAATGATGATTCAGAAAAGAGGATTCCATTATTTGCCACGATTCCGACTTTATGGCCATGAATATGAGCAAAACCACAAACCAACGTAGTACCATATCTAGATTTGAATTCATGGAATCTTGAACCATCTACAATTCTCGCGATTACTTCTTTGATATTCAATGGAGTACGGTTATCGCTTGGAATCAAACCTAGTAAATCATCAACATCGTGTGCTGGCTCTTCAACTTCTGCGAATGCTGCTGGTGCTAATTGCCTAGGGCCTAAGTTCTCAACTATGTTACGAACCATGCGAAGCGCTTCGCTTTCATCTTCTGCGAAGTGGTCTGCAACTCCCGATTGTACTGTGTGGACTTCAGCCCCTCCCAATTCCTCAGCAGTGACCTCTTCACCTGTTGCGGATTTGACCAGCGGAGGTCCTGCTAGGAAAATTGTACCATTACCTTTGACGATAATCGATTCATCTGACATCGCTGGAACATATGCTCCTCCAGCAGTACATGAGCCGAGTACTGCAGCAATTTGTGCAATACCATCACCAGACATCTTAGCTTGATTACGGAAAATTCTACCAAAATGTCCTATGTCTGGGAATACCTCATCTTGTAATGGCAAAAACGCACCACCTGAATCAACTAAGTAAATACAAGGAAGGTGGTTTTCGTGAGCGATTGATTGAGCACGAATGTGCTTTTTTACAGTCATTGGATAGTAACTACCGCCTTTTACAGTTGCATCATTAGCAACGAATAGACACTCTCTTCCATGGACCATTCCAACGCCTGTAACCAATCCTGCTGAGTGCGCTCTGCCATCATATAATTCAAATGCAGCAAGGGGCGATAATTCCAAAAATGCACTACCTGGGTCAATTATTCGGTCTATTCTTTCCCTTGGTAACATCTTACCGCGAGAATGATGTCTTTCGACATATTTACCTCCACCTCCATTACTTGCAACAGAAAGGCGTTGACGAAGAGTTGCAAGTAATGCCTCATTGTGAGACTTACGAGCAATGTAGTCAGGGTCACTACGAATGACACGCGTTGGTAATCTGTCCATTGCTACCCCTTCAATACAAGCCAAGCCAAACCCGCATTTAACATCAAAGGCAAGAAGGACTCCATGACCTTAATTTCTCAAACTCCAAGAACTAATCGGCCAATGTCGCGAAGGCCTGGTGCTAAGCCTACGATAAGCACTGCTAAGACGATTAGTTGGCGAAGATGAGTTTGCCTGTTTTCAACTCTCATTTGAACAAACATCCAAACTATCAATCCGACCAAACAGGCCTTTAGAATTGTGAATAACCAAGCGCCTTCACCAAATGTTATTCCAAGCATTTGATTGACATCTCCTCCAAGTTCTATCACACTATTAGAGACTGGATGCTTCTCACCATAGCCAAATAAATCAATTCCAATCATTGTAGCAAATCCATCTACTAACTGACCGAATACCATTGCAATAACCATTGGTGATGCTAATAATGCATTATTTGACAACTGTTCAATTGGATGATCATTAACTAACTCTTGTTCAAATTCCCAACTCTTGAGACTAACACCTTCTGGAAGTACTCCTGCAGTGAATTCAGTTAACTTCAGCATTCGCGCATCATCAATTCCTTTTTTGTACAACCAATAACAAACGATTGCAGGGATACCGATTACAATAATAATAGGCCACAACGTAATTTCTGTAGCAACTCTACCACTTTCTTGTTGCCAAGGTGTGATGATGAATTGCCCCCAGTGTGATAGACCCATTACAATAGCTGCAACTGCGAAAGAAAACATTCCTCTAGTAAGCGCTGGCCAATTTCGAGTTTTTATCAAGACGTAATATAACATTGTAAATGAAGCCATTAAGCCTATTATGACCAATTGATTACCCATTTGTGCATGTTCTGCATATGCTGGACGATACAGCATTGTCCAGTGTGCAAATAACAGAATTCCAAGGATTAGGGATAGTGTTGTGTGCTTTCTTGATTCTGCCGAAAGGCCTCTGTCTAAATCCCACTTACCTGCAAGATAATGAGAGGTAAATGCAACCACAACTAACCAAGCTGTAAGATGAATATGAATTACTGGGGAGATGAATAACCAATCGGCTTCACTACTGTAGAAATCTGCATCCTCAAGGACTCTCAATACAGGTGCAAGACTAACCCAAGCAATCAATGCAAGTGTCATTCTATCATCACAAGGAAGTTCCAGTTTTCTAAATACTGCCTGTAAGACAATAACACAAATGAACATGCTAAATGTGTAAATTGCAGTGTTTTGTGGTGTATAACCGGCATCTCCTGCCACACCTGCATCTTTGAGGATTGGATCCCAGATAATCGGTTTTAATGTTTCAACCCAAACAACATCATTGAATAATACCAAGCCGATTGTTATTCCGATTAGTAGAATAAGAACCGACCAAATAGCCACTTTTTCTAATGGATGGTATTGATTTGAAGGCAAACAAGGTTTGTGATGAGAGAGAATTTCATGAATCTCATCAACATCTGACATTTGCTCGCCTCAAGTAATCCTCATAGCCTCTCGGCCATATCCTTTACCACTGTATAGTCATAATATTAGCAAGAAGGGGTTTAGACGCTTGTGGATTCAAATTCAAGAGAAAAATTCAGGATATAAACCAGTTATTATTGGTATAAGACCCAATAGAAGTTGTGGCCAATTAAGTATGAGTCCAGCGATGGCTTGCCT
>JANXHP010000059.1 GCA_024958795.1 Candidatus Poseidoniaceae archaeon | reverse complement strand
AGTACCAGTTCCATCAGCACCACTACCTCCACAAGCCACTCTAGTGTATTGCATTGCATTTTCCTCATCCCAATTATTTACTGGAACTGTTCCATTCCACCAAACACCTTTGTCAAGGACATTTGGAGTGGTAGTTGAATCCCAACCTGTAGGCATTAGGTAATTGTATTCCATCAAATTGGTCATGCTATCGCCATCAGGGTCTCCTGTTGCACCATCTCCACCTTGACTTGAAAGTGGATTCAATCCATATTTCCACTCCCATCCATCTGGCAGACCATCGTTATCTGAATCTGGGTCATTTGGTTTAGTGTTCATCAAATATTCAAGACCATATGTTAATCCATCACCATCTTGGTCTGATGCTGCTAAAGCCTTGTATGAATATAAGTCAATTGTAGCGAATGTAGACATCAGCATGAGCATAACTAATGATAGTGATTTGATAACATCTCGATGCTTCAAAATCTCCAATCTTGGGCGCGCCAAAGCGGGGGAAGAATACTTACGCATAGTTTTCACTAACCTCGGGTTGTTCTTTTGCCTCATAAGGGGAATGGTACGATGTTCATACATTGCTCATATTTTACAGTTAATTACCAACAGATAACCGCCACACTGGACTCCTATTATCTAAATTAACAAAAAGTAATCAACTTTTCACTGCGAATTACGAGTTCAGAGGTTTTCAAGCTCGTCGAGCAACTCTAAATCATCATCTACTTCAACTTCAATTTGTAGTTCTTCCTGCAATGAATCTTCATCATTTTCAAACTCTTCATCCCAATCAATATCAATTTCAAAATCCTTATTTTCACCAGACAATTTTGCCTTGTTATAGAAACTGTATAATCCTAACAATATGACAACAATAATCAATGCAAGTGTTGAAGGTTCTGGGTTAATTATTTCATTAAACATACAGGAAACTCCACTACATTCTGTCTTGAACTTAAATGACTTGATTTGAGTATAATTTCCATCATATGGTGAGTTTTCATCCATCGGAGTCATAGTTAATGAAAATGACACTTCTTCACTATTCTTCAATTGAGATGGAGATGTAATCTCAACAGAGAAATCCTTGTTTGAATATGCTGGCAAATGGAGAATGATGAATGGTCCACCGGCTTGATCTGATGATGCCCTAATCAGACCATCCCAATCAGTTGGTTCATCCAAGGTAATAACAACATCAAGCGGTACATTGTTTTGATTATCTATTCTGAATTCAATGTTCTTTGTTTCCTGAGGTGAGAAGCGCGTATTCTCGCTCTTTTGAGTTACTTCTAAGCGACCTGCACGAACATCCTTTTGAACCTCAATGACTACTGGCAAATCAAAGTATCTTGCAATATTAGCATCGACTCCTTCTTCAATTACACGCGTGTAAATAGTATGGTTTCCTGCTTCTACTTCAGACAATAACCCAACGTCCAATTTCAAATCCACATACTCATCTTGAGCAAGAGTTACTACTACAATGTCACTGTTTGAACCATTGGAAACCGAATAATCCCAATTAGCATATTTTGGATTGTTATCTGTATTTCTTGGTAGGTTATCCGGTTGAATAATTTTCCAAGTTGTTTGAGAGCCTCCATTGTCACTTGAGTCTGTAATACGTAGACTAAACCACATACTTGCATCAGGTGCTACCGGGCCTACATGTGCTAGTGTTCCACTATCGCTATCAGCAATCACCTCAACGAGAACTCCAAATGTACGATGAACTGTAAATCCGATTTCAGTTTCCAAGTCAGTTTCACCCGCACTACTAATCGTCATTGAAATCAGTCCAATATCTTGTGATTCTCTATCACTTGGTGGATATACTTCCATCCTAATAATCATTATTTGGTGTGAGCCAATTTCAGGCGTTAGTGAATGAATTCCTTCCTCCTCCAACTCAAAACCAGTTTCATTATCATACAATCTATATTGCCAAGCGTCTGGTAATTCAACTACTCTAATGCGGAAGTTGTCATTATCAAATCCAGAATTAAATACATCGATAAAGAACATTCCAGTTTCACTCTCGTCAACATAATGGGAAAGTGATTCATCATATGCTTCTGGCCTCGTTGAATCCGCAATTTGTCTTTGATGTTCTACATCTTCAAAGATTGAGACTCTAGGGGCTGAGAATACTCCGACTTCTTCAACTTCCAAAAATAGTGTTTTTATTGCAACCTCTATTCTCTGACCTTCGTTATTATCAGCGTACGCTCTAGCTTCAATTTCTATCCTATCTGGAGCACTTGATAAATCTCCATCAGGTACATCTATTGACAATATTGGCCTAATTGATGCACCGCCACCATTCAAAGTATATTTTTCAGGTTGATCCCATATTGGATGCGACCAAGTTGATGGCAATCCAGGATGCGCCAAATCCATTGTTACTTCAATAATAGATGCTGATGAACCAGTATGCTCTAGCAAGAACTCCACAGATGATGTTTGGCCGGGTGCGATTAGAATGGTATCCGGTTGAGTAATTGGTAAATCAATGAATACATCATGCTCAACCAGTGTTACTCCTTCATGATTGAAAACAACATTATGCCCTTGAACATCACTAATCTCGAGATATAATGGATATTCTCCTGCTGCCATTCCCGCATCATATGTCCAAGTGAAATTTCCAACAAGGCCATTGTTATCCAATCTTAAGTCATCTTCAGAAAAAGTTTTGTCAAATTCAGTAGATGCACCATTTGGAGTAGTCATTACCAACTTGACATCTTGAATATCTTCTCTTCCAAATGCATCTCTTACATCAACTGAGAAATGCATTTCTCTGTATTCTGGGCGGTGATTTGGGGACCATTCTACTTTCTCCTCATCAAGCCATCCACATCCATAATCCACATGACAACTGTGAACTTTTACAGCAGAGCCTGATAGAGCATTAGCTTTTATTTCAAGCCTTGAGGTTGATTGGGATGAGTCAATATCACCAAAAGCAACCAATACATCACAATCTCCGCCTTGACCAATTCCCCCACTACCTTCACAGGTTGCTTGTGCATCAACTCGTAATTTCAATTGTTTTCCATTAGGAACTGTAAATCCTTCCGAGCCAACATCAAAGAAAACTTCGTTAGGTGTCCATGTGCAAGAAGAACCAAATAATCCTCCTGTACATGGATCCTCGAGAGTAACCGTTTGAGAATCAACATCAGAATCACCTGCTGCTAATGCAAATGTGACATCCGCGGTTGAACCTTCACTACCTTCGAATTTTATCAATATAGTTAATCTAACTGTATCTTGAGATCCTGTTCCAAAAATTTGTAAATCACTAATCATTTCTCCACTACGGAATTCAATACCGCCTAATGCACTTTCTTCTTGTTGCGTTCCTTCGGGTTCAGCAGTGGAAATTGAACCATCTCCACCATTTTCTGCAACTGGTTCATCCAAATAGAGGTCGTATGATTCCACTGAACCGACTACATTAGAAACTTCAGGCTTAGGTTCCAAAGACATTTTGGAATCATTAGTATCAACATTTGAAACCATTGTAAGAGGAGCAAGAGCCCCTAATAAGATGACCACTAGAATTGCTGGAACAAGGATGCTATTTACGCTTCTCTTACCTGTCAGCATCTTGTTCACCATCTCGGCCTGCCCAACCGACTGTTAAACGGTTTTGCATCAATTGCTCTCAAAAAGCCCCCTCTATGAGGGGGATTGATTTTTCCAACAATCATTATTATTCAAATCAATAATATGCACTAGATGTAATTGTTGAGCCAATATTTTGCTAATTATTGCTGCAATAAAAAGAGTATCATTGAAAGACTCTAGGCGACCCGACCGGTTTACGCAGGGGTGGCTGAGGCGGTCAAAGGCGCCGGGCTTAAGATCCGGTCCTTATGGGTTCGTGGGTTCGAATCCCACCCCCTGCATCTATTTTCACCGGTTTTCAAACTGTTTTGAATTACTGATTTAGAGACCAACCGCCATCAACTGTGATCACTTGTCCGGAAAGATGAGGGCTGTTAATGAGAAATAAGATTGCCTTTGCGATGTCTTCTGGCTCACCTTCTCTACCAAGTGGAACTTTCTCAATAATTGAAGCATAATGAGGTGCCTCCCAATCCGCAGCCAACACCGCCCCAGGAGCTACACAATTTACTCTGATTTCTGGTGCTAATTCTCCAGCAAAATTCATCATTAATTGACGTAAACCAGCCTTGCTTGAAGTATAGTGGGATAGACCATTCCAAGAGCGTCCCAAAGAAGTATCAACAATACCAATAACATTACCTTTTGCAGCCCTTAGATTTGGAATAAATGCCTGAGTAATTAAGAAAGGAACTTCGATGTGAATTCTATTCATCAATCGGATATCCGATAACGATATTTGCTCTATATCCTTTGCTATATAGAATGAAGCATTATGAATTATTGCCGAAATCCCACCTGCTTCAATGACATGATTGGAGCAATTTACCTCATCGATAAAGCGTTGTAATTGTTGATCATCTTGGAAGTCGGCTTTGATAATTTCTGCGCTTGGTTTTGCATCTTGTTTTTGTTCAAAATTATCCAATAATTGTTGTGCCTCTTGATGACTATTGTTGACATGGATAATTACGTGCCAACCCAGTTCTAAAAACGCAAGAGAAATAGCCGCCCCAATCCTCTTTCCGCCACCAGTAATGATTGCAACTGGGCGGGCCATATCAATCCTGAGCAATTCTATACATTTCAACTCTTGTTTGATATTATTCCCCTTTGGGGGAAGTAAATTGGTCAATTCACTTTCACACACCTTTTTGATGGTCGAATCGTGGCATTGGGCAAGGGGGAAGAGGAATGACGGGCAAACCACTTCCAATGGCGCGGCCTATTCCTCCTGCTTTACGTGAAAAACCAAAGCGTGAAAGATTACCTGAATGGTTTAGAACTTCATTGCCGAATGGTAAACAACAAGCCATTTTTAACGAAACTAAAGCCGCTGTGTCAGATAATAAATTGCATACTGTTTGTCAAGAAGCCCGTTGCCCCAATATCCACGATTGTTGGGCCAGTGGTGATGCTACATTCATGATAGCTGGCCAAGAATGTACTCGGGGTTGCCGATTCTGTGCTGTTGGAACTATCAAAACACCACCACCTTTAGATTTGGATGAACCAGAAAACCTTGCTGAGGCTGTTACTTCAATGGATCTAAGGCATGTCGTAATCACTGTTGTCAATAGAGATGATCTATCTGATTCAGGTGCTGATCATTACAAGCAATGCATAGATGCAGTTCATCTTGCACAACCAGATATTACTCTAGAATTACTTTGTTCTGACCTTGCAGGAGATATGGAGGCGTTAGCATATTTACTCGATAATTCGCCACTTTCAGTTTTCGCCCACAATGTAGAATGTGTGCCACGCCTTGACGATATAGTGAGAGACCACCGAGCAAGTTTCTCTCAATCAATTTCAATATTGGCTGAAGCCAAAAAATTGAGACCTGATATGTTGACAAAATCATCAATAATGGTAGGGCTGGGAGAAACCGATGAAGAAGTCACTCAAACTCTAAGATTACTTCGGGATGCAAATGTGGATTTGATTACTATTGGTCAATATCTTGCACCTTCATCAAAACACCTTGTTGTGGACCGTTTTCCACATCCAGAACAATATGATATTTGGGCAAAACAGGCAATTGCAATGGGATTCAGTGGAATTGCCAGTGGACCATTGGTTCGCTCATCATTCAAAGCAGGACTACTTCTTAGAAAATCACAAGACCCGAATAACTCTGAATCCATGCCAGGTGCCTATGTTTATGTCAATGACTTACAAGACATTCATACAACATCACTTAAGGCCGATATTGATTGAGGTGAAACGATGACGGACAGAAAGACGCTGATAACAAGTCCATACACCCTCGGCGCTCCGCCATCAAGGCCCGGTGAAACTACTGACTTTGGCGGCAAATGGAAAGAGCAGCCTGAAGATTTGTGGAGGCCTAACCCTGCAAAATGTAGTTCTCAAGACACCATTCCTCATGCTGCTGGATTGATTAGAGTACTAAACGATAAAGGTGAAGCAAAGGGTGAATGGAATCCTAAGTTGAAAAAAGAAACTTTAATCGAGGGTTTGGAATACATGATGCGTCTGAGAATATTTGATGACAGAATGATCAAAATGCAACGAACTGGTAAACTTTCATTCTACATGCGTTCATATGGTGAAGAGGCAGTTGCAATCGCACAAACTATGGCATTACAAAAACAAGATTGGATTTTCCCATCATATAGGCAACCAGGAGCTCAATTCGTAAGAGGAAGAAGTATGGTCAGTATGATTTGTCAC
>JANXHP010000084.1 GCA_024958795.1 Candidatus Poseidoniaceae archaeon | reverse complement strand
GCCACCGCTTCGTCCAGAATCTCTTCCACCATCACGACCGCCTCTGTAGCCTCCGCCACCGCTTCGTCCAGAATCTCTTCCTCCATCACGACCGCCTCTGTAGCCTCCGCCACCGCTGCGACCTGAATCTCTTCCTCCGCCGCCTCTGTAGCCTCCGCCACCGCTGCGACCTGAATCTCTTCCACCACCGCCTCTGTAGCTACCACCACCGCGGTGTCCACTTCGGTTATGCCTTCCACCACGGTCATTTCTAGCATTAGAACCTTGACGACCGTATGACTTCGCACGTGGAGCAATAAACTCTACTTCAAATTCAGGAATATCTGAAAATTCAGGAGGAATAAAATTACAATTGATTCCTACATCTTTTTGGATTCGAGCATAGGACCTCTTCTGTGGTTTTTGAACAAGGGAGATTACAACACCAGATGTACCGGCACGAGCTGTTCTTCCACTGCGATGTTTGTATGCCTTACCATTTTCAGGAGGGTCATAATGAATTACACAATTTACGCCAGCAACATCGATTCCTCTCGCTGCCACATCTGTCGCAACTAGAGCCATTGTTTCTCCATGCTGGAATCTTTCCATTGCTCTGTCCCTGTTTCGTTGGCTTAATCCACCATGTAATGTCTCAACTGATACACCATCGTATTCCAATTCATCACCGACTCTATCAACGCCTGCCCTAGTACGGCAAAACACAATAGCACGACCTGTTTTTCTGATTATTTCAGCACTCATTGGCCCTTTCTTTGAACCTGGCATCATCCAAAACAGATGTTGCATTGATTCCATTGAAACTTCTTTTGGCCCTACTTCAATTGTTACTGGATCAGTCTGATAATCTCTCACCAAATCTGCAACTTCTTCATCCAAGGTTGCACTGAAAAGAATGGTTTGCCTCTGAGATTTACACATATCAAGAATCTTACAAACTGGTTCCATGAATCCCATGTCAGCCATTCTGTCTGCTTCATCTAGAACTACACAATTTACATCTTGAAGCGAAACATTTCCTCTATCAATTAAATCTAACAAACGTCCTGGGCATGCTACCAAAACATCAACACCACGGTCAAGTGCCTTGAATTGTTTATTGTAGGATACACCTCCATAAACTGCAAGCACATACAATTTGAGTTCCCATGCAAGAGGCTCTAATACATTGTAAATTTGTTCTGCTAGTTCACGTGTAGGTGTTAGAATAAGAGAAGTTGGACAGAATGGTCTTGATTCTGTAGTATTTGCCAAAAGCGGAAGTCCGAAAGCCAAGGTCTTACCTGAACCTGTTGGAGCTCGACAACAAACATCCTTTCCAGCCATAGCATCTGGAATAGATGCGAGTTGTACTTCAAAAGGAGAAACGATGCCTTGAGCCTCTAAAGCGCGTACGACCTTGTGGTCTACGCCGAGGTCGGCGAATGTAACATCCTCAGTGTCCATGTCTGTGGCCGACGCCCAACCCTATTTAGCACCATCAGTATAAAAAAACCAACAATTATTCACTAAATAACTGATTATTCTGTGCGGACGAGCATTGCAACTGCATTTCCGCCACCTAAGCATAGTGTTACTATCCCAGATTTACCACCTGTTCTACGCATTACTCCAAGCAAAGTAATCAAGCATCTTGTTCCACTTGAACCCAAAGGATGGCCTAATGCAACTGCACCTCCATGGAGATTTAATCGATCATGTGGAATTCCAACTTCTTTTGCAACAGCACATGAAGCGCTTGCAAATGCCTCATTGTGCTCATAAATATCTACATCATGTACTTGTAAATTATTTCGTTCTAAGAGATTCTTTACCGCAGGAATTGGAGCACTCATAACTCGTGATGGTTCAACGCCCGATGTAACATAATCTTCAACATAAGCAATTATTTCCCAACCTTGCTGCTTAGCAAAATCAGCATTTGCTAATAGAATTGCACTTGCACCATCATTAATTGTGCTAGCATTACCTGCTGTGACTTGACCTTGTTTGTTGAAAACTGGATTTAGATTTGCTAGTGATTCTGCAGTAGTACCTGCACGAACTCCTTCATCTTGAGAAAATTGCATTGAATCGCCTTTTCTTTGTGGCACTTCAATGCTAAAGGTTTCCCAATCAAACCAACCATTTTCCCATGCAGTTGCTGCTTTCTGCTGAGATTTTGCTGCAAAATCATCTGATTCTTGACGCGAAATTGAACATTCTTGAGCAACTGTTTCCCCAGTATTTCCCATGTGAATATTATCATAGACATCCCATAGTCCGTCATGTATCATTGAATCGACGAGTTTTGAATC
>JANXHP010000138.1 GCA_024958795.1 Candidatus Poseidoniaceae archaeon | reverse complement strand
GAGTTTCTTTGCTGCAAAGAATGGCAGTCCTTACGAAGTAAAAATAATTGCAAAGCAAATCCACAGATTATTTCCTAAAGGATTTTCTGATTGGAGAGAACTTGAGGATATGGAACGCGATGTATTAATCGGTGCTTGGATTGGATGGTTCGGATGGTTAGCCTTCCCTTCACTAATCCAGCAGGGTGTAGGAGCAAGTATTCTAAGTGGTGGAACTGGAATCTTGTATGGAATCGCCTTCTTAATCGGCATCGTATTAATGGGTGGATTTACAGTATTGTGTTTACGATGGGTTGCCGCCATTGGAGGTCCATTCTCACGATTATTCGGTAAGTTTGGTTCAGAAGTATTTGCTGAATTTATTGGCTGGTGTGTAATCCCTGTTTCCATTTGGGCGATTGTTAACTCAATTATTGCTGCAAATAGATTTGGTTTATTTTAATCAACCAGTGCTTTATACAGGTTGACTAATTGTCATCCTGTTTATGAAATATCACAAGGTGTGGAGTAAGAGTAGAAGGGAATTGTTTCTTGCATGTCCACGATGGTGGGTAATCAGATACGGTATCAATCAAGGAAACTGGGATCAATCTACATCAAAAAAATGGTACTCGATGAATGACATTCGCTCATATTGGGACTTAATGTTACGTTCTAGTAAACAGACTATTTTTGAACGTCTGGAAGACCTGCAAATGAATGTTGAATGGTCACAATTATTCACAGAGAGAAGAATAAGAGAAAATTTGACAAATAAATTATCGCGGCAACAAAAAATTATGTCAATACATGAAATTGTTGGTACAAAGGAAGCAATTGACAATAATTTAGAACTCAATAATATTGATATTGAATATTTGATAAAAAATGCTATCAAAAGAATAAATGCTCTTTGGAAAACTGACTTTATTCAAGCGCTTACCAACCGATATCACAAACAATGGATGGTTTTTGAAAGAACAGAATATGGCTCAGTTAATGGAATAGACATGTATTGTTGCCCAGATATTGCTGTAAAAATCCAAAACCATTGGCATCTAATTAGAATTGATATGCAAGGCTCAAAGGATTCTTGCTTTGAAGAATTAGAAGCTATGGCTATGGTCTCATGGATAAGAGGGAAAAACAATTTACCAATTTTAGCAAATAAATTCATTATTAGGATAATTGCATGGCGTAATGGCTTTTGGAATCAACAACGTTTCTCTGCAAATGAGAATAAACTAATTCAATCAAATTACCTAATAGATTCTGATATCAAGCAAATGCAAATGATGTTATCAAAGTTAGGAGATCATCATTCTATGAGCCAAATTCCTCTCGCAAATAAGTCATCTACTTGTCGTAAGTGTGCATTGAGAGAATCTTGCCCTGGAGGCACTAACCTAGATGCGGGAACATCACAACAAAGCGCTTTGGAACTGGCTGAATTCATTCAAGCAAGATAATCAAAAGTTGCTTACTAAATCTGCTAATACAGAATCGACATCAGATGCTTTGGTCACTCCGCTTGCAAGCAGTACACCTTCCGCTCCAAGTTTAATCGCCATAGCAACATCTTCTCCATTCTTTACTCCAGCACCACATAAGATTCTAACATTAGGATTTACTGATTTTACAGCAGCAACAGTATCTGAAACTATTGAAGGGTCTGCAGATGTTACTGAAATATCGCCACCTATCAGTTCAGGCGGTTCAACTGCAATGAAAGTTGGACCAAGTGCTGCAAGTGCTTTTGCTTCATCTACATCAGCTGCACAAGCACAAATTGGAAAACCATCTGGAAGTATTTTCATCAACTCTTCCACATGAGATAACGGTACTTTGTGTTCTGCATGATTAATAATCGTTCCAACAGCCCCTCTTTCAATCGCATTACCCGCTTCTAGCCATCCTGTGAAACTACCATTACCTGCACAATCAAGGTGCTGTGACCATACTTCTAAGTTAGGGTTTTCATTTGTTACCGAGTTTAAATCAAATGCTGAAACTACTGCAACCATACGATATGATTGAGAAATCTGTTTTTCCATTGCTGCTGCAAGAACATTGGCTTGAGAGCCACTTGCAGAAGCATAAGTCTTGAAATTGACAACAACCAACGGAACGCTCATAGTGTTGCCAAAACGATATCCCACTTGAGGGCTTTCATCAATAACCTTGCAAAATTGATGATAATATTATTCCTCTAAAGGCCATTTTCCACCAATTTGATTGGTTTGGGACGGAATAATTGAGTTATGATCTACAACTACTCCACTTAGATTGCAATTGCTGCCAATCGTTGCATTGCGGCCGATTAAGCATGATGAAATGATAGATTTATCACCAACGGATGAACCAGATAAGATAGTGCTTTCAACTACCTCACTATCTCCAATGTCAACATTTCCTTCTATCATTGAGCCAACTATTCTCGCACCTTCAATTACCTTAGCCATTGGATGAGAAAACCACGAGCCACCACATATTTCTCCACTGTCAAATCTCTTGTTACGAATGCATGCTTGCACACCTTGAGACCAAGACTCCGGTGTTCCTGCATCGATGAAATATCCACTGAATTGTATTCCATTTAATTGACTTTCCGCGGCTAGAATTGGAAATACATCTCTTTCTATAGAATGCTTCCCTTCTGGCATATATTCAAAGATATCATCCTCTAAAATATATGATCCTGCATTTATCAAATTACTAAAAACCTCTTCTTTTTTAGGCTTCTCTTTGAATTGAGTGATTCTAGAATTGTCATCCAATCCAACAATACCAAATCGAGTCGGGTCTTCAACTTCCCAAAGTGCCAGTGTGCCAATACCGCCATTTCTTTTATGCAAGTCTAGAACAGGCATGATGTCCATTGAAGAGACAATATCACCATTAAAGCAAGCAAATGTTCCACTTACTACATCTGAACAATTTGCAAGTGCTCCACCAGTACCCAGTGGCTTATCTTCAGGCACAATAGTTACATCAAAATCAACATCTGAATCTGCAAAATATTGCCTAATCATGTCAACTTTATATCCACCTGCTACTACAACTTCGTCAACCAAATCAGTTGGTATCCCTTCAACAACTCTTTCGAGTAGAGTTTTATCGAGCATTGGTAACAATGGTTTTGGAATTTGATTAGTCCATGGCCGCAATCTTGAGCCAACTCCTCCGGCCAAAACAACTACCTGCATGGCATTGCCCTTACGCTTTAGCCTATCAATAATCCCCATTCACGCTCTGGAAAATTGGCACTGCCAAATCAAAGTCTTCAAAGACGGCCTTCTTTTGGCATTGCTTGGAGAGGGTCATGAATATCCACGAGTACCAAGGCAAAGCACTGCTGAAAGAGTTCGGAGTGCCAGTATTAGAGGGAGTACATTGTACCTCAATAGAACAAGCGCTTACAGCATACGATAATCTCAACTCTAAGGTTGTAGCAGTAAAATCTCAAATTCATGCTGGTGGAAGAGGAAAAGGTACACTCTATCATCCTCAAACACGGCAAGAAGTGATGCAAGGCGGAGTTAAGATAGCATTTTCAAAAGATGAAGTTGAAACATATGCAACAAATATTCTAGGAAATATTCTGGTAACTATTCAAACAGGAGATGAAGGCAAGGTTGTTAAGAATCTATACGTTGAATCAGGTTGTGATATCGCTCACGAATATTATCTAGCTTTACTCGTTGATAGAGATAACAAATCTGTACTCATTATGGCTTCAACAGAAGGTGGAATGGATATTGAGCATGTAGCCGAACATACTCCTGATAAAATTCACAAAGTTGTAGTTGATGTTAACGCTGGATTATTGGGATTCCAAAAGAGAGACTTAGGTAATTCTCTCGGATTATCAGGAATGGCATTGAGATCCTTTGCAAAAACATTGAATGCGATGTATGAAATGTTCGTCAGCCAAGATTGTGCTATGGTTGAAATCAACCCATTAGTTAGAACCTCTAATGATGAAATAGTTGCACTTGATGCAAAGATTTCATTTGATGAAAACGCAGAATTTAGGCATAAGAACTGGGCTCAATTACGCGATTTATCAGAAGAAGAAGATGTTGAAATCCGTGCTAAAGAGACCGGTTTATCGTATGTTAAACTAGATGGTAACATCGGTTGTTTGGTAAATGGAGCGGGATTAGCAATGGCTACAATGGATGTTATCAAATTGTATGGCGGAGAGCCTGCAAACTTCCTTGATGTCGGCGGTGGTGCTGATGAAGAACAGGTAAAAACTGCCTTTTCAATGATTATGGAAGACCCAAATGTCAAAGGTATTTTAGTCAATATTTTTGGAGGTATAATGCGCTGTGATATTATTGCTCGTGGAGTAATAGCTGCTACTGAAGCATTGTCATTAGAAGTTCCACTCGTAGTCCGTCTTGCAGGTACTAATGTTGAGCAGGGCAAGGAAATATTAGCTGCATCTGATTTGAATATTCATCCTGCTAATGACCTTGCAGAAGGTGCTCAAAAGATTGTATCTTTAATCGGAGGTGATGAGTGATGGCAATATGGATTGAAGAAGATGCGAAAGTATTGGTTCAAGGAATAACAGGGAAACAAGGAATGTTCCATGCTGGTAAAATGGTTGAATATGGAACAAATATAGTCGGTGGCTGTACTCCTGGAAAGGGTGGGCAAACTGTAGAACTTGAAGGAAAAGATTTCCCAGTTTGGAACTCAATGACCGAGGCAATAACAGTGACTGATGCTGATGCTACTGTAATTTATGTACCTCCTCCTTTTGCTGCAGAAGCAATCATGGAGGCTGCAGAAGCCTTTGATTCAATCAAAGGTGAAGGGGTTGTAATTTGTATTACTGAAGGAATCCCGACTCTTGATATGATCAAAGCAGTTGCATATGTAAACAATCGTCCTGGAATAAGATTGATTGGACCAAATTGTCCTGGAATCATTACACCTGGAGAAACTGGTGGGGCTAAAATTGGAATTATGCCTGGCCACATTCATGCTAAAGGAAGAATAGGAATTGTTTCAAAATCTGGAACACTTACTTACGAGGCGGTAGCACAAACAATGAGTATCGACGAAGGACAATCAACCTGTATTGGAATTGGTGGAGACCCAGTAAATGGAACTGGGTTCATTGAATGTCTTGCAGCATTTGAAAACGATCCGCAAACTGTAGCAATCGTAATGATTGGTGAAATTGGTGGTAATGCAGAACAAGAAGCTGCAGCCTTTGCTGCAGAAAATGTCAGTAAACCTATTGTTGGATTCGTTGCTGGTTCTACAGCCCCTCCTGGAAAAAGGATGGGGCATGCTGGAGCAATCATTTCTGGAGGAAAGGGAACTGCTGAAGAAAAGTTTGAGGCTTTCAAACAAGCAGGTATTGCATGTGCAAATGATCCGAGTGAGATTGGTTCAGTTCTTCTTCAGGCACTGAAAGATGCTGGACTTCGCTGAATAATTTTACAATATCAACGAGGAGGACCGCCACGCTTTGGCCCCTTTGGACCTCCTTTAGGTGGACCGCCTGACTTTGATGGACCTCCGCGACTTGGACCTGGTGGACCGCTTGACTTCGATGGACCTGGTGGGCCGCCTGACTTCGGTGGACCGCCCGACTTCGGTGGACCTCCAGACTTAGATGGACCTGGTGGACCTCCGGACTTAGGTGGACCACCTGACTTTGATGGACCCCCACGGCTTGGACCTGGTGGACCGCCTGACTTTGATGGACCTCCACGGCTTGGACCCGGTGGACCGCCTGACTTTGCTGGACTTCCACGACTTGGACCCGGTGGACCGCCCGACTTCGGTGGACCGCCCGACTTCGGTGGACCTCCTGACTTAGATGGACCTGGTGGGCCGGAACGACTTGGTGGACCGGTATTAGGTGAATTTTCATCTTCAAACATTGCACCACAATGTGGGCACTCGTTATCACTTTCTTTGACTAAGCCATCACAAATTTCACAGGCAAACATTTCCTCCTCTTCAACTTCTTCAGTTGCTTGACCAATGAGTTTCTCAATCTCTCCTTCCTTAGAACAAAATAGGCTCAAATTTGTAGAGAAATCATATCCTTTTAATGCTAATTCAGTCTGAATTGAATGTTCAAAGGCTTGTGCCAAATCTTCAGGAGTGTCCAATACTCTACCATCATCAACAAAGGTTACTGTGACATTCAACTGATCTCCATCAGCACTTGACTGAGGTGTTTCAACTGCAACACCTCTCTTTCTTGCAACTCTTCTTACTGCAACTTCACAAATTCTACGCAGTAAAGCTTCACTTGGACCTTCAACTGCACTTTGACCCATCGCACCTGCCATTACATTTGCAGCAGGATTAGCTTGTTCTTGACGCAGATGAGCAGGTAATTCTGTACCCAGATTTGCTAATACATTTGTTGCTGGAGTTTGATTCATATTTAGCCACTGACTTCGACGCTCATTCTTCATCGCTCTTTCAGCTTCAGCCAAACGATTTACCATCTGGTCGGTAGGAGAATTACTTGGATTACTGGCAATGATAGTGCCAACTGCTTCTAATTCATCATGATTCATCGTTGGCATTGCGTCATTGCCAATATTTTGTCCATCTGTTGGTGAAGGAATGTTATTATTGTTCATTGGCGGCAATTCTGAATTTTGTTGTGGGAGTTGATTTTGAGGAGGGAATTGCTGATTTTGCGGCATTCCTTGAGGTGGGAATTGCTGATTTTGTGGCATTCCTTGAGGTGGGAATTGCTGATTTTGCGGCATTCCTTGGGGTGGGAATGTACCAGGTGGGAAATTTTGTTGATTTTGAATACCTTGTGCAATTTGTTGCATTACATCGGTTGGAATATTTGCAGCAGCTCCAATTTGTGCATCGCGTTGTTGACGAATTGCTTCACCGGAAACTACACCAAAAGAACGGCCACCAGAAACATCCTGTCCACTGAGACCAACTGCGTTATGCGAAGTAAATCCTCCTGCATGAGACATCTCCTGCCTTGCACCACATTCAGGGCAAAAAATACTGTCATCAGGAATGACTTCAACGCATGAACCACATTGCATACCAATCCCCCAGTAAAGGGGCTAACGATGTTAAAGTTAAAGGCTTGCATCAAGAAACGGTGAATTGTTTACTCTTGTGACAAAGTTACATTTGCTCAAACCGTAAAATCATTAACGATTAATACAAAACTACAATCACTAAATCAGTAATACATACCAATTGCCTCCCACAGGGTCAAGAACAGAGAACTATCCCGGCAAAATGAGGGGATAAAATGGCGGTGCTGATTAACCCCAAAACCGACGCCTTACTAGAGGCAACTTCCCGCTCGTTTTACCCGACTCTGAAATATCTTCCAAAGAAGGTTCGCGGCCAAATAGGATTGCTATACCTATTGGCTCGTGTTGCCGATACTATTGCGGATTCTAAACATGGAGAAACCGAGGTTTTGCTCAAGATCTTGAAAGATTACAATGATGTAACCCAGGGGCGATCCTCCTCTTTACCTGATTTCTCTGAAATTGCAGAGATTCAAACCAACGAAGATGAGGCTGAATTGCTTAGGAATGTGGAAGATGTCGTAGCGGGTCTTGAAGTCTATAGTAAGGATGACCAGGAACTTATGCTAGAGTGCTTAGAGATAATTGTGAGTGGTCAAGTTCTCGACCTTGAACGCTTTGGAACCGCTAAGGAAGGTGGAAGTATTTCAGCATTAGAATCAGAAGAAGAATTAGACGATTATGCCTATCGTGTTGCAGGAAGTGTTGGAGTATTTTGGAGCAAGATTTCTTTGGCTCATTTAATCTCTTTACCTTCAGAAAAGGAAAAGGAATTTTTGGAGAAAGGAATTAGATTTGGAAAGTCGTTACAAATGATAAATATTTTACGCGATATACCTGAAGATTTACGTTTCGGTAGATGCTATATTCCTCAGCAGTCATTACAGGAACATAATCTGAAACCTGAGGACCTAATGGACCAATCTAATATCGACAATTTTAGACCATTATATGATTCATATTTAGACCTCACAAATGAACATTTAGATGCTGCTGTTGACTATATCCGAATGCTACCAGACAAGCAACTTCGACTCAAGGCATCTTGTATGCTGCCGGTACTGATAGGCCAGCGTACTGTGACGTTGCTGAGATCAGGTAATGTGTTGAATTCGGAAGAACGAATAAAAATCACTCGAAGTGAAATTAAGTCATATGCTGGAAAGATAGTTCGTGCTCTACTAATCCCAGGTGGAGTAGATCGCTTGCTCAAGAAAAATAAAGATGCTTGAAAATTTAAGCAAAGTAATTTTGACTTTGATTAGAATTAAATCGCCCATAGGGCGTAATGGTCAAACAACGGTCAGACTCTTAACCAATGAACTGGCGAGTGTGAGTGAGCCAGATGCTAGAACGCCGAAAACCACTTGATTTACTCTTCCCTCTAAAGGGTGGAGCAACTTCAAAACATTCGGCGGTTGAAGGAAAGCAATTGACGACTCTTGATAGGCTTAGAGCAGGTGTTACATTAGCTAGAGATACTGTCAAAGCGGTTAGTGTAACTGCTATGGAAGCAATACGTGAAGGTGCTACTTACATCGGTATTGTTGGCGAAGCAGATGAATTGGTAGATCCATTCTCTCACCTTGATGCACCTATTTGGTCACAAAGTCCTCCTGCTGAATTGTTGAAACTAGCATACCGCTACTGTGAAGAATTGACTATGAGGGAGGCTGGTAACTTTTATCATTCTTTCAAATATTTGCCTGATGAACAAAGACTGGCAATGTGCGCAGTCTATGCATTCTGTCGAAGAGCAGATGATATTGCAGACGGAGATTGGGCTGACAAGTTCCCTGGTAGTATGGGTGAAACCGATCCTGAAGCTGTCGCATATAGAGAACAATTAGAAAGTTTACAACAGCAAGGTACTATCTTGGACCAAGAAGCATATCTAAACAAAATCACACAATTATTCTTCTTTAGAAAGAAGTTGTCAACAGCATATACTGATGTATACTCAACCGACCCTGTATTCCTTGCACTAAAAGACACTGTAAATCAATATTCTATTCCTCGTACAGTCTTTGATGATTTGATTTCAGGAATGGAAGATGACCTTTACAATAACAGGTATAGAACATTTGACGAATTGTATGTTTACTGCTACAGAGTTGCATCTGTTGTCGGCCTAATGTGCATTGAAATATTTGGCTATGAAGACCCTGCAGCAAAAAAATATGCAGAGTCTTGGGGGGTATTCATGCAACTAACAAATGTGCTGCGTGATGTTGGAGAAGATATTGCAAGAGATAGAGTATATCTCCCTCTAAATGAATTAGAAGCAAATGGCTTAACAGAATCTGAACTAGATGGGAAGGTTGTATTGAATATGAATTGGGAGCCATACTGTGCAGCATATGCAAAGCGAGCAAGGACATATCTAAGAGAAGCAAGACTACTACTTCCGCTACTTCCAAGAAGAACTAGATATTCTCCAGCAGCAATGATTGCTTTCTATGACAAAATACTAAGACAGATCGAAAAGCAACAAGGTGACGTATTCACCAAGAGAGTTAAGTTGAACAAAGTTCAGAAAATATCTCTTGCTGCTGCTGTATATATCCGCCATAGAATCTTACCAGAATTCCTCAACCCAATATGGACTGGACTTTCAAAACTGGGCATATTACCTGCAGTATAAGCAAGTAGTGTGAACTGTCAATATTAAGAACCAAATCGCCTAACAGCATCCATGAACGCGCAAGGTCATGACACTGAACTTGACGGAGGTTTGTTTGGATTTACTCTACCAATGGGATTTATTGGGTGGATTGTATTCGTTGTTGGAATTATTATTTTTGCAGTTGGAATTGTAATAAAAATACCAATGATTTCAGCTATTGGAATACTACTTGTTGGATTTTCTACACCAAGTGAATTGCAGGTAAAGTTACACAAATTACGCAAAGAAATGCGCCCAGGTGAAGTGGCGTGGCAAAGTGAAATGGGCGGAACCGAATTGATTTCATTTTGGGGTGGAGAAAGGATTCATCGCCCAGAAGTAGATTTGCGCTCATGGGTTTTTCCCGCACCACCTGTTGAAGATTGGCATTTGCAAAATATATACTCAGCAGATTCTTCTGGAAAGTTAATCGCAGAACATCCGAATAAAATCGGAACTCCGATTCCTCCAACTTTTTCAAATGCAGGATTATCAAAGTTAATCGCATTCTGTTTATTGGCACTTCAGTTATCCATGCTAAAGGATATACAAGAAGAAATTACCAAATATCCAATTATGTTAGTGATTTCAATTATTTGGCTTGTAATTGGATTCTTTACTTGGAAGCGCCTTCAGTCAATGCAAGACACTCCAACATCTAATATTCGTTCAATAGCAATTGGTAATGCTGAACTGGTTGGTCAAGTTAGAAATGGGATTATTGACCCACCATTATTACACGTTGATGGAGACCATTCCAAAACAGTAGCCGACTTGGTTTCTTGGAACTGGGAATATGAAATTGAAGTGGAACAAAGGAGAATGGTAAGAGATTCTAATGGAAATATGCGTCAAGAAGTTTCTAGGCATTGGAGGTCGGTTAGAACTGATGAAGGAGGAACTAATTTCACCCTACATGATGGAACTGGAGGGATAATGATCGTTACTGGTTCGTTTAGAAATGATAATGATTTTGGAGAACATTTGATTCAATGGGAGTGTAATCACAATCGTAACCTTGGTAATTTATTTGGTAATATTTTCTCCATGTTTGTAGCCGATGAAAAAATCTTGAGACATAGATGGACTTTATGGGGATTGAAACTTGGAGACCCTTGTTATGTAATGGGGATGATTAAACCAAGAACAAATGAAGAAATGTCTTATGATAAACAAGTCGATACTACACTACAAAATTCAATAGTTTATGCAGTTGGTGAAAAATCTCCTGGATTCAAACCACGATTAGAGAAGGGTACTGAACTAACTGCTATTTCTTCAGCTAGAAGTCAATTAGAAAACATTGTATTTCCAATCTTTGGATTGATTATAGGAATTGCTCAATTCCTTATTTGAAATTGATTCAAATATCTCTTGTAAATGCTTGAATACCTGTAATATGCCTTCCTAAGATGAGATTATGGATATCATGAGTACCTTCGTAAGTCTTTACTGACTCGAGGTTTGCCATGTGCCTCATTATTGGATATTCATCAAGGATTCCATTTGCTCCATGCATATCACGAGCCATTCTAGCGATCTCCAATGCAATGTCTACATTATTCATCTTAGCCAATGATATTTGTTCTGGAATCCAAGTTCCATCATCCTTCTTCTTACCAAGATGATACGCCAGTAACTGCCCCTTGGTGATTTCTCTTAACATCCAAGCCAACTTATTCTGTACCAATTGGTATGAAGCGATAGGATGGTCAAATTGAATACGAGACAATGTGTAAGTTTTTGCTGAATGGAAACAAGCCATTGCAGCACCTAACGCTCCCCAAGATATTCCAAACCTAGCATTATTCAAACAAGAAAATGGCCCTTTAAGTCCTTTTACATCTGGTAAGATACGATCTTTTGGAATCTTACAATCTTGGAAAACTAATTCACTTGTTACACTTGCGCGTAAAGAATACTTTCCTTTCATTTCAGGCGCACTAAATCCTTCATCATCTTTCTCAACAATAAATCCGCGAATTACTCCATCCAACTTCGCCCATACAATTGCAACATGAGCAAGGGTTCCATTGGTAATCCACATCTTTGCCCCATTTAGCAAATAATGGTCACCCTTATCTTCTGCCTTTGTAATCATATCACCTGGGTTTGAACCATAATCTGGTTCGGTTAATCCAAAGCAACCAATCCATTCACCACTTGCCATTTTTGGCAAATAGTAATTTTTCTGTTCCTCAGTTCCAAAATCCCAAATTGGATACATTGCTAGTGAACCTTGAACAGAAGCAAAAGAACGTAATCCTGAATCTCCTCTTTCGAGTTCTTGGCAGATTAAACCATAGGCGACATAGGAAAGACCTGGGCAATCATATCCTTTTAGCGGCGCACCTAATACTCCCATTTCACCAAGAGCTACTCGCCATTCATCTGGGAAGACTCCATCAGAACATGCTTTTTCGATATTAGGTAAGACTTCTTCATCAACCCAATCTCTAACCATATCGCGAATCATTATTTCTTCTTCACTCAATAGGCTCTCAATATTGTAAAAGTCAAGTCCTTCGAATGGCTCCATAGCAATCACTCCTATTGATAACGAATAACAACCGCTTCTTCAACATACCCCTTCAAAAATTAGAACAAAAGCATCACTTTTTATTATTAGATCGTTCAGAAGAATAACCCATCCAAAGACCGATGAAAAGTATGGCAAAAGTAATTAAGAAATGTGCCTCCAAAGGTGTATCAAAATTATATTGGTTATCCAAAGCCCATGAACAACCACCAATCGCAAGCGCAATTATAAGAGGCTGTCCTACCACCTTACGCAGTTTACTTTCAGCATACATTCTCTGGTAAAACGGACTACTCATGAATATCAATCCAAAAATAGTTCCTGGAACTGCAACCAGAACTGCAAGCCCTATCGCCTTGAATAACATACTATCATCTCCTGCTTCTTGCAACGGTTCAAAACTAATGATATTACCATAATCTGTGATGATAAATCCATTCAAAGTTGAAGTTTCCCAAGTGAACTTAATTGCTCTTCCAGATATTACAGCATCCCATTCCTCAACATCAGAATAAATTAGTTGAGCATAAGCTTCGTTTGTTATTGGCTGTTGTCTTACTGTTCCAAATGGTGCAAGATGAAGCAGTGTAGTACCATCTGAACCGCTTGATACATCAGTAATATCTCCTTCTAGAGTTGTTAACATCATAGGTGGTTTTCCATAAGATAGTGAGGAATCTTCAAAATTTAATTGAATCGCTTTTGTAATAAGGCCACTTGCAAATCCAACACATTCTCTCAAGGTTGGGTCTGCACAATCTACAGCCATCCAAGTGTAATCTTTAGTATCAGACATTTTAGTAACATGATGGTCCTTTCCAATTACATAAATTCCATCATTTTGAGTAACTACTACGCATATGTTGCTGGTTCTATGACATGCGATATCGCTTACTGGAGAGGTCATTCCATAGTTATCGATTGATTCAAAACCCGAGCCTTCTGAAAATTTCCATATGCTTCCATCAACTGCACCAAAGTAAGCATAATCACCAGAAGTTCTCCAAGCAACTGAAGTCAGATCTAAGCCACTAACTGTGCTTGAACCATTGACGTTGCTAATACTGTGGTCATATGTATCATATCTCAACGCCATTCCATTATCTCCAGTAATTAGTGCTGTATTTCCCCTTGGATGCCATGCCACATCATTGAAGTCTTTTGCCGTCGGTCCAGCATTAAGTTCAATATCTTGGCTTCTATCCATCGGATTGATTGCAGAAATTCGGTGAACATAGCCTTCCTTTCCAACTAGTATGACAATCTCCCCATCTGGAGAAACTGCACCAGTATTAATTCCGATATCAAAATCATCAAGTGTAGTTGAAGATCTAATCTGAATTACTGAATTTGGCTCAGCAATAACCATCGGCAACAACAATATTGCAAGAATAATTCCACAAGTGATTCGTCCTCGCATGTACTCGCCACAAGTCAATCAATGAAAACCCCATCGTATCAACATTATACTGAAATTGCCAATGATTTTCAATGTTAATGACGGTGAGCCTTATGTCAAATGGACTTCTGCCATTGACATATGGAACGATTTGCTGTAAAGCGTGGACTACAGAAGAAAATGGGCGGAAGCGCTGGATTGGCTAAGATTGCTGCAGGGTACTTTGAAAATGTGAATGCTGATGCTGATGGAAAATTCATTGGCTCATATGGAATTTTATTAATGGTCTCTGGTCACTTCGATGAAGATGGTAAATTAGCAGTTGATGTTTCTCAAATGAAAGGTGCAGACCTTGGAGATTTACTAGATTCAGATGGAGGAAGAGAGATTGCAATGGAATCACGTAAGCGCTGGTCCTCCTTCTTAGATGAAGTCACAGGATATAACGCAAAACAACGAAGCGATAAGGCAAAGGAAAATGCTAAGAAATTTTCAAAGGCAAAGGGTGCAATAAAAATTGCTCAAAAAACAATGCAGATGTCAAAGAATTTGACTTCGGAGAAGGAAGCAATAGTCAACTCTATGATAGCTGAAATTCAACAGATGATAGATGATGGAACCCCTCCAAGTGAAGGTAAAGTCAAGAAATTAAATGATATGTTTTGAATAATAATGATTCTATAGAGTGGGCAACAACTTGATGTGATACAATGAATGTCGAAACAATTCTGTCACCTCATCTTGAAAGATGTCCACAAATATCTGAATTAGATGATACAAAGCGCCAGCAATTAGCATCAATAATTGGTTTTGTTGATGAGACTGTAGGCATTGAACATTTGGTCAAATGTCTTGCCGATGGAACTAGCATGGGTGGCGATGGGATCATACGATGTTATGTGGGATTTGAACCGAGTGGAAAAGCCCACATCGGATGGAAGGTTCTTGCACTACAGTTACGAAGAATGATAGATGCTGGAACTAATGTAATGATATTCTTAGCTGATTGGCACGCTTGGATTAATGATAAATTCAATGGAAACATGGAGCATATTCAAACAACTGCAAGGTATATGGAAGATACTTTTAGAGTATTATTGGGCAATCCTGAAGAAGGAGATGGAGCAGGACAATTACGATTTGTTTGGGCTTCAACGATAATGGATTCCGGTGAATACTGGGCTCGTGTTTTACGATGTTCAAAAGGTGCTACCTTGGCAATGGTACGCAAAACATTCACCATCATGGGTAGAGATGAAGAGTCAAGTGACCACGATCTGTCTAAGTTCTATTATCCAGCAATGCAAGCAGCCGATATCTTTGAAATGAATATTGATATTGCAATTGGTGGAATGGACCAAAGAAAGGCACACATGTTCATGAGAGATATGGCTAGTAAATGGAAATGGCAAAAGCCAACCTGCTTACATACACCGATTATTTCTTCATTGAAGGCTACTGGAATGCGTATGGAGTCCTTTGACCACAAGATGAGTAAGTCGGACCCATCTGGTGCGGTATTAGTGCATGATACACAAAAGCAGTTGCAAAAGAAATTCCGCAAAGCATATTTGGACCCAGAGGATGACCATTCACCAATATACGAATTAGCACAATATATCGTATTACCCGAATTTGGTGAAATCAAAGTGACTCCTGACCCTAAATTCGGAGAAGAAAGCACTTGGACTGACCTAGACTCTTTTAGAGCTGCGATAAAGGATGGAACATTGCATCCATTTGATGCCAAGATGGGTGTGGCAAATGGAGTAGCAAAGGGATTACAAACACTATCTGACTACTTTGATGCTAATCCTCAATTATTGGAAACGGTTACAGAGATTACCAATTAATTTCATTCATTGTCATTGAGTTCGATAGATGTCTCTGAGACATTGCTAACTTTGAATGGACTATTCTCAATGCTATGAATCTTTAACAAAATTATTCTTCTTGTATCTTTAACAAAATCTCTATTGGGTAAATGGTCAACTGCAATTCTTGCATTTATTCTGTGTATTGAACCTGGAACTAATGTTCCAACATATTCATCATTGACGACTCCGAGGAATTTTTCTCCTCCTAATTTCAAAACATTGCCATCATTATCAATAGCTACTTCAATTGCATTTAGATATTCAATATCTTCGTAATAACAATCCTCAACTAACATATCAAAATTTACCGGTGGTATTCGTGGAAATTTGCCCTTGTTTTTAGCAGCAAATATCTCTATGCAATTATAACATAGATGCGGAGCATCTCTCTCTCTAGCCAGTCTTTGTTTAATTTCAAAACGGTGCTCACAATCTATACACTCATAGACTGCTTTTTTGATCCAACCAAGAGGGCCACCAACCGGACTAATTATTACATCAAAGGTCAACATTGTTGAACGGTGTCTCATTCTCAATTCATCGAGAGAGAAATGATGATGCTTAGAGAAATTTACAACTCTGATAACCAACCGTGAATCATTACCATGTATCATCATCTTCTCATTGAGAACAATATTTCCAAGTTCTAATGTCCAATCAGGTCTTGTATGAAATTCCGGCTTTAGAACCTCATCATTACAAATGAGTGAATGTTCAACTTCTAATCCAAAGACTCTCTCTTCAAATCCTTTCAAACGCTTAATCTCCTCGATGTGGTTTTTCTCAAATAAGATTCTCCATGCACCTAGTACTTCTTGCATTGCTGAGTCCGGTTCAATACCTCTTTTTCTCGCCATAGAATACACTTGCGAATGCCGAAGGCTTTCAAACATTGCGCCTGCCAGAAAAATAATTCTTCGGTAAGGTTCATGAATCCTACCCAAGTCGGAGAATCATCCCCCTATTGAATAGGGGAGGGGTGTCCTCTTATGGCAAATATAGTAGTCCTTGTAAAGCAAGTCCCAGATACAAATGCTCGTATTGTAATCTCAGACAACCGAGTGGATTTATCTTCAGTCAAAATGGTCATGTCACCATATGATGAATTCGCAGTTGAAACGGCTTTGCAACACCGCGAAGCAAGTGGTGGAGAAGTAACTGCAATTACGGTTGGAGGCGCTATGGCTGACAAGGTTCTAAAAGATGCAAAGGCAATCGGTGTTGACCATATTGTCCGTATTGATTGTGATTCATTTGTTGATTCAAATTCTCTACAAAGCATAATCTCAAATGCTATTTCTGAAATCGGTGCAGATGTAGTCTATTGTGGAAAGGCAGCGGCAGATACGGGCGCAGGCTCAACTGGACCTGGAATTGCAGAACGACTTGGATGGGCAAGTGTCTCAAACATTATTTCTGCGACTTTTGCAGACAATGTATCTGTAGTCGCACCAGCACAAGGTGGTAATGCAAGAATCAGTGTTACTCTTCCTGCTGTGATATCATGTGATAAAGGCAATATCAAAGTTAGAAAACCAAATGTTAGAGGTATTATGCAAGCCAAGAAAGCCCAAGTGGATGTCAAATCTGTAAGTGCTCCAGCATCTTCAATCAATGTTATTTCTCATAGTTTACCACCTTCAAAACCTGCTGGAAAAACATACGAAGGTGGAGAATCTGCAGCTGAAGTTGCTCAACTTCTAAGAGATGAGGCAAACGTAATTTGAGGTGAATATCATGAGTCAGACAATTGTTATCGCAGAAATCGCAAAGGGTGCAATCCATCCAACAACCGCGGAATTAGTAACAGCAGCAAATACACTTGGTAATGCACCAATAGTCATCGTTCCTTGTGAAGATGCAACAATTGCTGATTCCGCATCAGCAATTCAAGGAATCTCCAAGGTAATTGCATTGAAATCCGAACTGTTTGCAACATATGATGCATTAGGATGGGCTACTGCAATCGATGCTGTTGCTCCTAGTGGAATTATTGTCACTTCAGCAAACCCTCAATCTAAAGATTTGGCTGCTCGTCTTGCTGCTCGTAGAAACATTCCAGTAGTGCAAGATGTTGTTGCTATTGACGGTGGTAATTTGACCTCTCCAATATATTCTGGAAAAGCAATGCAAACTGTTAGCACTAGTGGAGATGCTGTTATTAGCGTACGAGCAAATATTTTCACTGCATCTGCACAAGGCGGTTCTGCTGATGTTTCAGTTGTTGATGCAACTGGAGATATGGCTACTGCTGTTGAAGAATTTTTAGCTAGAGTAAGTACAAGATTAGATGTTGCTGAAGCAAATATTATCATTTCAGGAGGAAGAGGAATGGGCTCTCCTGACAATTTCTCACACCTTGAGAAAATCGCTGACACAATCGGTGCCGCAGTTGGTGCATCTCGTGCTGCTGTTGACACTTGGGATGAAATCTCACACTCTATGCAAGTAGGACAAACCGGTAAGACTGTCAATCCAAACCTATACATTGCAGTCGGAATTTCAGGTGCTATCCAACATCTTGCAGGAATGCGTTCATCAAAATATATTGTTGCAATAAACAAGGATGCAGATGCACCGATTTTCCAACATGCTGACTATGGAATCGTCGCAACTTGGGAAGAGGCATTGCCTGTTCTTCAAGCAGCACTTTCTGCAATGATGAATTAATTGTTAGAGATAACTTCCTCTAGAGAATACATCTTTTGGTGCTGATAGTCCAACAAAAGGATTGCTGGTTTTTTCTTCACCAATTGTAGTCAGTGGCCCATGGCCTGGATGAACTATTATTTCATCATCAAGCGGCCATAATTTCTCATGAATAGACTTTGAAAGTAAATCAAAGTCTCCACCTGTATTTGGCAAATCGGTTCTTCCCACAGAACCGGCGAATAGAGTGTCGCCAACAAAGATGTGATCTGACTCACCATCAACAAATAATCTCAAACAACACCCTCCTAGTGTATGTCCAGGTGTATGTAATATTTCCAAATCAATTGTACCGAAACTCATCACTGAACCTGCTATTAATTTTTCATCTGCAACTGCAGGTGGAGGTATTTCAAATCCCCAACGTTGTCCTGATTGCTGGGCCAAAGATTGTAGGAAAAAATCATCTTCATGTAAGTACCATTTTACATTGTAATTATTGAGCAGGTCTGGAATGTGCCCACTGTGATCAAAATGTGCATGTGTATTTACCAATGCAACCACTTTCCTTTTTGGATAATTACCATTTGAATATTCATCAATACTAGGCCCTGTTGACCAATCAGGTCCCCTCCCCTGCCAACTTTCAATCCATGTTATCAATCTCTCTGGCTCAGCACCACCATCGATGATAATCGTATCACCACTAACAGTATCAGTAACAACAGAACAGCGCATTTGTAATGCGCCGACAAAGTAATTTTCAATCAGAGGATTTGAAACTGCCATTATCCACTCCTCCAGTTTCACATAATTTAGTTTGAGCCTCATTCAATAATGACAGAAACAATATCCGATGTCCAATTTCCTTCACCACTTTGAACTCTTAACTCAAAACTATGCTTACCTTTGGACAACTTTACTTTGACTTTTTTAGAAGTAGAAATCTCTCTTCCTGAAGATTCAATCCAAGACCATTGAGAAATCCGCTTTTGTGGGTCAAATGAATTGCTACCATCTAACAATACTACCACCTTGCCATCTTTTGTTGCTGGAATAACTTTGTCATCTCCTGCATCTGCCTGTGGTAGAATTATTTCGTTAATGGTTTGACCAAGCTCGCCCAGTAATTCATCTTCATCGAGCATAGCCATTGATTGCAATCCATCATCAATAGTATCAAGCAATTGTTTTGATTCTACTTCTTGTTGAATAATGTCAGCATTTTCAACCTCATGCTCAAGGTCTTCAATAAGTCCTTCGAATCCAATTTCCGCACCCTCATCCATTTGTTTTCTTTCATCTTCTGTGAGTAAGTTTGCTACTGAATCATCTTCTCTATAGATTTCATCAGCAGTTAATTGAGGAATTGGTGATTTTAGTTGATACCAAATTCCAAGGTCAGATTTATCAATTTCATATGCTTCCTCACCTAAATTAATTAATCCAATTGGTTCTTCATTAGTCCAGTCATTTTGGTCTTCTCCAGCAAAAACAACAAAGTTATTTCCTTTATCAGTACAAATATATTCAGGCATTCCTTGATGTTCTATTTGCCACCTAATACCATCGCTATCAACAGCATACAGGTAAAACCAGCAAGCAGCTATTACCACATTATCATAAGATGTTAATGATTTGATTGGAAATTGTAAATTAGTTATTTTTATCAATTCATTATCTTCAGAAAGTTTGCTAACATCCCCATTATCAAAGCCACACCATGTACCATTCTCATTACTTGAAATAGCAGTTAATCTCGCACCTAAATCGTTCCTCTGAACAAATTTGTCACCAGACCATAATTCCATTTCCAATGCTTCTTCATCACCAGCTACAATTGCATAACCTTCTCTTCCGATAATGACTAAGCCCTGAGAAGTATAACCCATTGCAGTAATGGATTCTCCTAGATCACCTCTTTTTGGCCTAGTCCAAACCTCCTTACCTTCAACAAAACATTTGACAATTCCATCTTCACTTGCGACCAGTAATTTTTGTTGTGCATTTGAAATCAATGCACAATTACTGTGCACAGGATTTTGACAATAATCATCACCATGAAAATTTACCAAATGAACTCTACCGATTGAGTCTAATACTGCTAAATACTGGTCAAAACGAAGTAGTTTTCTACCTCCAGCACCTGTTTCGTATGTCCATTGTAAGCGCCCATCATATCCGAAACAATGCAACCCTTCCATTTCATCGATAATGAATAGGCTATCTCCTCGTAATACGATTTCATTTACTCGTGATGGCCCGTTTATTGTAGTGATAACATTCAACTCATTATCAACAACTTTTGCCAATTTGACAATACCATCTGCTTCAGACCAAGCAACTTCATCACCCACTGATGACATCGTAAGAGCAAAGACTCTGCCATCAACAGCAGTTGGATAGCATGTCAGTGTCTTTACCATAACAACTTCACACACCTCATTGCTGAAAACCTCTCCGCAACAAAGTGCAGATTAATTTCAACAATCTATCCAGGAAACTAAATCAGGGTGAGAGATATTGATACTCGGTTTTTCCATATGATTTAGGAGAGCAACTTTCTCTTCTTCACTCCAACCACACAACGGCTCTAATGTTGAAAGAGGGGTTGTTTTCACAGCATCTTCGCGCTTTTGAACAAATGGAGCAGCCTGTTCTTTTGTCAATCCAAGTATCCCCCAAGCCGGGCGTTGAATTCTCTTCCCAACCTCATCCTTTGCATGAGAACGAGAACCGATGAATGGGTCAAACTTAGATAATTTTTCAATATACTGCTCTTCACAATCCATTACTGGAATCAAGCGAGTACCTCTACGCATTATCAAAAATGCCCCCAACATATCATCTCTACTTTTGACTTGAACAAGAACATCGCCTTGTACTCCTGCTGGTAGTCCTCCAGCACCACTAACTCTTGCTTCTACTAGTGAAACTCTATCACTTTCCATAATCAGTTTGACCCACATATCTGGTTCACGCAAATTGACGCTTAGTGAATCATCTTCCGCCAGCATTGCAGCACCTACTGCTCCAGCAAATGATTGACTATTCCACTCCTTGTTTTCACCAACACGGCGCACCCTTACTCCGAATGTTCTCGCTTTGCCTACATTATCGTCTCTGCTAAGGTAAGCCTTTGCAACTACACTTGGAGATACTTCTTCGCACAATACCACTACTCTGTCAATCGCAACTACTCCTAAAATATGGCATAGTAAATCTTCAACAACTTCAATTGGAGCACTTGATGAAATTATTTCTTGCTGACGAATTAATTCATGAATCATAGGAGTATTGGAATTAATTGCTAATTGCTCTAAGTTTCTTCGCAATGCTTTTTGGAAAGATCTACGCACTGGCCTAGATTTTAGCCCTAATTCTCCGAATCTAAGTATCCAAGAGTTTTGCGTCAATGAAATCGACCTCACTCATCATCATTATGCATGTCAATTACATCGTCTTCTTCTTGAGAATCCTTCTTTGCACCATCATTTCTTGCATCATGCAATTGTTGCAAATATTCATCTGAAATATCTCCGGTTACATAATCACCATCAAAACAAGAGGTATCAAAACGAGGTAATTTGCTTTCACCTAAATTTGTAGCTTCAATTAAGTCATCCAGATTTTGATAAAATAATTTGTCACAGCCAATTTTTTGACCTATTTCATCAATAGTTCTTCCATCTGCAATGAATTCATTCACTGCAGGCATATCTATTCCGTAAACATTAGGATGTCTAACAGGAGGGGCTGCTGAAGCAAAATATACCTTTTTTGCACCAACTTCACGAGCCATTTCAACAATCTTAGCAGATGTTGTTCCTCTAACAATTGAATCATCTACTAATAACACATTTTTCCCTTTAAATTCTTGCTCAATCGCATTCAATTTACGGCGTACTGATTTCTCCCTAAGGGCTTGACCTGGCATGATAAAGGTGCGACCTACATAACGATTCTTTACAAATCCTTCACGGTATGGAACTCCCAATGAATTAGCCATCTGAAGTGCTGCTATTCTACCAGAATCTGGAACTGGAATTACACTATCAATATCATGGTCCGGCCATTCCTCAAGTATTCGCTCTGCTAATTTCTTCCCTTGCGCTAATCTCGCTTGATAAACTGGTATTCCATCGATAATTGAATCTGGTCTTGCAAAATATACATGCTCAAAGATACATGGAGAATAGAGTACATTATCAGAACATTGTCTTGTAAATAGACGTCCGGAATTAGAGATAAATACCGCTTCTCCAGGCGCTACATCACGCACAATCTCAAACCCAAGGGCAGTGATTGCTACAGATTCAGAAGCAACAATCCATTCTGTTTCTTCACCTTGTTCCCTCTTACCGAAAATAAGTGGCCTAATACCATGCGGATCTCTAAATGCTAACAAGCCATATCCAGAGATTATTGAAACACAAGCATATCCACCAATTGCAGTTTTATGAACTCCAGAAACAGCACCGAATACAGCTTCAATGTCAATATGTTGTTCTCCATTGATATCTAGACTATTTGTTCGGGAGTATAATTCAACAGCTAAGGAATTTAGTAATAATTCTGAATCACTTGTAGTATTCATGTGACGCATATGAACATCGCGAAGATTCTTTCTTAGTTCAGCAGCATTGGAGAGATTACCATTATGCGCTAATGAAAGACCATATGGTGAATTTACATAGAATGGTTGAGCTTCTGCTCTAGAAGATGAACCTGCAGTAGGATATCGAACATGACCAATTCCTATACTACCTTGAAGACGTAACATATGTCGGCTGTAAAAGATGTCAGAAACAAGACCATTTGACTTTCTTAGACGAAATTTACCTTGATAATCAGTCATGATTCCAGCGGCATCTTGCCCTCTATGTTGAAGAACTGTTAATCCATCGTAAATCAACTGATTTACATGAGTTCCATGTCGGCCAACGACTCCGATAATACCACACATTGCCGTTGCCCCTAGACAGACCAAGAGAACCTTGCTTGTAGCCATTGCGCTTGTAACACAATTTCAAAAGAAAAAAAATCAAGCCTTAGGACGGTGTGTTTTCTTGTTCCAAGAAAACTTTCGTATACGAGTAGTAGCACCAAATCCGCATGATGCACATACAGACTTTTGCTTATGATATGAGTTGTTACCACAACGACGGCAACGGATGTGAGCAGTCTTCTGACGCTTACCTCTTGACGGAGTACCCTTTGACATAGAACCACCTAGACAGCCAGCCCACCAACCTCCTCCTTATGAAACCGACGGAAAGAAACAATCATGAAAAAAAGGTCATTGCTAACCTATTCTTCTTCAAACAAATTGCGATTCGGCCTTGATGTTATTGCAACAAATACTCCACCCACCGATACTACAACAGCCATTATCAACGCCAATGAAGAAACTAATATACGGACTATGTTTGACAATGCTTGAGCCCTAGCAGAACCATTATCTTCCAATAATAAGTCACCTTGGGACAATAACCACAATGTAATCATAGTGCCAAAAATTGTTGCCAGCAACATTCCAAATAATGGTGCAAGAGGACGCTGTCTGGAATCTGCATAGAAGAACATATTGATGAATAATAATCCTGTACTGAATGTATATCCTGTAATCAATGCATTACCAAATCTCTTGAATGCAAGATTGCTAATGTCGTCACCTAATAGTGCGCCGATAATCATCAATAACAATGGTGGAACACTAATCGCCATAACAATTACTTTCCAGGTCTTAGAAACTTCACTCATTCTTGTTCACCTCCAATATGATTAGAAATTATTGAGGCTGCTTGTTCTAATTCTTGTTGTGATGGTACGTCCAAGGATTTTACAGGCGGGAGACTCGATTCGTAAATCCAAATTACTAATGCGAATACTAGGATTGACAAACCAACTCCAATTCCCAAACCAAAAATGTCAGAGGCAGCGAGCCAAAAATGATCTCTAAAAGTTTCTGAGGTAATATTTGGGCCATCAAGCATCATTCCGAGAACTGTTAGAGTGAATGTTAACGAAGATATTACTAACATAAAATTGGATTCATTCTCTCTTGAGTCTCCCAAATATCTCAAAGAAAATGCTGCTCCGCTACTCAATCCAGTAGCTAATAGAAGGAAGGTCGGCCAAAATACTAGCCAATAGGGATTGACTTCTCCATCCAACATCGGAGTCCAAGTCCACCAATGCATCCCTTCAAGCCATATTAAGCCAAAAAATGTACAAACTGAACCTATCTTTCTATCAGTAGAAGATAATTTTCCAACTTCAACATTTCCTGAAAAGGCCAACAAATAGATTCCAGTAATCAAGAGAGCACATGGCCCGATAATTGAACCGAGTAAATGTCCTGCTGCACTTGAGGGTGATTCAGGAATTGTTACTGGACTAAATAGAACAAAAATAAAGCCAATTATTGCAATTGATTTTGAAAAATTCTTAATATTTTCAGACCTTGATGATAGAGCGGTCCCTGTTCCAACGACTAATGATATCGCTGGAATCCAAAACCACAATGCTGCTTGCATCATCGCATCCATGAGGGGTGCTTGGGCCCCAGCCTTATCAATAATACCTGTCAAATCCCCTTGCAGTGTGGCGTTTAATGGCGCTTACTATTGCGGTATGGCTAAATACCCGACCCTTGTGGGCGGGATGCTTAAGGTGTTATCATGGTAAAAATGCCACGTCAAATCATGCGTTACAGTCCATCTGCTGGTAAGCATACTCTGCACACTGTTGAGCGTGTTAAGAAGCGACGTGCTTCTGAACTGAAGTGGGGTCAACGCCGATTCCGTAAGGTTATGGCTGGATACAGAGGTTTCCCTCGTCCAAAGCCTGATGGCCGTGAAAAGCCAACTAAGAGAGTTAATATTCTATATCGCTGTACTGAGACTGGTAAAGCACACTACGCTCCATGTAAGCGTGCAAAGAAGTTCGAATTAATCGATCGCTGAGGTGAATAAGATGACAAGTAGTTTCCTAAAGGTCGCATGCCGCGATTGTAGCAATGAATCAACAATTTTCTCCCGTGCCACTTCTATCATCTCTTGTGATGTTTGTGGCGCAACCTTAACCAGTCCATCTGGTGGAAAGTCCGACCTAGTTGGCTGCAATGTGGTAGAGACACTGGAATGAGGGGGAAATCCTCCAATGAGCAAAGGACAAAACACTGGCGGCCCTCAAGAAGGGGAGTTAGTCGTTGTAACTGTAAAAACCGTTAAACAAAACGGATGTTATGTTGAATTTGATGAATTTGAAGGAACTGAAGGTTTCATTTTTATTGGTGAAATTGCCAGTGGCTGGGTTAAGAATATTCGCGGTTTTGTTAGAGAAGGTCAAAGACTAATCTGTAAGGTAATGCGTACCCGTAAGGATGGTACATCTCTAGAACTATCTCTAAAATCTGTTTCAGAAGAGAGACGACGTGCTCGTTTACAAGAATGGAAGAATGAAAAGAGAGCTCATCAATTGCTAAAGGTAATTGGTGAAAAGGTTGGTTGGTCAGAAGAAGAAGTTACTGAAACTGCTGAAGAACTAACCGGAGCCTTTGGAACTCTATATGGATCTTTTGAAGAGGCTGCAATGAAGGAAGGGGCAGTAGTAGATGCTGGATTTGAAGGAGATTGGATCAAAGAATTTATTGAAGTTGCAATTGAAAATATCATACCTGACTTCGTTGAAGTTCGAGGAACGATATCATTGAGTATCAACTCAGTAAATGGAATTGAAGTAATCCGTAATTCTCTATTGGCTGCAGAAAAGTTCTCTTCTGAAAAGGATGAAATCGAAATCTCATGCCACTATAACGGTGCTCCTCAATATAGAATTGAATTGAAGGCACCTGATTTCAAGAGTGCAGAGTCTGCATGGAATTCTGCAACAAATGCTGCTATTGAAATGATGGAAAAGGCAGGCGGAGAAGCAAGAGCTTGGAGAGAGTGATATTATGGCTCGTCAAATCCTTCAACAATGCTTAGATTGCAGTGCATGGTCATTGTCAACTACCTGTCCATCTTGTGGAAAAAATGCACAAGCTGCTGCACCTCTTAAGTGGTCACCAGAAGATCATCGCGCTGATATTCGCAGAAAGATGTACAATGTTGAAGATGCTTCTTGGCCACAAGGACTTCCAACTCTACCAACTCTTGAAGAAATGCGTGAAACTGCAGAAATGAGAGCCCCTGATGAAGAAGAATAATTTTTTTCTTCAATCGGCCACTAATATTGACTCAACAAATGGGTTGCTGCGGTTTGAATCAATGTCAAACATTATAACGCGTCGCGTTAGGATTGGCGAAACATGGTTCTAACTGTTGAATGGAGAAATGACAATACCGTTCTCCCCGAGCATAGTCTAATGCTAATTGCATTCCCTGGAGTAGGCAATGTAGGCAAGGCTGCTATCGATGCTGTTAATTCAGTAAATGGAGCAACACAAATTGCTAGACTCCATGATACTTCATTGCCACCATTAGCATGTCTTGATGAAGATGGATTACTAGCACCACCTCACTACACCATTTCCTCTATAGAATCAACCACTGGCAAGATAATCCTAACCTTAACTGGTTCAACACAACCTGTTGACCCAAATAGTCAAGGGATGTTGGCGAATGAGATAATGCAATTCTTTATGCAACAAGGTGTTAGTGAAATGGTTGTAATGGCTGGCTTGGGAAGCGAACCATCAAGAAAAGAAACTTTCATTGTTGCAAGTAATGCCTCTCATAGAATTGAATTAGAATCAAAAGGAGTAGATGTACGAAGAGATGAACCAAGTTCTGGAGCAATCGGATTAACTGCATTGTTGGCTAGCAGTGGGCCTCTTTATGAAATAAATTCTTGCTTAGCAATAGCAACAACTGTGGGTGCTAGTGGAGATGTCATGGCAAGTCAAAGACTGCTTGACAATATTGATACTTGGTTTGAGTTGGGACTTTCCCTACCAAGTGATACCTCTGCAAATCTATTAGCAAAATTACAGAGTATGGCACCTGAAAAAGCGCAGAATGTTATTGCAGAATTAACCGATTCAGCAGATGCATTCTACAATTGATTGAAAATTAACCACCTGATGAAACTGTGGTAACAAGTAGAACAACATCACTGCTTAGAATTGTTGAATGTGGAAGAATTGTTCCATCAAAACTTACGATTACAGTTGAAGGTAAAATATTCGCTTCTGTTAGAACTTGTCTTACCGTTTGGCCCGACTCAACTTCAATTTTCAAATCGTGATCACGTCCGCTTAAGTGAACCTGCATAGCGATTGGTCAGTGCATCATCCTTATGACCGTCGCGTAGGAGCGGGCACATACAGGCCAAGATCGCATAGCTCGGTATTGCGGTGGATTCGAAATCCACTGTTCCCTGAACACGGGAGTTCAAATCTCTCTCTTGGCGCCAAACTCGTTTTCAGAAAAGCAAAATAGCCAATAATCAATCATCTAGTAATTCTATCAATAGTTTGGAAAGTAGAATTTCGGGAAATCTCACCACGTACTTCAGTTGCCCATGCATCTATTCCAATATTGGCTACCACTACTGTATCTCCAATATTTACCGTATCATATTGAGGTCCCCAGTCGTTAGCCCATCCACCTACTTTCATTGCTCCAGTAGAATCTTGGATCATCATTCCCTTTCTATGCCATTCCTTGCCAGTACGACCAATACCACGCTTTTCAAAACGATAAATCACTCTTCCTGCAACATGATATTTTGCTCTATATGACATTAAATCAGTAGTACATTCTTCGCTTGGAGATGCTGGGATAATCATTGCATGAGGATCAACTTTGAGAATAATTTCACCCTTCCAATTTATTGTGAAAACAACTCCATCTAATTTGACAGAATCACCTTTCTTTATCCCTTGTGGCCAACTTTTCTGACCGGATTCATGCGTTTCTGAAATAATTTGTATTTTTGCAAAATTTGTTCCTTGACAAATTGTGATTTGCGGAACTGGTTTTGTATTGGCTCCAACAACAGAAAATACCTCTGCAATGATTGTTGCTCTAGGATTCAATTGGGCGATTTCTGTAATATCAAAACTTGATGTTGAACCTGGTAAATTAACAATTCCAGCACTTGGCAAATCATCGTTCCCTGAACCACCCGGACAAATCTGTTCCCAATCACAACTATCGCAGCGAGATTCATCTGGAGCTGCAATTGCTTTACCACCTTCAGCGAATCCACGCATAGGGGCTGGATTTGGAGGACATTGGTCAATTTCTGGCTTATTCTCTTTGAGAACTTTCCACATCTGCTCTAATTCGGCTTCCATTTCTTGTAATTCAGTTAGTGTAGGTAATTCAATTTCCTTAACAACATTAGCACCTAAGTACCAAATTTCAAGAGAATCTACAGTCTCATCTTTTCCATGAGTAGTCCACCATAACATAGCATACATTCGAAGTTGGTCTACGTAATTTCCTGAACGGTCGCCTTTACCAACACTTGCTTTCAAGTCTACAATTTTTATTTTACCATCCCATCGATATACTAAATCATACTCACCTTGGAACCAATGCTCTGGATGAATAGAGTTCATAGTGAATTTTTCTGCACCTGGATCAACGAACCATGGGCGGCAAACCTCCCAAGCCTCAACATGAGTAAAGGAGTCCTTACTAGCAAGTGGATGACTGTTTACCAACTCAAAAGCGCGACCATCTGGAGCAGGCCAATACTCTCTATTTCCTTCTCTCCAACTTTCAAGATTAGGCCCTCCATTAGATTCAATGCAACGTTGTAATTCTACAAGATGCATGTCTAATGCAGTATAGCACATTTCAAGACAATACTGCGTATTAACAGTAGACCAATCTCCTGCTTTCCTTTCATCCTTCTCCCATTCTTTCTTCATCGCCTCTAATGACAATGGCAAGTGAATATCTAATCGACTTCGCCCCCATTCCTTTAATCCATCAATAGTTGTTGGATGCATATTAGATGGCAATGCTAGCAATTTTGATGCCGGCCAGTCTCCACCTTCTCTACTTGGTAGGCCGTTTTTATCCAATGGTGTTGATTCTAATATTTTTGAATCCGCAGTTGAGACCATTAATCCTGGTGACTCACGCAGCATTTTGCAAACAGCATCTTCAACAGCTCTACCTACGAATAATACGGGTATTTGCGGCATTCTAAAGCGGCGTATTTTTTCATAAAACCATAGACGTGAACAATTGTTGTAAGAATTTACCTGACTTGCAGATAAGCGATTATACGGTCCAATTGAATCCTCTTCGCTCGCAATATGCACCGGCATACGATGAGGGTTTCATTCAACCCTCTAAAACCCTCTCTTTTCTATTGAAAGAAAGTCTAGTTGAACGAATATCTATTCGCAACTGTGGCAATCCATTTCTCCAACCAATTTCAGCCCCAGTAAGTTTCAATGAATCCCCTGGTATTGTCTCTTCCATCGCACCAGAAATGCTAGAGCCAAAAGCCGCAACTTCAACGACATGCTCTCCATCCCACAGGTGCATTGAGAGCATGGCCCATGGTTTTCCATCCAATCTTTTTCCAACTCGTTTTGCGATGCATAGAATGACACCCTCTACATTTGCTCTAGTTCTCAACAAACCAATTCGCGTCAGTTTTTGATTAAGATCATTAAACTCTTGTTCTGCATCTTGTTTGCTAATGATTCTAGTGTTTTTGTCAACATACAATCTTGCTTGACCTCTCCAAACACCTGGAAGTGCATCGAGAATAACAATTTCTCCTTGAGGACACTGATGCAATGTTGGGAATGAACCTGGTTGGCTTTCCTCGATAGTAATCTGAGTTTTACCTGCCACCAACATCGCACCCAATACAGGTTCGCCGAAATGATTTGGTAATGGCCCCCATGCACCAGTAAACTTCCCAGTTACACTAACTCTTTCAGGAATTTGCTGCAATTTTTCACTAGGTCTTGACATAACAATTTCTTGACCATCATAAATTGATTTTAGTAATTCATCATTGACCAAATGCTTGCCATCAATTGCCAAACTGCACCAATGGCAACCTGCTGATTCTCCATCACACGCTTCTTCGAGAGGAACTGGTAGTTTTGCAGGACCTGAACCCATCGTTTGCATCTTTTCATGTACTCCCTTGAATACATCCGTCATAACCTGTAAATTTTCAGCCTTAAGCGCCTCGAATTCAACTCGTTGAGGACCATCTAGATACCAACCTTCCATTCCGTCCACTGTTTGATTATCATGCGTTTCATACCAAAGCCAACTATAGAATCCTAATTGATGTTGAAGCGATGCTGCAAACCTTGATGTCGGATCTCCTGATTTGATATCTACTAAGCGAATCCTACCGTCCCATCTTAAGACTAAATCTAATTCACCAGCAGCCCAGCCATCAGGATGGAACATTCTCTGTGGTTGGTGCACTCTCGGGTCTTTTACCCAAGGACGAGCAATTTCCCAAGCCTCTGACCATGAAACTGGGCTTCCTTTGCTTCTCCAATCTGCATCAACACCATTCGACCATTTTCTAATATCAAGACTTGGAACTTTATCCGGTAAAGGAAATACTGGTTCATCGCCCCAAGATGGTGCCGGTACTGCGAAAGGTTGCTGACCACTACGAAATAACTCAAGATAAGGGCCGCCATTGGCTGAATGACAAGCCTCAACTTCTTCAAAAAACAATTCCAATCCACCGTTGATTCTTCTTCTTACTCTGTCAACATCAACATCGTCCCAATTTTCATCTACACGCCAAATGCCTTGATCCCATAACTTTCCACCTTCGGATAATACTGTGGCTACGGACTCTTCGATGAATCCATTTGCCCATTGCTTTAATTCTTCTATTGAATCAATTCCTACAGGCCTTTGCATCAATATGGAACAAAGTGCATCTTCCAAGACAATACCAAGAACTTGTGGTGGGTTTAATGGACCTCGTATTCCGACTTTATTTCCCAAGAACCATTGCCTATCGCAACGTAAAAACGAAGTTAATGCACTTGCAGAAAGACGGGAACGGGAACGCCCTAGAGGTCCACCAAGAGGAGGTGTGCTTACGGGCATTATTAATCACCAATCTCCATATATGGATAAATTTTCATCTCAGGAATGATATGAATAGAAATCACCGGCCTGACGTTGTTCTCTATCTTTCCTTGATTCAGACTTATTGATTCGCGGACGTTTAGAATCATGGTCACGACGGAAAGTGATATTGACTCCTGAAAGGAAACGATTCATTCCTTCTTTCAATGGGAAAGGACCTTCGGCTTTTCCTACTTTTCCACCTTCTCCTTCAAACACTAAGAGAGAATCAGCTAAGATATCGATAAAGTAAACATCGTGGTCAATCACGAATGCAGACTTCTCATTTGCTTCCATTGTCCTTCTTATCGCCTTTGCAGCCTCCATCCTGGCATTGGCATCTAAATGAGCGCTTGGCTCATCTAACAAGTACAAATCAGCCTCTCGACCAAGACATATCGCAATTGAAACCGCTTGCCTTTCTCCACCGGACAACTTCTTGACACGCTTAGGCAACAATTCATCAATTCCTAATGCTTTTATCACATTGCTATGGTATTCACCACTTCTCCAACGTGGACCAATCTCACTATCCAACCAAATTTGAACTGTACAGTCCATATCGACATCAATATGCTGAGGTTTGTAAGAAATACTGCAATCACTACTGACCCATCCGGCATCATATTCATACTCTCTTGCAAGAATTTTGATCATTGTAGATTTACCAGTTCCATTAGGACCGACTACTCCAACAACTTCGCTTCTATGGACTGCTCCTTCTCCAGTTTCTAACTTAAAATCACCTAATTTCTTTTCTAAGCCGCCCCAACTGATTACTTGACTACCAAGTTCAGCAGAATTAGAATGATGGTTTTTGAATTTAATCGGCTTATCACGAATGCGGACATTTTGTTCTGGTAAAAATCCATCCAGATAGGTGTTTATCGCTTGCCGAGTTGAACGAGCTGGAGTAAATATTCCAAATGCACCTTTCTTTCCATATACGATGTGAATCAAATCCGCTAAGACATCGAGTACTGCTAAATCGTGCTCTATTACCAGAACTCGTTTACTCTCTGCTAACTTTTGAATAATTTTTACAATTCTCATACGTTCGTGGATATCTAAGTAAGACGATGGCTCATCAAAGAAATAAACATCAACATCACGCAAAAGTGTTGCGCATATAGCCATTCTTTGTAATTCACCACCAGACAATTGTTGTACTGTTCGGTCAAGAAGATGTGAAATACCTAATTCTGTAGTCATCTCATCAAACATTTTTCTTTCATCAACTTTACTCAATAAATCACGTACAGTTCCTTGAATCCTCTTTGGTAAACGGTCAATGTTTTGGGGCTTTAATGCAACTTTTATTTTTCCTTCCCGAACTGAAATAAAGAAATCTCTCAATTCACCTCTCGGTAAAGTCTCAATAATTCCATCCCAGTTGCATTCTTTATCCAACCATTCTCCCAAATTTGGAATCAATCGTCCAGAAAGTGCATTGATTGCAGTTGACTTACCCATTCCATTTGGTCCAAGTATTCCTACCACACTTTCCTTACTCGGTGTGGGCAATCTAAACAATCGGAATCCATTCATTGAATATCGATGTATCATATCCTGCTCTAATTCACTAGGTAAGTTCTCAATGATCAAGGCATCATGCGGACACTTATTGATACATATTCCACATCCAATGCACAAACTCTCAGAAATAATTGGTTTACCTGAACGGTCATCCATAATGATGCATTCTTGTCCATTTCTTACAGGAGGACAGAATGCATGGCATTCATCATTACATTTCTTTGGTTGACAACTGTCTTCTCTCAAAACTGCTACTCGCACATTCTCACCTCCCTTCGTTCATTCGTATTGGCTATCGGTATTTGGTATCCGCGCCAAGACAACAACAAGTGATGCTTGATGAGGGAGCGAATCCCAGCATCAGTTTTCAAACAAGACCCTTGAGGTGCTCGTGACCTGAAATAAGTTGAATTGTGCAAGGTGTTGGCATTTTCATGCTAGCCTTGCGCAATGAATCACGTGCTAATAGGTAATGTTCAGGATCTGTTTGAATTGACATAATTCTCTGGCCACGCTTAACACGGGCTGCTGTTCCGACATTCTTTCCGAATGCGCAACGCATTCCTTGGGATACACGGTCAGCACCTGCACCTGTTGCTTGCTTATTCTCTCGTAATACGTGATGAGGGAAGGTGTGTACGCGCAAAGCATATCCTTCCATTCCTGCTATTTTACGAATTGTTGAATTAGCAATTACACGGCCTGCTTCGAGTGCCTTGTGCTGAATTTGCACATTGTTATCAGAGCGTAGTTCAATGATTACTTTGAAATTGCCAAGTTCAGCAGATCTACGATTGCCGATGTAGAATTTCAAAATACGATTGTTAGGAACACCACCAATATACTTGCGACGAGTATAAGCTGGTCCTTTGAGTTGACGATACATGGATGCTGGTTTTCGTGCCATATGTATACCTCCGAGCAACCTTGCGACCAATGGTTCCCTTATCATCCCTTTGATTGATGTCCTTCCGGTGAAAGTAAGAAATGTTGCATAATAGAGTCAAAACTAATACTTCTATGAAAGCCTTCTTTTGCCCCCAACCCTGCCAAGCAACTATGGCAGGTCGCTGGCGCAAGTTGCTGGAAGAGGAAAGTGAGCACCAATGGCTTGCAATTGGCCTTTTTTTCATATTTGCCTTCATCGGTGGAGTCGTTATTGAAGGAACCAGTACTTTGACTGGCGTTGATTTAGGCGCTGGTGATGCGGGCCATGATGGTAATCGAGTACTTGACATAGTTTATTTTGACAATGAAGGCAGTGTTTCCAGCCAATTAACTCATATGTATATTCCAGGTCAGGGTCATTTTCTTTACAGCCAGGATACTAGTGATTCACTTGATATGATTTATCAGCCATCCGAATATGACAAAGGTGATGAAATCCGTTTCATGAATGAAATGAGCGATGATAGAGCTATGTTGTCAATCGCTAGCAACCAACTGGTTGAAATAACTCTCAATGAACAAATAGCATACATCAATGTCAATACTTCTGATGAGTTTATGATCGATGATTATCAAGAAAACGGAGGCCCTAATTCTGCTATGATCGTCACTCAAGAAGATGATGGAACCTCAACGATTAGAGCATTATCATATTACGTCGCTTCCCCACCAATGGTAAATTCTAATTCAGTTAATTGGGATAACATCGTTCATCTATCGCAAGACAAATGGGTGGCAACAGGCACTATAGCAAATACTCAAAGTTCTGGTGGTAGCCCTGCAAGCCCTAATGTGCGTACAACAATAGGTATTATTGAATGGCAAGGAAACCTCTCCGTATCACCTGTTTTGATATCACTTACAACAGGTGAAGAAGGTCAAATACACAATACATTCTCAACAGGTAATTCACAAGTAATAGTCGCTGCAAATACGGGTGCATATCAAATTAAAAGTGATGGTTCAATCAATTATCTTGACCTTCCATCACAATCTGCAGTTACTGATTCTGATGGGAAAACATGGTTTATTGGACAAAAGGATACAACATCGATTGCTAGTTTTGATGATGGAATTATTGACATAAAGGAATTCGCAAAGCCAATTCCAATAGAAATAGAAGTAGCCGAATATGAAGGAGGTATGATTTTTATGCATGGAATGGACGATAATAGTGCATTTGAAGTAATGACTATTGACCTTACAGTGCAGGGCTCTATAGAGGATGGTAGAGGGTTTTTGAACTTTGCATTTTTAACTATTTTTAGTATAATTTTTGTTGTGATGGGCTGGACTGTTTTGGATAGATATCGCAACTATTGAGTCATGTTTTGACAAGTTGATCTTATTGAATACATTTCTTATTGTTTTGTTGAGTATTCCTCCTACGGAGGAAGGAATAGCGATAATCTTCATGTGCTCTCGTCATTGACCACTACATCCGGCGTAAGCATTGTTGAGGTAGTAGCATGTCAAAAAGAGGAATGATGGACCAGTTTGATGAAATCAAATCATCACACCCAGATACCATCTTATTCTTTAGAATGGGTGATTTTTATGAATTATTCCATGATGATGCTGAAATCGCTTCTGAAGTTCTTGGCCTTGCTCTAACTTCAAGAGACAAAAAGGCCCAAGACCCAATTCGCATGGCAGGATTCCCTTGGCATGCATTGGAAGATAATATTCGCGGCATGCTAAAAGCTGGACACAAGGTCTGTGTTGCAGAACAAGAAGAAGAATTGAGAGAGGGTGCTAAAATTCTTGAAAGAACGGTTAGCAGAATCTACACACCTGGTAGTTTGTATGAAGAATCATTATTGGGCACTGATGAAAGATCGCTCCTGATAGCCATATGTCTAGGAAGTGATAGCCTTGGAATGGGTGTTGTCGATGCTTCAACCGGTCAGGCTTGGGCTAGTACATGCCATGGTGCTGATAGATTCGCAAAAGCATTGGATGAAGTTCTTCGTTGGAATCCAAGTGAGATAGTTATCTCACCTACTGATGCTGAAGACAATACTCTCTGTGCAATGTTTTCACATTTGAATGGTGTTGCAATAAGTCAACACAGAGCGAGTGAAGCAAAAAGAAGACAGTGCTTAACAAAAGTTCTGAATGTTGCTGACCTTGGACATCTTGACCTAGATGATGCACCTTTGGCAATAGCGGCTGCTGGATTAGCCGCTGATTATCTCTCAACGATGCACATCACTGATGATGTACCATTACGAGATGTTGAAATCATTGAGGAAGAAGGCCATCTAGTACTTGACCAAACGACTCTAAGAAATTTAGAATTGTCTTCAACCTTGTCTGGTGAATATGAGGGGAGTTTACTTTCCAACCTCAATAAATGCCGTACTGCAATGGGGCGCCGCTTATTGAAAACATGGGTTTTGCGGCCTCTAGCCGATATTGATGCAATATCTGCAAGACATGATGCAGTCTCTGCCCTCACTCGCTCGTCAAGAAGACTTGATGCTTTGCGAGAAGCGTTGAAAGGCTTACGAGATATGGAAAGACTTGCAACTCAATTAGCCTATAATCGCTCAAATGGAAGAGATCTATTGGCTACTGCTATCGCATTGGAAAGAATGCCTGCAGTCATCAATCTATGCAAGGAAACGGATAATGAATTACTCACACATCTATCTCATGAATTGGATGCATTAAGCGATGTAGGTGAAGATATTCGCCATACTTTGGTTGACCATCCGCCACTGGGATTGAAGGATGGTGGACTGATTAGAAGCGGAATAAATAGTGAAATTGATGAACTTAGAGAAACAGCTGAAAGTGGACATTCTTGGTTTAGAGATTTGGAAGCAAGCCTTCGAAACGAATTGGAAATTCCAAGTTTAAAAGTTAGAATGAATAGACAGATTGGTTGGTTCATTGAAGTTACAAAAACACATGAGGATAAAGTTCCTGAACAGTGGAGAAGAAAGCAACAAATGACCAATGGTTCTCGCTTTATTACCGATGAGTTAGCACGACGTGATGACTTGTTGTTAACCGCTAGCGGCCGTGTAAAAGAACTAGAATACCGAATGTTCACAACACTTAGAGAAAAATGTAGAACTCATGTTGTAACTTTAGCAAATATTGCTGCAAGAGTCGCCTCAATAGATGTATTACAGTGCTTTGCTGAAGTTGCAAGGTCTCGCGCTTGGACACGTCCAGAAATGACTGAAGGAGATCATCTCAAAGCAGAAGGTGCAAGACATCCTGTATTGGAGACTCAGAGTGGATTTGTTCCAAATGATATTTCCCTAAATGCAAAACGAAGGTTTTTGTTGATAACAGGTCCGAATATGGGTGGAAAGTCGACTTACCTACGTACTACTGCACTACTATCGATATTAGCACAATCCGGTTCATTCGTTCCATGTAAAAAGGCAAAATTAGGATTGGTTGATCGTGTTTTCACAAGAGTTGGAGCTAGTGATGACTTACGAAGAGGTCGTTCAACATTCATGATGGAGATGATTGAAGTTGCACATATTTTGCGTAGGGCTACTTCACGCTCATTGGTTTTATTAGATGAAATTGGTAGAGGGACTTCTACTTTTGATGGATTATCTATCGCTTGGTCTGTAACAGAGGACATCTGTAATAGAATCGGTTCAAGAACACTATTTGCAACCCATTACCACCAATTGGTTGGATTGGAGGAAGAGGTCAAAGGATTGGTAAATGTTCATGTTCAAGTTGCTCAGTCTGATGGTGAATTGAAATTTTTGCACACTGTTGCTGATGGACCTTGTGATGACTCATATGGAGTACAGGTCGCAGCATTGGCTGGATTACCAAGAGAAGTAGTTGAGAGGGCAAGTGACTTACTCAACTTCTTAGAAAGTCAAGCAAGAGGAGCAAAAGCAGGTGAAAGTGGTGCTCCTATCTCAAGAGATAGTGGTCAAGCGAGTCTAATGGGATATTTTGCTGCTGCTGCAATGGGTCATTCTGGAAGCCAAACTGTTGAAGTTCAGCAAATCTCCCTAGAACCTGGACAACAGGCTGTTTTGGATTATTTGTCAACAATTAACGCTGATGATATGAGTCCAAGACAGGCTCAAGATGCTCTTTACAGATTAAAGAAAATGCTCGGTGGTGAATAAGTTGAGTCAAGCCCAGCGAATCATTCAACTGGATGACAAAACAATTGGCCATATAGCCGCCGGAGAAGTGGTTGAAAGACCTGCACAAGTAGTTAAGGAACTGTTAGAGAATAGTTTGGATGCTGGTAGTTCTCGCATTGTAATAACCGTTGAAAGAGGCGGCTTTGACATGATATGTATCGAAGATGATGGTTCGGGAATTGATGAAGCAGACTTACCGCTTGCACTCGATAGACATGCAACATCAAAATTACGTAAAGTCGAAGACTTATCTGCAATCCATACCCTTGGCTTTAGGGGTGAAGCATTAGCAAGTATTGGCATGGTTTCACATCTGAAAATTGCCAGCCGTCCTCAAGATTGTCAAGGTAGAAGCATTTCAATGAAAGATGGTGACAAAGAATCAGTTGAACCGGAAGGAATGGCGCATGGAACAAGGATAGAAGTTGCACACCTATTCCACAATACACCTGCACGTCTAGCATTCCAGCGCAGAGCTGCTACTGAAAACTCACGAATCGTCGATGTTGTTGTTTCACATGCAATGGCGCATATGAATGTAGGATTTAGACTCATTATCGATGAGAAAGTAATGCTCGATGTTCCTGCCAGTGAAACGATGAGTGACCGCTTGTATGACCTTCTAGGTGGTCAAGCGTCCTCAATGCTTGAATTATCAAGTCCAGCAATAGATGATGATGCACCTGGTGAAGAGTCATGGAGTGGATGGATTAGCACACCTGATACGACTAGAGGAAAGGGCGACGATGTCCATGTATTGATCAATGATAGGCCGGTTGCCGCTGGTCCATTTTTGCAAGCAATTCGTCGTGGATACAAAACCAGACTGATGCAAGGTCGCCATCCAATCGCAGTGCTGAGCCTTATCATTCCCGCTAATGAGGTCGATGTAAACGTACATCCAACCAAGAGAGAAGTAAGATTAAGACACTCTTGGAGAGTTCTGGAAAGATTGGAAAGAGCAATTGCACATACTCTTGAATCAGTTCCAACACAACCTGATGCTGCTGGTGGAATTTCAGAATTACAAGGATTAGCACACAATTCTGCAGTTCAACCTGTTCAAGAATTACTCAAAACAGGTGGAGTAAAGAGAAAGATGCACAATGATGAGCCACAAAACCCAATTCTTAAAGCGGCTGGAACAAATGCTATACCTTCTGCAATAAGCGACTCTATAGAGGTT
>JANXHP010000144.1 GCA_024958795.1 Candidatus Poseidoniaceae archaeon | reverse complement strand
AATAGTGTTCCTCAAGCGAATAAAAATTTACAACTGAGGTATGAATTAAATGACACGATTGAAAATCCAACTACCGATGGAAATGGAAATGCTACTGTCGAACTAAATTCATCGACTGTAATTGATGACACCCCCTCTAGTGACGATCATACCAGTAATGGAATTGTGGTTTGGGACCCTGTAACAAATATTGTTGGTGCTAAAACTTTGGTAATTGATTTGAGTGTTGTAGCTGTTGATTTAATTGCTCAATCTGATTCTATTATTGTTTCAAGAACTCGCGGATTAGAACACCACGGTTTTCTGTCTCAATCTATTGGATACGCAGCATTACCTGGTGACATTCTATCATTCTCAATACCAGCACAAAACCGTGGAGTATTGACCTCGCCTGCAACAGAAATGGAAGTTATTACCCCTGATGGTGCTAGTATTAGAGAGAGCATTGCGCCAATTGCTGCATATTCTGAAGAAAGAATTTTGGTAAATTGGACTGTATCGCAAAGCGAGTCAATCGGCTTCAAGACATTGTCATTCACTGTAGACCCAGATCAAACAGTTACCCAAGATGCTAACAGGAGTAATAATTATGCAAATGTCAGTATTTTCATTGGAAGAGCACCTACTGCTAACCTAATTATTGATGAAGGCAAATACACATTTGAGAATGTAACATTAGATGCTACTGCGTCTTTTGATGAAGATAGTGGCGATGTTGAATGCCGTTTTGAAATTGAATCACGAGTTGGATTACTAGATATCATTGATGCTCCTGATTGCTGGACTCAATGGAATTGGAGCGATTCTGGTATTTGGAATATCAAATTGATTGTCATTGATGATGAATTAGATTCAGATATTATCGATACCCAAGTCACTATTCTAAATCGGGCGCCATATATCAATTTGTCAATGCCAGATAGCGTCCCCGTAGAGAGTTCTGTTACAATTGATGCAAGCGATTCTGGTGATGTTGATACGACATCCCCTGCAGGCCAAGAAGTGACTATTTCATGGCCGGGCACTAATTGTCAAGAAGGATTGACACAGCCGACTTGCACATTTATTCCGATGGCTGAAGGCGAGATGACAATCGTTGCAGAAGCGATGGATGATGACGGCAGTGTCACCATTGTGAGTAGAACATTGAATGTTCTGAATATTGCACCAACGCTTGACCTTCCTGAGTTATGGAATGCTGGTCAAAATATTTCTTTGGATGAAAATGGTACTTGGCATCTAGATGAGGACCAAGTTGTATTGTTGCGAATAACTGGTGATGATACTCTAAGCGATAGAGATAATCTCAACATTGAATGGCTACTCTCACACTTAGATTCCAATTGGACTGAAACAACAAATGGCCCATCGTCAACTGTTTCTGTTTCTTGGCAAACATCTGGAGAGCATGTAATCAATGTTGCTGCATGGGATGATGATGGTGAGAAATCCGATACTAGAACCGCCAAGGTAATGATTTCAAATGTTGCTCCAACAATAACTGGGCTACCTGGAAACTCTCCAATCTTTGAAGATGATGAGATCACATTTAGTGTTGAAGTAAGTGATACAGTATCGGATATTGATTCTTTAGAAGTTTGCTGGGATTTAGATGGTTCTGTTGATTTAGATAGCGATAATGATGCAACAAATGATTGCCAAATGGTTGGTGAGAATTTAACCCATTCTTGGCCTACAAGTGGTATACGATGGATTACTGCAACGGTTACTGATGATGATGGTGCAAGTGCTTCTCAATCTGTTAACATCAGTGTGCAAAATCTACCACCACGTTCCGTAATTGAGTCATTAACAAATATTACAGATATAACTGAAGGAGATAATGTTTCATTGAGTGCGATGAATTCTATTGACACAGAATCAGACAAATTAAACCTTGTCTATCAGTGGAAAACAAATCATCTTGACACTGATTTAGATGGTGATAAAGAAGGAGATATTGATTATTATGGAATCGAATATACAATGGTCAATATGCCTGCCGGTACTTGGGAAATCACATTGGTAGTGATTGATGATAATAATGAAAGCGCATCTTCGTCAATGACAATTGTTGTCAAAGAATTACCTCCTGATTCTATTCTTGACTCCATTAGTGATGGAATCGGTTCTGTTGGAACCGCTGTCTTAGTGGTATTACTTGCATTGGTCATCGGTCTGTCATTGTTCTTGCTAATCACTAGAAGAACTTCAAATCATGCAGATGAAAAATATCAGTCATATGGTGGATTCGCATCTGGTGCAAGTCCACCAACTTCAGAACCTCCTCAAGATTTGTTTGAGCAACCAACCGCATCTAGTGAACAAATATCTGGACAAAATGATATTTATTCTACACCGGAAAATCAACCTGTTACTGAGGTTGCACAAACACAAGTTCAACAGCCAACTGCTATTTCTCAACCTGCACAAATAAATCAGGGTCCGGCTTTACCTGCAGGTGGCTTACCAGCTGGTTGGTCACAGGAACAATGGAATTACTACGGCCAACAATGGTTAGACGACAATCCGGCACCTGAACCTGTGATTCAACCGACAACTACCAATACCCCTTCGGCTTCTGTCAGTACTAACATGAGCAATTTGCTCGATGATTTAGACTTCTGAGGGAAAAATACATGGCAAATCTTTGGCAATTTTTTGGATTACCAGACCCTGAGGGAAGCATACAGTCCACTGTAAAGAAACCAAAGAAAAAGAAGAAGAAAGCAACCACTGTTACTTCTGCAACTGAACAACATTTGTTAATTCCAGCGGAATCTTCTGAAGTAAATGAAATAACTGGCAATCTAAACAATCAATCACAAATTGAAAAAAGAGTTCTCAAGAGAATCCCCTCTGGATGGACTGGCCCTGTTACTTCTGATGGTGAACCATTTCATGACCTTGCTGCAGATGTAGGAACTAGGCGTTCATTCCCAACACGTGCTCTACGATATGTTTCACCGGATAAAATGAGTCGCATTCCTACAAGAGATATTGGTAAGAGGATAAATCAGGGAGATACAGTTATCGTTGATTTACGACCACTAGTTCATATGGATTCTCACCAAGCAGCATGTCGAAGAGAATTGAAACATATGAGTGATGAGAGTGGTGTGGAAATATTTGCTCTAGATCAAGAAGACAAACTGCTAATGATTCCAGGTTGTGATGTAATCGTAGATACATCAAATAAAGACTTGGGAATCCCTGCATTATTGCATTGAGGGTTCAATACCCGCTATTTGTTGCGCGTTCGGCCATCATGTTATATCATCCTATAACTACGAATTGACATGGGAGTAGATTCTAAATATTCAAAAACTTGGGCTGCTGGCTCATATTTTGATTTGATTCTTTCTTCCGCATTAATGATGATTTTGTTCATCATTACTCTAACATTTGTTTTCATTACAGGTTCATCAAATCTATTTGCTACAGAGGAATTAACAGATATTACATCACTTGCTGTCGTTATTTGTGCTTCAATGGGATGGATAATGGCAATGCATGCAGGAATTGGTTTTGATATTCTTCCATTAATCCATGGTGTAGTAACATTTGAATATACGCTGTTGAGATTATATTTGCTAATAAATGTGGCAGGGCAGGCGCTAATTTTAGGTGGATTATTGACAAATGATGTACAATTGATGCAAGATTTTTCAACCGCAGGTATCGCTTTACTATCTTGGTCCCTAGTGATGTTAGGAACTCCTGGTAAATCATTACATCAAAACAAACAGACGGACAGTGATGATGAAGTTGGGATTGCCTCAAGCCTTCCGGGACTACTATTGCCGTTTTTCGGCTTTGCGATGTTAGCAACATGGATGTTAAGAGACATTCCTGGAATGGTTCAGTTGGGATTCTCTATTGTTTTGGTAATATTTCTCAATATGATTAATTTTGCATCAATATTATCCCACTTCAATCGAAGAATAAACATTAATATTGTAGAGCCAAAAAACATACCTATTATCTTCATCACTTTGCTAATCTTATCGATAGCACATAGTGTTGTAGCATTTTTGTTTGGGCGAGAACAAGTCAGTGTTGAAATTTTTTCAATCACGTTAGGTCTCCCATTCTTATGGGTTTTCTTATCATTAAAGCCACACAAATTATTGCATAACAGCTTCTCTACGAATGGTATTCCACATTCAAAATTAATTCTCACATCATTATTTTCTTACTTGTTGTTGGTATTATTATCTGCACTTGTAATGTTTGGAATTCAGTTCCATCATGGCGTCACATATGCTATATTTCTCTTCTCCACTTCGCTATTATGCGTATGGGGCATGGTACTTTATTTGCATGAAGACCACCTACACATTTCGATACATAACAGAAATACACCATGGCTAACATTGATATCATTAATTGGTGGTGCAATAATAATAATTTACACATATTTTAAAATTGATTTTCAAAATGATGGATTTGGTGAACTCGAAATCCTGTGGGCTATATCACTGCTGATTTCTTTCATCT
>JANXHP010000023.1 GCA_024958795.1 Candidatus Poseidoniaceae archaeon | reverse complement strand
TGACGGTGCTTACCCATAATGTTGGAAACCAAGTGCTCCTGAACATGGATTCTCTTTCCTGTTGCGATCCCAAATGCTGCTTCAGACCTATCAATCACGAATAGTCCATAGGATTTTTTATCAATTAACATATCTTCAAGTTGAGTTAATTCAAATGTTGAATCACATCTATATCGGAATGATAAGAGAGGTTGAGGAGGATCTTGAACCAAGACATTTATCATTCGATTGCGATTATTTCCTATGATAATTGAACCAACGAATAATGCGATGCCATTTTCTCCAGCATTTTTTATTTTGGAAAGTGAAGATAAGGCCGATTCAATAGCACCTTGTACATTCTTACGAGTACCTTTTGACTTAATATTTGCAGCTTGACCATGTTCATTTTGCAGCAATGACCGGGCATCTGAAACTTGACGGTCTGGTGGAATGATAATACTGACTAGTTCAGTTCCAAAACCCTTCATTTCTCGAAGGTCTTCTAATGCCATCTTGAGACGGAGACGGCGCGCTGCAAGTTCAACATCATCTGACATAGCCAACGCCTCTACTTTAGTGGTAGTGACGAGGGGTTTTCAACCCTCCCTCCTAAGCGGAATTAACATTGAAGTTATTGAGTGAAATTATTATTGCTAACATTAACAATTTTCTCTATTGATGATTGCAGCATATTGTTTCAACTTGATAATTGGCTCTCTAAGAATAATCACAAGGGATATGCTCAAAGAATAGGTCTGCGAGGCGAGTATGATGACAAGTCGTCATATCGTTGCATTAGGAGGCAGTCTACTGCGTCCGGAGGAATCCGAGAAGCGTAGTGAATGGCTTGGTCAATTAAGGCAATTAGCAGTTCATTTGGAAGGTAATGAGCGTAAAATCGGAATCGTAATTGGAGGAGGGCTTCCAGCAAGAGAGGCTATTGAATTAGCAAAAAATTGTATTTCAACTTCAGATAAATTAGACGAAGTTGGTATTGCAGCAACGCGATTGAATGCAACAGTTATTCAGCAGATATTGCTGGATATTGGTTGTAATGTAGCACCTACAATTCCTCACACTACTTCAGAGTCTGCTGAATTATTAGAACAACATAATTTTGTTGTGATGGGCGGAACGACTCCTGGCCATACTACAGATGCAGTAGCAGTAGCCTTTGCAAGAGATGCAGGTGCAAGAACTTGCATTATTGCAACAAATGTAAGCCATGTATACGATAAAGACCCAAGGCAATTTGACGATGCTCAAGCATTGACCAATTTAACAATCGACCAGTTGGCAGAGATTACTGGAATCGGTCAACCATTAGCTCCAGGTGCTTCTGCAGTAATTGACCCGATAGCAGTTGGCTGGGCGAAAGATGCTTGTATTGACTTAGCAGTATTAGACGGACGTCAGATATCAATATTGGAACAAGCATTAGACGGGCAACCTTTCGAAGGTACGCTAATTAATTCATGAGGTGAAAAAATGTCAGAATCAGCAAATAGAGCAAGAAATAGCAATCGAGTATTACCGCATAAGCATTGCAAGATATGCCATGAAACAATCTCCGTAAAATCCGATACTAGGATTTGCAAAAAAGAAGAATGTATTAACAAGAATCAAAAAAATGAGAAGGTTCAGAAACAAATGAGAATTTGGATGTTTATCTTCTTTGGAATTTTCTCATTCAGTTTCATCGCACCTATCTTCTTGCGAATGATGTGAGTATTACGATTTCTGGAATTCTCCAAGTAATCCTTCAGCAGTTCCAGCTACTTGTTCAGTTTTTCCAGCAGCAGTTAGACGATCACCCAATTTGTACAATTCTTTGAAAGCATCTTCTATTGAACTTGTCTGCTTTAGAAATTGTATTGCAGGCCAGCCGCAGTCAATAATTCCCGGCTCAACAGTGCTTTCTTCAACCCATGCAGCACAAGAATGCCCATGACATAATGCACTAAATTGAGATAGGTCTACCCAGAAAGTTTTCCGTTTGCATACTGGACAAGGCTTGCACTCAATGGTTGAGAGTACAGTCATTGCATCATCCCCAACAATATCAATTTCCCAAATAACGATACTTGCAGATTTTAAATCCATCAAATCACTTTTCTTAAGAAAAGTACGTAATACTTGCCAAGCAGTGTCTTCTGAACTAAAGCAACCCATGCCTATGGCTGTACCATCTGCTTCAACTGCAGTTGGTACAAATACACGACTTGGAGCATCGGACATTATAGCGCCCTAGATGTGAAGACCTTCAATACTTATGTAGAATAATACAACAATATATTGGTTTTCAATCAATTCATTGTTAGCGAATCCATTCCATTTCAATTAATGGTAAGCCACCAGGATGTGGTAATGGTGCTTGAGGCTTCTCGATTCTTATCTTTAGTTTAGCAACCATTTCATTTTTTGATAGATTTAAAATGATCCTTTCAGCCATTGTTTCCATCAATCCAATCGGTTCTTCAGCATCAATAATTTCAGCATCAATAGCAATTTGAATATCAGCATAATTCAAAGTATTAACTAACTTACCTGCTATACTATGGTCCATTATTGTCGCCCAAACGCTGAAGTTGAAAGGTTGCTCAGTCTCATGTTCAAAGTCATAATAACCATGTTTGGCCATTACGGTATAATTCTCCAAAGCAACCGTGACAATCATCAACAATCACCTCAATCGTTAGAATCTCTTTCATGAACCCAAATCAAATGGTATCCAAATTGTGTTTTTACTGGTGGTGAAACAGTTTTCAGCGGTGTATTCCATACGGCTAGTTCAAATTCTTTAACCATGTTTCCTTTTCTAAACCAGCCTAAATCGCCACCTTTTTGAGAGGAAGGGCAGGAACTCTTTTTCCTAGCCAACTTTTGAAAATCCTTCAATTTTACAACCTTATCCTTTATCTGCACTGCTTCAGATTTGGACTCAACCAAAATATGACTTGCCCATGCACTTGGTGCGACCATGAAAGTGCTATGACATTCTATTCTTGAACTCTTTTGATTATCAAGCCTCAATATCGTATGCTAAGGCGCTCAAATATGTTCCATAAATTGTTACTGAAACACCTAATGATTCTTCATTAAAGCGTTCCATATTGTCCTTGTATGTATGATACTCCCAACTTCCACTACCATAGCAGACGACAGCTCTACCGTTTGAACCACTGCCTAAGTCATAAACAAATGGGCCATGGTCGGAATTGTAAGGCATACCATCTTCAGCACCCTTTTTACCAGTTAATACCGACATACGGATGTCGTACTTGCCTGCAACATCTGGATTCTCAGAGATATATCTCTCTTTTATTTGTTCAACATTCAAATAATCTTCAACATTATTTGTGAAAAGGGTCAAAGAGTTTCCACGATTAGCAAAATCAGCATCAACGTGGTTCATATCCAAGTTAATGTAGAGGCGTAGATCTTTCTTCAAATGATTCTGCATTTCACTGACATAGGCTCTACTTCCGTATAGGCCTTCTTCTTCTCCACCCCAAGTACAGAATCGAATTGTTCTATCAGGTGT
>JANXHP010000140.1 GCA_024958795.1 Candidatus Poseidoniaceae archaeon | reverse complement strand
TCGGCCAATCTCGGTTGAGAAAAGATTACTGCAGGGCCATTATTTTTGACCAACAGGTCAGCGATAGCACCCGCTTCATATTCAACATCAACGGGACGGTCAATGACAAGTAACTCTCCTCGAGACTTGAGGTGGTCAAGCCACCGGCCCATTGTCTTCCACGCCACAACTCCCCTACGGGGAGTACCCCTTTCACTTCTCGCATTGTTAGTTTTTATAAAATCACCAATATTATTGATATTTTTTTGTTTTTATCCAAGAGTCAATGACCGTTGGTTTCAAGGGCTGCACCATACAACCGTTGGCTATGGGCGAGCAAGTTCGTTTCTGTGATGTGCTGGTAATCGGTGCTGGCCCAGGTGGTGGTTCAGCAGCTCTTCATTTGAGAAGGGCAGGTCTTTCGACAATTATTGTTGAGGCCGACCCTGAGGTTGGAACTCCAGTTCACTGTGGAGAATGCCTTAGCCAAATGGCTGTGGACAATCTTGATTTGGAATTACCGGATCATGTCAAAGCACTTGATGTTAAAGGAATACGAATTATTTTCCCAGATGGAACAAAGAAACTTCTTTCAGAAACTGGATATGTATTAGACAAGCATCTATTTGAAAGATGGTTGGTCCAAGAAGCATGTGATATTGGTGCAGAATTATTAGTTTCTCATAGAGTGACTTCAATGGAGAGAGTTTTCAATAGCGAAAATCAATTTACCAATTGGAAAATTGATGGAAGAGGAAATGAATTTCCAATTGAATGTCGCGCTGTAATCGATGCATCAGGAGTAGCGGGGGCTGCTTCAAAATTACTTGATATGAAGACTGAAGTTGAGGTTATTGCCGGATTCCAATATGAAATGCTAGATGTGCCTAATGATGGCTATCTTGATTTTTATATATGGCCAAAATACTCTCCACACGGATACGTTTGGATGATTCCAAAGCAAGGTGGAAGAGCAAATGTTGGTTTGGTAACAACCGATAAGAAAGGCGCGATAAAATATTTAGAGAACTTTATCCAAGATACATACTTGGCCAATAATCCCAAAGTCAATCCACCATGGCGTAAAGAAGGAATAAAAATCAGACCATTTGGTGGAACAATTCCAATTTCAGGTCCAAGAGAAATCACGGTTGAAACCGGTGTAATCTTAGTTGGCGATGCTGCTGGTTTCACATCACCTTTGTTTGAAGGAGGTTCTCATCTTGCTCTTTGGTCTGGACGGGAGGCTGCAAAAGTAATTGCACAAGCGATTGGTGAAAACGATCTTTCAAAGCAACGCCTAATGTCATATCAGAAGGCCTGGTTGAAGCGTTTCCCACCATACAAGAAAATCCTCAAAGGCAAGACTGCATTGTATGAGTTAACAGATGATGAGATGTCGATAATGGCTCATTGTCTTCCAGAAGAACTCGGCAATATGTCTCCTTTGCAAAAATTAGGAATTGGAATCAAAATATTGTTTAGAAAGCCAATCTTGTTAACCAAGCGAGTAATTTCGGTGCTTCTCTCTTTTGGATATTCAAGAGCTAAGCACTTTGGCTGGTAATCAACCAGCATTGATGTGAATTGAAAATAAGCAAATGACATGAAGGTGTGGCGATTAGCCTCGTCTGTGTGGACATTGACATTGTGGCTAGCAATCTTTGCAGCCACCCTACTCATTTTGCAACCAAAGTTGCATGAGAAGAGAAAACTATTGTCTTTTCTTTGCCACTTAGCATTGGCATTACCGTTCATATCATTGTCAAGCCGCTTCTTGGTCAATGACACATCAATACTGCACGTAGCAGCATATGGAGGAGCCGCATTACCTCTGAAGTATCGTTTTGCTGCTACTTGGGCTGCAAGAGAAGGACCAATTTTGTTGTGGGTTCTGTGGATGTCATTATTATCTTGGATTTGGCGAAAACCACTATCAGGCGAGAATGCTAAAGATACTAAAGGACTCACTGCTCATCAAATAAGACTAAGATTAGTTCATGGTTTTAGTTTACTTCTGTTGGTAATTTCCCTTATTTTAGACCCATTCAGAGTTAATGAATTTGAATGGATTGGACGGGGATTAAACGAACTATTACAAACAGATTTGATGGTAATTCACCCACCACTTGTATTCTTATCATATTCATTATGCCTACATATTGCAGCAATTTCAATCTCCAGTTTCTATTCTAGCAATAGTGAAGATATTCAAAACCGCATCTTAACAGTTGCACGTCCAGCCCTCTTCATTGCAACTCTTGGAATTGGATTAGGTGGATTATGGGCTTACTTGATTCTCGATTGGGGAGGATATTGGGCGTGGGATCCAGTTGAAACAGGCTCATTTTTACCTTGGTTAGCATTAGTGGTAATCGTTCACTTGAGAACTCGCCCTGGAAAGACTCCAGATAATGTTTGGATTGGAGCTGGATTGGTTGCAGGTGCATTAGCAATTTTCGCAACTCTTGTCACAAGGTCTGGAGGAGTATGGGCCTCATCTGTACACACTTTCGTAGTAAATGATGGAGGCACTCCACCTAGTGAGGTATTCGGCCGTTTCATGGTACTGCGAGATGAAGCAGCAGGCGTTGAAGTGATGTCTTATCTAATGATAATCTTGCTATTTATTGGCGTGTGGCTCACCATGCAACGCCGTTCAATCAGGTCTAGCGAAATCAATCAAAATGGTATTTATTTATTCTTTATTCCTGTAGTATTAGCCATATTTGCATTCTTATTTGACTTGAAAATATATTCATTAATCCCAGTATTCATCTTTCCAATTATCGTATATTTGAATTTAATATTAGATATTTCAAACGACAAAGATGTTGAGAATTCATTACCCCTTGAATGGCAATTCCCATTTGAAAAACTCATCCCAATTCTAATGATTATTCCAATAATATTGAGTTTTATCAATGGAGATGTTTTCTTTTCATTACTTTGTTTAATCTTCTTTACTCCAGTATATTACTCGATTAACCCAACAAAGCAATGGGGTTGGGCAACAGGAGGAATAATGTTGGCTTTGGCTTCTGCGTGGTCTGGTTTAGTTGAACTTCCAGTTGCAGCATCAGTATTGATTATCTTTGTATCACCATGGTTATTAGTTGAAGATGATAAAACAAAATCTGACAAAGGTTTTGATATTACTTCTCGTAAAGACCAACAGAGAATAGCATTGTGGGCAACAGTTGTAATTTCAGGATTATATCTTATTTTGACATTAGCAATTTTGTTAGCCAGCATTGATTCTGTAAATCTTAGCGCACATGAATTATATGGCGCACCATTCATGCTTGCAATCGCAATTGCAATGTTTACCTATACGATGAGAAAAGAAGAACCAAAGACAATATTTTCTGTAGCAATGTCGGTGTTTACCGCATCATTATGTCTTGCAATACTTGCACCCGAATGGTTGGGCCAAGATTCACATACCTCTGTTTCAGAATATATTACCAGAGGTACAATCGCTTGGATTTCCTTACCGATGCTGTTAGTAACAATGGTTCCTATGGCCAACGAAGTTCTAACACAAATCCAACGTAAATCAAGAACTCCTATTATGAAAAGAATTCCAGTGGGGGCACATTTAGTTCATCTCGGTTTGATATTGCTGATGATCGGCCACATCTTTACCACAACATTAGTTAACAGAGAAGATGCAAGTCATCGAGTTTCATTAGTTCAAAATGAAATCATCATTCATGGTGATTACGGATATCAATTTTTAGAAATTGTTCTTGAGGATGAAGGACTTGAAGTCGGAGATGGCTATGTTGGTATCAGAATAGCTGTCTATGAATTAGATGGAACTGTTGCACAGAATCAAATCGCTATTGTTGAGCCAGGTATGCTTAGATTTGATTCAACAGGAACAGCACGTTCTGAAGTTGATGCATTGTCGCGATGGCATGGAGATATTGTATTCATTTTTGATGGCTCTCAAGCCAGTGGTTTAATGCAACAGGCAAATGTAGATGGATTAGATTCAGTTGAAATGGTTAGAGTTACAATCTATGATTTACCGAACTCCCATTTAGTTTGGCTCGGCTGGAGTTTGATGTTAATCGGTATGGCTCATATTGCAATCATTTCAAAGCGTAAAAACAGTGCACTGAGTGATGATGATTCACATATAGAGCAAGAGGAGTGACCCTGCTTTCATCCAATGCAATTATGAAGGGGGCATTGGTCGCCGGACTATCCCTAAGGGAGGCTTATACATGGAAGAAGGCACAATTATCCACGTTGATTATGAACTATACAATAGCGAAAGCGGTACTATTATCGAAACTACCCGTGAAGAGGTTGCAAAAGAACACGATGTCCATCAGGAAGGGCGTACGTACTCTCCAATGGTCTGTATCGTTGGTGGAGGAATGCTAATTTCAGGTTTTGAAGATGCATTAGCAGAAGCAAAAGTAGGCAAAGAGACAGAATGTATTATCGCTCCTGTTGATGGATATGGTGAGAAAGATTCAGAATTGGTTGATACCATCAGCATTGACAAACTTCTCCAAACTGTAAAAGACCCTAAGTCACTTTACATCGGTGCACCAGTAACTATTGGTGGAAAGCAAGGAACACTATCTTACCTTGCTGCAGGACGTGCTCGTATTGATTACAACCATCCTATGGCTGGAAAGACCTTGAAGTACAGTTTCAAGATTGTTGCAGTTGTTGAAGGTAAGGAAGAAAAGGTTACAGCACTGCTTGAATCCAACACAGGTCATACTGACTTTGGTGTAGAATTCACTGGTAATGATCTTGCTATCACCCTACCACAAACAATGCTCTTTGATACCAATGCAGCAATGCTCAAATTCCGTTTGGTTACAACCATTCGTGATGCAGTTGCAGATATTGCTAAGGTTTCATTTGTTGAAGTTCACGAACCTCGTGGATTCGGTGTTGAAGAAGAAGATGACAGCGAAGACCTATCTTCTCTAACAGTAGCTGAACTCAAAGAACGTTGTAAGGCAGCAGGACTACCTGTTGGTGGAAAGAAAGCAGATTTAATCGACCGTCTTTCACAACAAGAAGTTCACGTTCACGACGAGAATTGCAATCATGACGAAGAAGAGTGATTCTTAATACCCAAGAGTCAACTGAAAGCCTGAGCAGTCCGTACCCCTTGATTCGCTGCACACTATTGAACTAGTTTCAAGGAAGAGAAGGGTCGAAGCCAACCCTTTTTGCTAATTTGGAATCGATTGTAATCTCAACACCTAGTATAACTTGGCCTACTGCTTTGCCTTGAGCATCTATACGTTTTGAGACAGTGCCACCTCCCTGTAACACATTGTGAATTAGACAGTTGACAGCACCAACTCCATAGACAGGAAATACTTCAAAAGGTCCTTCACTCCATCCTTTGAACCATTTAGCCAATAGTTCGGGAGTAATTACTGATTCAAGTAATGGTAACCATTGCCTTTTGTGACAGATTAATGCGATGTTTATTTTGTCCCCCTTATCACCCGACCTACCGTGTACTAATTCACTTAATTTTATTGAAATATTATTCATTGGTCAATTCACACTCCTTTGCTTTATCCAATCGTCGAAGAATTTTTTCAGCAAATCTTGAACGCCGTATGTTTTTTTCTGAATGGGCCATATTTTCTAAAGGAATAAAAAATAAATCACTTGACCAAGGCATTCGTAATTCAAGATCATGCCTCCAACTGTGCATCATTTTGATATGGACTTGAGGCTCAACTAAGTTTCTATCTAGGAGAGTTGGGAAAAAGCGCAATATTTCGCGAGGCCTAGCGCGAGCACTATATCCGCATATGCCAGCAGGGCCAGTAAGAACAAGCGGGGCGATAGCGCGAGAAAATTCCATTAATTCGCTTTTGTCCATGGATGTCGCGACCCACCTAATTACAATCTCGGAAGGATTTTTTGTATTTGAGCGCAGAGCCGGCGGGATTAGAGCTTCATCGCCTAAATATTCGCTATGAATCTCCATTCCTTTCAAATGTTTTAACCTTGAACGAAGGACAAAATCAGTGTTTTCAGCACGCTTGCGGGCATTGGGTCCTGGAGCAACTAATTCAGAAACAACCATCCAGCCATCTCTATGAGAAGCACTAAGTTTCATAGTTGCAGTTTGTTCAATCCCTTTTGCACCATGAACTAATATACGATCTTTGTCGATTTCTTCTAACAGAATACAACTAAAATCAACAATACAATCTGGAGTGATATAAGCGCAAGGGTCACCAATTTCATATAGCAACTGTTCTGCAACAGTACGTGATGTTACAGCACCTTGGCTTTCATTTGGTTTGGTGATAATACATCTACCATCGGGGTATATCTCAGCAATAGGATAACCCACATCAGTTAAAGGGCCAATATCATCCCAATCAGTAGAATTTCCTCCGCTAACCTGAGCTCCACACTCAATTAGGTGCCCTGCAACAGTCCATCCTGCAATTATATCTAGAGATTCTTTCAAATTACCAGCCCCCCAATTGGCGATTGGCCCACAAAGAGGTAAATTGGCTTCTTCGGCTCTTTTAGCCCAGCCATTTGAATGAAGCATACACCCTACAATAAGCGAAGCATCAGCAACTCTTCCGGTGATAACAATATCAGCACCTCGTTCAAGAGACCTACCAATTGCACCAGCACCGAGGTATGCATTTGCAGAAACTACGGAGGAGGAATGGTCGAGTAACGAACCCAAGGATGGATTATACATATGAGTGAATTGGGCTCCAGAGGCAGCGATTTCACTTAACTTCTCACCGAGATCATCACCTATAACCAAGGCTACTTTACAATCATTCCAGCCAATTTCTGAGGCGGCAGCAAGTACCATCGAAGCACAAGAATGCGGATTTGCACCACCTGCATTAGTGACTAATTTGACATTTTTAGAGCGAAGAAGACCAATTCCCCCTAGTTTCAACCAATCTTTCAAATCGGTAGCCCAACCTGCTTCGCTGTTTCGATTCAATTGTTTGTGCATTATGGACATGGTAACCTCGGCAAGATAATCTATTGTGAGGTAATCTAAATCTGCAGACTCCAATAATTTGAGTGGGGACATAGTTTGGTCACCCCAAAACCCACCGCCACCTCCAATAATCGTACGCTCGTTCATTTCCAATCGGTGTAATAATTACACCACATTTTATAGGTTTTTCGCCTATATGCCCGTATTATCAATATTCTGGGCCACTACTTGAATGGTTAGAATGAGAAATTTTCTGCTTTTTCCAAACTATTTTTGCTGTGATAATACCAACTTTGATTGGAATCGCTGTTCCAGTTTGGTTAATTTGGGGATGAATTAAATGGATTTATCCGAGAACCCTTCGTATTTCGTTTCTAGATACAAAGGGGATTCAGTGGGTCGATACAGACGCTAGCCTGTGTTTCAAGGAATTCAGAATCACAAGTGTTGAATGTGAATCATGAGATGGTACTTTTGTACTTAATATAGTAATATCCGAAAAAGAGGACAAACATGACGGCAAATGATTTCCACACCCAAGGTCGCTCTTTCGGAAAGAGGTAATCCTTCAAAGACAATGGATCGAGGTCAGTGGATTTTGTATCTTTAATAGAACCAACATCTAAACTAGCAGGTATATCGTCTTTTTCTGAAATATCCTCTGTTTCAATTTTAGCCTTAGTAGTGGTTTTCTTAGCGGAGGTTTTTGCGGCTGTTGCTGCTTTCTTAGCCTTGGCTGGTGCTTTCTTAGCAGCCGTCTCGTTCACTTCTTCTTCGATATCTTCTTCGGTCAAACAATCACCTCCTTGGCGATTAAAATCCCAAGTATTATCGTTGCAATGATGTACATTCCAAATGCTGTATTTGTCCATTTGACGAGACCTATTCCTTCTCCATTGATGAGTACCCAGTCAGTGTTTTCTTCATCATCTGGGGGTTGCATTGCCTTCATGACTTTTCTCTCAATTTCAAAGGCGAGGATAGCACCGAGGAAAAATCCGGATATCAGTTGACTTATTCCAAGCATCGGCTGCAGTATTTCAGTGATGACAGACATTGCACCAGCTAGCGACATAATCATCATCGCTCTGCTGAGGGCTGGAGCATGTTCAGTTTGAACCATGCCAAACCGAACCACTAGGAAGAGAATGATGAGAGGTCGAGCAAGAGATTGCATTGTCCCATGGGTTAGTAAAATAAACGATTCACGAATATCTTCTTCATTGAAAAACCTTGCAGTGCTGTTATAATCTTGTGATTCACCAGAGAAAAACCAGAAGTGAATGAATCCGAGTACCAAAAATCCAAGAATGGTTCCTCCGAGCAAGACTGAACCTCGATTACGAAGATATATGACCGAGCCGACACTCAGTACAAACATGGGCAAGACAATCATTCCAGTTTCAAATTTCCCAATGATGTCGGCCACCAAACTCAAGGTTGAGGCGTTAGGTGAGCCATTGGTATAGAAGAATTCGGAACTTTTGAAGAATCCAACCCAATCAAACCAATTCTTTCCACCCCAAAGGATGAGCGCCATGACTGCAAACAGTCCTGCTCTATCGGTCAGTGCTTCAGTGCGGTCTCCAGCGCCCTCTGGTGAAGTGAGGTAATTCCACGCCAAGTAGGATAGAATGACCATGAGAATCGCCGGAGCGAGTGACCAAAACGGCCAGAAGTAAACAAACCAAGTTTCTCCCGTTGGTGGACCCCATGTGTAATAGGATTCCAAGAGGGCAAAGGACAGTCCAAAAATGACACCGATTTTGTAGTTTTTGACATTTTTGAACAGAGGCATTGGTGTGGATAATGTGGTGACAATGAAACCTACAATCGCCGCTTTCCATAATGTTTCAAGAACCATGTGTAGGACTGTATCGTACCATTCTCCAAGGAATATTTGCGCATAAAATTGCCCATAAGCGACATTCATGGCCAAGTGACAAAGCAAAAACCAGCACATCATTGTAGCACCAAGTTTCTGTGTCCAAGTACGATCATCTTTCTTTTGACCCAAATAGAGGATGAACAGAAGAACCATGATGTCAAGTATAATCGAAACAATTGAAATGTTCTCTACCATGATGGAAATATTTCGTTGGGTAGTATTTAGTTTGAATGCCGGCAATATCCAAGAAATGCGTTTATTAGCCATTGGCATTCAACGGCCGAGAGTTAGATGAGTTAGTTTAGAGTTTAAATTCACAAGGGCCCAGATTCCCCAATAATGATTTAGCGAAGGCACTCCTAGTGTTCCTCAATGCAACCCCCACAACAGTCCCCCACACTACTGGTAGGTAATCCAAATATGGAAGGGGCAACGCCGTTCCATGCTCATGGAAATCAACAAGGTATGGTGTTTGTAGCAGCGCATAATAATGCCTCTGCAACGGCGGGATTGGTCCTAGGAATCATTGCTATGGTGTTTTCAATTATGGCTCCGTTTTTCTTTTTAATTTGCTGTTTCTTCTCAATCCCACTTTCATTATTAGGCATTATATTTTCACACATAGGATACTCAAACGCAATAACAACTGGCGTTGGGAAGAGGCAAGCCATCGCTGGACTCATACTTAATTGGCCACAACTTCTATTGGGTCTTATACCAATAATAACTGGTTTATATCCTGAATTTTTCTCTTGAATTTGAATCCACAAGCGTCTA
>JANXHP010000048.1 GCA_024958795.1 Candidatus Poseidoniaceae archaeon | reverse complement strand
GTGTCTGGATGGGTATCACAACTGGATGCTAATCTTCGTCGTCTCGACTTCGCAATGGATGACTTGTTTGAACTTGCTTTGGGAGGGACTGCAGTAGGCACTGGCCTAAACACCCATCCTCTATTCGCACAAATGGTTGCTGATGAAATTGCAAATATCACTGGATTGACTTTCTGCACTGCGGAAAATAAATTCGCCCAACTTGCAGCACACGATGCTATTGTGGCTGCTTCAGGTGCTCTCAATACTTTGGCAGTTTCATTGATGAAGATTGCAAATGATGTACGCTGGCTCGGTTCTGGACCACGTTGTGGACTTGGAGAATTAGCACTACCTGCCAATGAACCTGGCTCATCCATCATGCCTGGAAAAGTCAATCCAACACAAGCAGAAGCATTGACGATGGTTTGCGCTCAAGTGATGGGCAATCACACCGCTATTACAGTCGGAGGAAGTCAAGGTAATTTTGAATTAAATGTCTACAAACCGATGATGATTCATAATTTATTGCACTCAGTGAGGCTTTTATCCGATTCATGTCGTTCATTTACAGAAAAATGTGTAGTCGGAATGGAACCAGTAAGAGAAAACATCGCTGCACATTTAGAAAATTCATTAATGCTAGTTACTGCTCTAAACAATCACATTGGATATGATAAGGCATCTAAGATTGCAAAGTTAGCACATGAGAATGGAACTACGTTAAGATCTGCTGCACTTGAATTAGGATATCTAACCGATGAAGAGTTTGATGCATGGGTTCGCCCAGAACAGATGACCGGCCCTAAGGTGTGATTCACTTATCTCTTAGTGCTCTAAGTTTTGCTTGAAGTGCACTCTTTCGAGAATCGACTGGCTGTTGTGATGATGATTCTTCTGTAAGACGTCTAGTAAGCAATTCGCTCTGCCAGAGGATTACCTTTCCATCATCACAACCAATAGCAATAGATTGGGCATCACCTCGCATAGCTCTAATCTGACAAATATCCATAGTTGCCAATTGTTCACCAGTTTGGGAATTGCGCACCTCAAGATAACCATTGAGACCATCCCATCTTGCAGTCCAATGGCTATTTTCATCACCAATATTGCAACCTTCTGCTTGTTCTACGATTTGATTACCTTCAAATGACCACATTAATTCGCCATCGGAGTTATTTGCAATTAATTCCCCTCCATCCAAAGCGCATATAAATCCATGCGAAGTGCATGATAGGCTTTCAATGCCGCTTTCATACTTAGCAATTAACTGCCCTTTTCCGTCGGAAACGGTACCATCTGCATGTCCGAATAGTTGTTTAGTTTTACCATTTATTCCACACATTACTGGAGAATCAGTTGCTAATTCCTTGTTTACCACATCACCATTGCTGTCAAGCAGTGCCAAACCACATTGTGGACGGCCCAATCCAATTACAAGTTCATCTGAAGTAGAAAATATTGTCCAAGGTCGCTCAGACATCCTCGATACCCATTGCAATTCTCCAGCGAAAGAATAGCACCATACTGCGGATTCAAGAAAGTCATTATGTTCAATATCATAAACAGATGAAACGGCCATGACTTGGTCGTTGTGAATTGTGACTGCGTCTGCTGAACCTTCAAGCGCATGATCCCATAATTGCTTACCGTCTGAATATGAGAATGCAACGATATGCAAACCGCAAGTTGCGAATAAGTACTCTCCTTGCCTTGCAAAATCACTGACTCTATCTACAGATTCTGCTGTCCAGACAACATCTCCTTGTGAATTCCACATTCGAATACGGCCATCCCAGCCACCTGCGATTAAATCTCCTTCTTCCGATTGAAATAATGATGAAACACATTGACCTAGAGAACGCACCATCCATGCTGCTGCCTCAAGGTCCATGTTACCTGCAGTGAGCATTAGCGCATAAGTAACTCGCTGTTATTGCATCAATCCAATCAACTTCAATCGGTTAGTGGAATCGTTCTCTTAGGAATTGCAAATGTTAAGCCAAATGCTACTAAACCGAATAAACAGGCTGAATAATAATGCCCCATTGTGAAAAATGCTAGTATTGCAGAAGTCCTTAGCACTGCAACAGAACCGGATTTTAGTGACCACAATGCAAATCCTGCCGCAATTAAGGAAATTCCCATAAATGCAAATCCAATCATGATATATGTTCCTGCAGCGCTTGGATCCATAAGCGGGTGAGCCATTTGTCCAGGTGTTAAATCAATAGTTCGTATCTCACAATCACTTTGATTATTTGAACACGGTTGAGCTGCAAATTCACTTTGGCTTGGAACGGTGAAATCAATTTGAGTAAAGCCAACCGGTTCTATCATTGCTGGAGGAGATAAGATAACTCGGTTTGCCAGAACATCACGATAACCATCTCTTTCAACGATAATATCGACTCTAGTCAATCCTGGGTCCAAATGTTCCATGAAGAAATATCCATCCTCATCACTAAGGGTTTCGTTTGATTTCCAAGTAATTCCAGTATCCCATGAAATATGTATTGTGGCATTTGCTAGCGGTTCACCCTCATCATCGTAAATCGTGCCTTGGAATACTGCTGACTCTTCTGGTGCACCCATGCTCATTCTGTAAACAAACTCATCTGGGCGAATCAATCCTGATTCGGGTGAGGCATAATCAAGGCCATTTAGAAAACCAAACATACAGATGAATAAAATGAATACTGCAATCGCCTTTCCCATACCATGCATATTTGGGTCCTGTATGGTGATAATTGCTGAAGATGATGAAAATGTCAACAATCCTGTTGGCTCCGCCAATCCGGTTAATTCATCAATATAATCCTGTTTTTCTTCAACTGGTTCAAAGGGTACATCCTGTTGCTCACCCTCTGCCATAAATCAACTTATGATGGACTACTTGATAACAATACGCGAACCTGATTTGGCTAATAATTTAGCAATTTCTGCTTCTGAAACCCAAATAGTCATCTCAACGCTACCATCATCCAATAGCAAATAATCTGTCACCAAGCCAGCATTATGCAAATCAGAAACATAGCCGGCTACTGCCCTTTCAGTAGCATAGTCCTCTGGAGGTAATATCTGCAACTGAAGTGGTGGACCGAATAAATAGAATAAAATCCTATCTTTCAAAATCTCCATCCCTTCACCACTATGGCTGGAAATTAGTATTGGCTCAGGTAAAGCTAACGCAGCAACCGTTGCCTTTGCCTCCTCAAGTTGTTGTGAAGTTGCTTTATCTATTTTTGTCAGTACAATCATAATCTGTTGTTTTACAGACATCTCATCATTACGCCAAGGGAAATCATCATCGAGTTCTTCCCCAAATATCCTCTCAAATACTTCACGTCGGCTAGTGAATAATTTCCTCTCTAATTCAAGCGGAGAATCACTTGCATCTGCCAATATTAGCAATAGATCACATTCTAATGCCTCTGAAAGTGTTGCCCGAAATGCTTCCAGTGTTGCATTTGGTAATTCGTCAATGAATCCAATAGTATCTGCCAACAATACTCTCGGACTTGCTTCAAGTCTGCCTATAGTAGTTTCAAGAGTTGAGAATAATTTGTCCTCAACCAATACTTCCTTTCCAGATAATGCAAGGAATAATGATGACTTTCCAGCATTGGTATATCCTGCTAATCCAACGGTTTGAGCACCACTTCGGCTTCGCTGCCTCCTGCGTTCTGACTGAGCATTTGCATGACGTTGTTGACGCTTTGCCAAACTTGCTAATTCACCGTTAAGATTGTCCATTACCGCTTGTAGTGCAGTTGCACCACCAGCACCGTATCCTGCTCTTTCACCAGAAGTTTGCAGATTAGCTAATTCTCTTAGAATGGTTCTATCCGATTGTAATTGTGCAATTCTAACTTGAGTTCGTGCTTCCAATGATGATGCATGGGATGTGAATAAAGATAGCAACAGTCTCACTCTATCCCAAACCTCTACTTTTACAGCATCATTTATCGCAACTAATTGCCTTGCTGTAGCATTATTATGAATCAATACAAGATCAACTAATTGCCAAGGGTGGCCTTCAACTCTTGATGATAATTCATCAGCAACATCTTGCAATCGACCTTTTCCAAAATATCCGCGCGGATCTTCTCTTCCCGATTGGCTCAATATTTCTACGATTTCAATTCCCATCGTTGCTACCAATGCTTCAAATTCGCGGCTATTTTCTCCATCTCTTACCATGAGAATGGCTTTACGACCTTGATGATTTGTTCTCGCCTCACCTAAGATTACACCACCTGCTCCTGCGAGCAGGGAATTGTCAACCTTGTTTGGCTCCCCCATGGTTAGGGCCTTGGGCCATCCTCATAAGAGCCCGCCCCTAGCACCTGTTCATGGGCGAGATGCATCATGCAACCATTGAATGGCAAGGTGATGTCGCTCTTGCTACCACTTTTCTTGCCGCTGCTTCAAGGCCTAATTGTAAAGCAACAATGAGTGAAGAGAATGGAGTTGCAAAATTGGAAATTACAGTCAGTAATCCTGACTTGCAGACAATGAGAGATATTGTTGACGAATTGCTTATCACACTCTCTGACATTGAAGATAATGCTTAGAGTATAGTTTTCCGGTACGAGCATTTTACCTTAAAAAAAAGATACATTTCATTTTCGGGTGTATTTTCAAATGTACAATGAAGTTCGAACAAAATCATAGGGTTTATTTTGCAGTTATGTTTATTGGCTGCGGTAAACAGCGTAAGTCATGAATAAATCGATTGCGTTTTTCTTTTGCCTATTAATGATGACCATGCCTCTTGCAGGATGCCTTGGAGGAGATGAAAAGTCATCAGAGACCGAGCCCGAGACCCTTGACATCACTCCCTCTTTGGAGGATTGGGATGTCTACTACATTGCAACCAGTTCAGATTTACCAGTTTGTGACTCAAACATTCTTGAGCGACTCTATTATGTCGTGGCTGATGCCGGATTCTATACTTGTACTACTACAGGTTGGATCTTCATTGATTTGACTGGTCCTGCTGGTGCTGACGGAACAAATGGTGCTGATGGAACAAATGGTGCTGACGGTAACGATGGTGCAAATGGTGCTGACGGTGCTGACGGTGCTGATGGTGCTGATGGTAACGATGGTGCAAATGGTGCTGATGGTAACGATGGTGCAACTGGTGCTGCGGGCGCTGATGGGGCTGACGGAGACGATGGTGCAACTGGTGCTGCGGGCGCTGATGGGGCTGACGGACAGGATGGTGCTGACGGCGCAGATGGAGCCAATGGTGCCGATGGAACAAATGGTACCGACGGACACACCGCTCTCGCTGTAACAAGTACTGAGTCATCTGGTACAAATTGTGCAGACGGTGGAATCAAGATAGAGGTGGGTGTTGACGATAATGATGATGGTTCCCTACAAGTAAGCGAGATTGATCAAACAAACTATGTCTGTGATGGTAGTGATGGAGCAGACGGTGCTGATGGAGCAGACGGTACTGATGGAACAAATGGTGCAGATGGCAGTGCCTCAGCCAGCACCATGCTAACTAGTATCTCAACCCCAACTTTGACTGCTTGTGATGCAGGTGGAATTATCATGAAGCAAGGATTAGATAATGGAGATGGTAGTGGAACTGCCCAAAATGGAGTCTTAGAAACCGGAGAGGTCGATTATACCACAACCTGGTGCAGTAACTATCTTATTGGCAAGGTCAAAGATATTCTTTCAGGCTCAAGTGGCAGTTCTCCTGCCCACCTAACTGTAATCGGCAACACGCTCTATTTCACAGCGAATGACGGCACTAACGGGGTCGAACTATGGAAGAGTGACGGAACAAGTAGTGGTACGGTAATGGTCAAGGATATCAGGGCAGGTTCAAGTAGCAGTTCTCCTGACTCTCTAACTGCAATCGGCAACACGCTCTATTTCACAGCGAATGACGGCACTAACGGGGTCGAACTATGGAAGAGTGACGGAACAAGTA
>JANXHP010000033.1 GCA_024958795.1 Candidatus Poseidoniaceae archaeon | reverse complement strand
TTAGAAGTGCTTCCACACCTCGGCGAGCAATGACTCCAATAGTTTCAATTTCTCTCATTCGCTGAGGATTCTCACTCATCGCCGCTGCTACTTTAGCAACCTGTAGTGATGTTGGAGCATGAACGCCAGAGTTACCTATTACCAAATAGACATCTTGGTCATCTGTCTTTATCGGAAGGGTATGTACCTGCCAAGTTCTATCTCCTTCAGGTGTGCTCAAGGTTCTAGTGTATGTCCAATCAGCTTCACTTTCAACTTTATCAGAAAGTAATACAAATCCTCCATGAGCACAAACAGAGGAATCCATTGGAGATGCTCGACCTCCTTGGGCAAACGCTTCAACAGCATGACCAAGTAATGCACATTCATCAACATCAATTGCTATTTCGCCCCAAACATGTAAACCTCCTTGACCGTTATCTCCTTCTCTTCTAGCAGGATCACTTTCTTTCTTATCATCAGAATAAACATCAGTATCTGTTAGTTTGCTCGAGAATCCTTCAGCCCAATCTTCCGTCTCAGTTGCCTCACCTGATTCACGTAACCAACGCCCTCTTGCAGCACGCAGACAAGCGCTTGCAGCAACTGATAATGCTGCTGAAGAACCTAATCCGGAGGCCGGAGGAATATCGCCAGTAATATGGATTGAAAGTGCTGGAGCCCCTGCTTTTTTTTGCCACATACGTGAGCGTAATGCTTCAACATGAGGATGCTTAGAAGCAATAAATTTCATACCATCAATATACCATTCATCTTTTCCTTTCTCTAATAATTCAAGGCTTACAGTAATACGTTGTTCAATAGCAACAGCAACAGCAGGCTGTCCAAAAACAACTGCATGTTCTCCGAACAAGATACACTTTCCTGGTGCGCTTGCTCTAACTTTAGCCATTATTATTCCCCTCTATTCAAAGGCAGTTAGGCGACCCTTGATAATAATGCTACATTATCGTTTGACAAATAGCAATACTCGGGCAAGTGTAATATCAATGCATTGAATAATCTATTTCACTTCGGTGATTTGTTGGGGAGTCAATTCCAACGGTGATTTGTCAATGGAACATCCACTCTTCATGGATTATGGACCGATTCCTGGAATCGCTATTTTTGCTCTATTGATGACGGTGTCAGGCGGTTTTTTCTCATATCAAGTAGTCAAAGCAACCCGTTTAGTTCGTCTTGGAAAGCCAGATAACCGATTTGATAATTGGGGAGCAAGAATTTCCGAAGTGATTACTGGTTGGTTGGGTCAAAAGAAGGTCTTGAAGGACAAAGTTGCTGGTGGAATCCATGTAATGATGTTCTGGGGTTTCTTGATGCTATCAACCGATATGTTTGATTTAGCAACTGGAAATTGGTTTTCTCATAACCTATTGCCAGAGGTCATTAACGGACCTTGGAATATCATGGTTGAATTCGGATATTTCATCGCATTTATCGGTTGTACTCTAGCCTTGATTAGACGAATAATATTCACTCCTGATAAATTAAAAGGAAAATCTCAAGTTGAAGGTAATGCAATCTTATTGTTGATAATGACAATTACAACTACTGCATTTGTGGTTGAGGCCGGTGAAGCTGGAGTGAGTAGCACTTGGGAACCTATCGGTTATTGGTTTGCTCAAACATTTACTCCTAGCGTTACGATGGTAGTGGTTGCTTATTGGGCTCATATGTTGGCGATTGCATCTTTCCTTTTCCTAATTCCACTTTCAAAACATATGCACTTAGTGATGGCTTTCCCAAATGTATTCTTCCACGATATGACGCCGATGGGAACTATGCTACCTTTGGCGATTGGCGAAGATGGAAAGGCAGTTCCTTTGGATGATTTGGATATTGAATCATTTGGAACAGTTAACTATACTGATTTGTCTTGGAGAGATTTAATCGATGGCTGGGCTTGTACTTCTTGTGCTAGATGTCAAGATGTCTGTCCCGCTTATGCTTCAGGAAAACCACTCAACCCGATGACTGTTATTCATTCGCTCAGAGGATATGCTAACGACCACTATGATACCTTAATCGCTGGCGAAGTGCCTGAAGAAGATATCATTGCACGTCTTGATGAACAAGCGATTTGGGCTTGTACAACTTGTCATGCTTGTGTTGAAGCCTGTCCGATTTACATTGATCATGTTCCGAAACTAACCGATGCTCGTCGTCATTTGATGATGGAGAGAATGGAGTTTGACCCAGCGGTTGAAGAAACGATCATGCCTATGATGGGTGCTATTGAAAATATTGAATCTGATTCGAACCCATATGGGATACCATCGCATGAAAGAGGAGACTGGGCTGAAGGTTTGGATGTTAAAGTTGCAGAGCCAGCCGAATATATTTACTTCGCAGGTTGTGCAGCATCGTTTGACGATCGCAATAAGAAAGTTGCTCGTGACACCATTAGTATCATGAAAGAGGCTGGACTTGATGTTGGAATATTAGGAATGCAAGAAGGGTGTAGCGGAGATGCTGCTCGTCGTGCAGGAAATGAATATCTATTCCAGATGTTAGCAGAAACAAACCTTGCTACCTTTGAAGAGGTTGGCGTTAAGAAAATCGTCGCTTCTTGTCCTCATTGTTTCCACACTCTTGGAAAGGAGTACAAGGACTATGGTGGTGAAGACATTGAGGTAATGCATCACTCTCAGTTAATTTCACATCTACAAAATGAAGGAAAATTACCTGAGCCTAAGCACGATGGTTCAGTAACTTACCACGACCCATGTTATCTTGGACGAATTGGTGGAGAAACCGAAGCACCTCGTGCTGCTATCGGTGGTGTTGATATTGAAACTGAACGCAGTGGCAAGGAGTCTTTCTGTTGTGGTGCAGGTGGTGCACAAATGTGGATGGAAGAGCATGTTGATGATGGATATGACAAAGTTAACGTAATCCGTTCAAAGGAACTTGCAGCAACTGGTGCAGATACTGTAGCAGTAGGTTGCCCATTCTGTTCAACAATGGTTACTGATGGATTGAATTCTATTGGTTCAGAGATGGAAGTCAAGGATATTGCAGAAATTGTTTGGCAGCAGATCAAGTCAAATGATGAAGCGATTCAAGCTAAGAAAACAATCTCTGTGCCAGCAGCAGAAAGCGCTGAGGCATGAAGATGAACAAACTTCTCGTAGTCGATTTATTGGCTGAAAGAGAAGGTTTTGGTAAGCATGGAACTGCAGAAATCGTTAGTCACTTTCCTAATTACGAGATTTACTTATGGGCACCACATACCACTGAAGCGATTGACTATGGCTGGGGTGTGAGAGTTGATTCGCCAATTGATGCTGATGTGATTGTAATTACTGGTTCAAGACGAAATGTTAGTCAGTGGGAAGATTGGATGGATGATGTTGCAGATTTGATTCGTACAGTAAATGTACCGATTTATGGGATTTGTTTTGGCCATCAAATAATCGCTGTCAGTTTAGGCGGAAAGGTTGAGAGGGCTGAAAAAAGTAGTAATTTCATTGCAGATGTAACCTATCAAGATGGAAAGGTTGTCAAGCAATTATTTACCCATCAAGATCATGTTGTCAGTGCGGGAGAAATGCAGACCATAGCAAGTGCAGAACATTGTGGGATAGTTGCTTGTAAGCATCCAACTAGGCCAATTACAACAGTACAATTTCATCCTGAAGCGGTTAAATCAGTAATGGAAATTTCACTTCACTGTGGTGATTTAAGCGAGGCTGAAGCAAGTGCATTTGGAGATGCAATCCAAGATATGGATGTTGGTCAATCTTTATTCTGATTCTTTACTAATAATTTCCTTTGCTTGTAAATCAGATTCAAATGATGCAATGGCAAGAAACAAACCGATGACCAAGAAATATTCCGCAGGTGCTGCAATATCTATCGCGCTTTGAAGAGGAGTTAATTCAATCAACGCATCTTGTGCTTCAGCACTTGTCATTCCCTTTACAGCATTAGCCAATGTTGAGGTCATAACATTGAAAGAAATGAATGAAACAATCATAGCAATCCATCGTAAAATTTTACCATTTTTCTCGGCATTAGGTAATGCAAAATGTGCCACTAATGCCCATGCCATACCAACTTGGAATACACCTAATGCAGTAAATATATGAAATTCCAAAAAGTCATACATATTTGCAAAAGCCATTAATGAAATATTTACGCCAGTATAGAATCCACATAACATACTGATGAACAATAATTTCGGACGGCTTTCCTGACGTTGTGTCCACCACATTCTAAATGCAACAGTACAGATAATGAATCCTGAAACAAATATTCCGGATGTAAATATGATTCTTTGCGGGCCTGGGTAATCTGATTCAGAGATGAAGAATGGAACAGCACGAGCATCACCACTAAGCCAATGAATAAGCATTGCAAGGGTCAAAGTAACAGCAGGAACAGCCCAACCTAATCTTGCTAATGTTGCATCAGCAACGAACTTTTCACCAAGATTGATACCACCTTGACTCTTGAAATCAATCACTGATATGCCTCCACAGTATCTCTAATTGTAGTGTCAGAATCAATCCAGTCAATTCCTAATACTTCGGTAGCAGGAGTGGAATCATAATTTGAATCACCGCGCATTATTCCCTTTGCAATTTGTCGGGTAAGGACTCGTTTTTTTGTGAATATACCACTCACCCAATCTTGGAATACTGCCAAAGGTAACATCCAATTTTGTAAAGCTAGTTTAGGTGCTTTTGATTTAGGATACAATTCTCTTGTCCTTCGATGTAAGGCAGCTACAGTTGTATTGTTGTGCGGAGCAAGAATATATCTTCCACTCGCTTCTTCAACTTCAAAGGCTCTGCGGTGAGCCTTTGCAACATCTTTGACATGAACAAAAGCCATTGGAATCTTTATTGTCATCGGAAACTTGCCTGCTAATGCATCACCGATGATATCAGTAGATGGTGTTGGACGAGTGAATCCACCTCCGAGTACACCACTTGGGTTGATGACTCGTAAATCTAAATCAAATTGTTTTGCCAATTTCCAAGCGTGTCTTTCAGACTCGGTCTTAGCCTCAACATATGGCATTGACGTATTGGTTTGCCAGAATGTATGGTCTTTGACCACACCTTTCGGTTCTGAGCCGACAGCAGCAACGCTTGAAGTGTAAACGACTCTTTTTATTCCTGCTTCACTAGCAGCCTTGAGTAAGTTATCAGTTCCCTTATTGGCAGTATCAATAATCAGTTGTCCGTCACCACTAGTCGCATAGATTGTAGCAGTATGAAATAGGCTTTCGCAACCGGTAAGGTGTTGAGTCCAACCTTCAGAATCTAGAACATTTCCTTGCACCAGTTCTAATTGTTGTTCACAGCCTAATTTTTTAGCGTGTGCAATAACATGGTCTACTTTTTTGGGATCTGCTAAATCACGAACAGAACCCTTGACATTATATCCATTTGATAATAGGTCTTCAACGATATGATTACCAATATGTCCATTGACTCCGGTAACGAAAATCGTCTTGCCAATACCCTGTCCCATGACCATTGCAAAGAGCGCTACTGTATCAACCTTCAAGTGAGAGTGGCAACACCCCCATGTTGAGTCAGATGCCAATTCGCATGCACGATACCCTCCGTAGGCAAAAGGTGGATTTCTCCACCATTGAGCCAGGTAAAGTTTCGATGTATGTCTGTGGTGTTACAGTTTACGACCGTTGTCACTTAGGGCATGCAAGGTGTTACCTCTCCTTTGATTTGATTCATCGTTGGTTAGAAAAGAGTGGGTTTGATGTTCATTATGTACAAAATTTCACCGATATTGATGATAAAATAATCAACCGTGCTAACGAGTTAGATGGTGATTGGAAAAAACTTGTTGATGATAATATTACAACCTATTACGAGGATATGGATGCTTTGAATATTCTGCGTGCAGATGATTATCCACGTTGTACAGATTACGTTGATGATATGATTAGAATCACTGAAGATTTGATTGAAAAAGGTAATGCTTATGTTGCTGATGATGGTGTTTATTTCTCAATAGAATCAGCACCAGAAAAGTATGGAATGCTAACTGGTCAAATCCTTGAAAACGTTCGCAGTGGTGCTGGAGGAAGAGTTGATGATACTGGTAAGAGTAAGAGAGATCACAAGGATTTCGCACTATGGAAGGCAGCAAAACCAGGTGAGCCAACTTGGGATTCACCTTGGGGTGCCGGCCGACCGGGTTGGCACATAGAATGTACAGCGATGTCAATGGATTATTTTGGAGCGCAATTTGATATTCATGGCGGTGGTCATGATTTACGATTCCCTCATCATGAAGCAGAAATATTCCAAGGCGAATGTCATACCGGTTGTTCACCAGTTGTTCATCATTGGCTACACAATGGTTTTGTCAATATTGATGGAGAGAAGATGAGCAAGTCATTAGGCAACTTTTGGAGTATTAATGAGATATTGGAAAAAGTTGACGCAATGGTTCTTCGTTTCGCATTAATTAATGCCCATTATCGTTCACCTATCGACATGAATGAGGCTCTATTAAATGATGCTGAGCGCAATTATAACCGAGTATTGGAATGTTATATTGAATCACTAAAGAATTGTAAATCAGAAAACAATGTCCCCCTACCGGTAGCAGATTTTAGCAGTACTAATCCATTATCAAAATCATTAGCATTATTGGAGAAGATGGGTCAAGGGTTTGCTAAAGCAATGGATGATGATTTTAATTCACGTGAAGCGGTTGCCAAGGTATTGGGCGCTGCAAGAGAGATGATGAAGATGCATAATAGTGGAATGGATGCAACTGATTCAAACGCTTTTGCTCATTATGCTGTAGATTGGTTAGAAGAAACTGCAGGAGCAGTACTTGGAGTTCTGCCTACAAGGGAGATGGCATTGGTTGAGCCAGAAGATGACCCACGTAAATTAGAGATTACAGATGAAGTTGATGCATTATTGCTGGCAAGAACCAAAGCACGTGCAGACAAAGACTGGTCAAAGGCTGATGAAATTCGAGATAAATTACAACAGATGGGTGTTGTAGTGACCGATACTGCAGATGGCCCAACTTGGGACTTAGCTTGATACTTATTCCTCTTCAGTTGTTGATTCAGGTTTGGCCATCGGTGGTGGTGCAGGTATGAAAGGGGTTTCTTCTGCCTCCTCAAGTTCGGTTTCATCCCATATTTTCTCAATACGTGCCTCTCCAGCGAGATCCACCTCATCGCTACCACCCTTGCCAATTACATACAACCCTATAGCAAGAACTGCAATGATTACGAATAACACCATCTTGGCATTTTGTTGTGAATCTCCACTTGAAACTGATTCGGAATCGCTTGATGTATCGCTTCCATCGTCAACTGGTGGAGTTACGTTACAAGGAGAAGCAATTCCATCTTCGCAAACTGTAACTGAACTATTATCATTACCATCGCTATTTCCGCTTGTATTGTCAGTTCCATCTGAGTTTCCACCAGTATTACCAGTATTTCCACTAGTATTGGTATCGTCATCTGGAAGAACAACATTGACGCCAGTTCGGTCTCCTTCAGCATCCATTGGTATATCGTAATATGCGTAGAGTAATGACAAATCTATGTGGGTATTAGCCCAAGAAGAACGATTGATGACATCGAAGTATCGCTCATCACCAGTTGTGAAAATTGGGTCTACCGTCATACTCTTGAGATGAGATGTTCCATCGTTATAGTCACCATCAAAGGTGTCATCAAGATAAGTTTGAACATCTGCATCAGTACTCCATGCTACACCGTCTGGTGCGGACCAATGTTCACGAATGTCACTGACATTATTTCGCATAGCCATTGCAAGCCCTGATTCTATTTGTTCCCAAGACTGAGAACCATCAACGACTGAGGTAGTTGTTATGTCAATGACCTTGGATACGCCACCACCAGTAATCGGTTCCCAATCATCGCCTTTCAATTGCGTCATAATATCTTGATCGCCAAACAAGGCCTTGCCTTGAACCACAGTCAAACGAACATCAGCATCAACTGCTTCGATTAGATTGCGGTAAGGGTCTTCGTGGAATGTATCCATGACCACCATGTCAGCGACCATTCCTGCTTTGATTTGTCCGACATGATTTTGCCATTTTGCAGCTGCAGCAGGATTTGTTGTGACCATCTCTGCTAACTCAAAATTACTGAAATGATTGTTCATCACTTTGCTATTCCAAAGGTCTGCGACCTTCAATTCATGAAGGTTTGACTTAGAACCACTTGGCCCCCAATCTGGTGCAAGAGATATTTTCACACCAGCATTATCCGCTGCACGTACATCGGTCGTATTACCGTAAAGCAAGAGATTAGATAACGGAGACCAAATTAAGTTTGAACCAACAGTAGCCATTTGGTTAAATTGTGATGAAGTCAATGCAGTACCATGGATCACAACAGTAGGTTGGAGAAGAAGTCCTTTGCTGTTGAGCAGGTCAAATTCATCTCGGCTTGTTTGGTCAACTCCCTCAGATAGATGGATGAACCATGCTTCTAGGTCGCCATCATTCATATCTGCAATCTTGCCGTTAGAATTGTAAGACGAACTTTTCCAGTCACAGACAGCACAGGTGACAATCTTATCCTGTCCAAAATTGTAGAGTTCTACATTTCTAGATAAGGTGCTGTCCCATGCATCGTTTCCTGATGGAGAGCCTTGAACGGCTGTGACTCCACCAGCTATGGCTTGGACTTCTGCGTACTTCATTTGCTCTGAAGCCATTCCCCAGCGGCTATTACTCTGAACATTTCCTTTCATCCAAGTGATGCTTGGGCCATAATCATAGTTGTCACCCCATTGTCCGCGGTTAGTATATCCACCTTCAGCCGATTTTTGATTATCGTAGAGATGGACTTCAAAATCCCAAAGAGGAATGTGGTTGTAATGCATATGATTGTGTAAATCAATAAGACCTGGATAGATTGTTCCATCGGTTTCAACAATAGGTACATCCGTTAGGTCAACACCACTAGGTATGGCTGAACCAGTGGCCCAAACACCTGTGATCATACCATTACGAACCATTACGTTTCCTTGGTTGATGACATTATTTTCACCCTCCATTGTCACAACGCGTCCCTTAAGCAGGTAAGCATTGGTGGAAGAAGTTTCTGGAATATGATAGCAATTGACTATGTTGAGAGCAGTCCCAGATGCGGCACCGCCAGGTGCCCAACCAGGTGTTGGGTCTACTTTTTGCAAATCTCCATTTTCGTCTTCAATGTAGGATTTTCCGTACCATGAATCTTCACTAGGATAGGACATTGAATCAACAGCAGTTCCTGAATCATCACTGATGGTAACTGTTTCACCATCGAAGTAAGAAAGCAATAAGTCGGAATCTGCACTGAATACAGTTATTCGTCCATCAGCTGGTAAGACTGTGTTCCAAGCCAGTTGACAAGGAGGACTTCCACTGGTAAGTGATAGTTGCCAGTTTGAAACATTGACCGATGAAGTGCCGGAGTTCCAGAGTTCAATAAATTGGTCGGAATATTTACCGTAATCACCATCAGCATTCCAGTCTACTGCTCCGTAGACATTATCTGAGGTATCATTAGAAACAAGGTTATTTGGACTAACGAATAATTCTGAGACCACAATGGTACTTTCACGGCCGTCTGTTACTGATGATTCATCGCTAGCAATGACAGTCATCACCGGTACAAGCATGATGATGAGAACGGCTATGGCTGGCAATTGGCTGAGGCGCATGGACACCGCTTGCTTGTGAAGCACATCAATGCGACGGTGCAAATGTCTGATAGAATTTCTCCTATCTTACCACAATGGGATGAACTCAGTTGCCGGATTTAGGCAAGAATGGAATAAGGTTTGAAGCAAGGCTACCAACGTTACGGGTTTGAATCCAAACACTACCTTGGCCAGTGAAGTTCATTACAAGACCTTCACCACCTACTAGGAATGATTTCATGCCACCAACCTTGTTGATAGTATATTGTACACTGTCTTCAAATGCGACAATATGGCCAGTATCAACAGTGATTGTTTGTCCAGGTTGAACGGGAATTTGTTTGATTGCACCAAAGGAGTTGTACCAAACTTTACCAGGTTCTTGACCTTCGACAAATGCTCTAACAAAGAATACTGATTCTCCACTGAAGAAACCTTTCATACCTTGGAATTGTGTATCTGTTTGAACATTCATTGTTGAGGAAAGATATGAACCGCCTTGTATGAAAAGTTGACGCCCAGGATGGACATCAAATCCTTTGATATCACCAGGGGAGCCTGGAGCAATACTGACCCATCCACCAGCAGGACCTGCTGTGAATGTGTTAAGGAAAAACGACTCTCCACCAACGAGTGCTTTCTTGAGACTCTTGAAGATTCCACCACCACTGCTTTTGGTTTGCATTTCAACGCCACCCATAGCCACCATGGCTCCGGGTTCAACATTAATGCTCTCACCTGGGGAGAGTGAGTAGGTCAATAGTGTGTATGCTGGGTTAAACTCAAAGTGTTCTTCCATAGTGACTCTTAGGAGCGTGTATCATTTATCGCTTTCTATTTTGTGAACTTTTTCAAGCAGGGGTTCAAAAGGGTGGGGCTATGCCGAGCAAATATGGCAGTAGTAGATGTTAGTGAGGCAGAGTTTGCTGGAATAATTGACGATAATGAGATTGTAATCCTAGATTTCTGGGCAGAATGGTGTGGTCCTTGTAAGGCATATGCACCAGTCTTCAAGCGTGTATCAGAAGATCACCCAGATGTTGTT
>JANXHP010000006.1 GCA_024958795.1 Candidatus Poseidoniaceae archaeon | reverse complement strand
TCTTTTTTCAACATATAGTGGTTGCTGATAATTACCAAATCCTGCAATGGTCTCGCCTCTTTGGTTAAGAGCAATTCTTGCTGTGTGCACATCGTCCTCATAGAAAAATGACAGGTTAGCTGAATCGCCTAAACCGGGTAAGATAAATTGTTCACCAATTGCATTCCGGTCAACCTCAACATCACCTCCTGAAATAAAAGTCGCATTGAATGTCATACCATATGGCGTTCCATCAAAGAAATGTTGAAGAGCAACTTCATACCCTTTTACCTTTCCTGTTTCTCTATTGTAGGGCTGAGTAATTTGGAAGTTTGCTAAAGGGTCACTTGCCTGTCCATCTATATAACCAGGCTCGCATCTCCACCAACCATCATAATCTCCACACCCTGCCCAAGGAAATCCGTTAGAAACATCAACTCCTCTTGACATGGCAACTGCTACCCAACCCATGTGATGGAAATCATTCATCCATCCTTGAGCCCAAAGTGCTTGTTGAGAGACACAATGCCCAGTGGCTCCTGCATCACCTGGAAATCCAGTTTGAGGTCGACCAGCTGCAACCCATTCATTCACACAAGCAATGGCAGCTTGGCCAATGGCAGATTGCGTAGGGTCAGTCAGTCCATCGACATTACCGGTATATGTTCTTGATCCAATGAAGTCTTTAATCTTTTTACTGAAAATATTCACAGCAAAGTAACTGCCCTCTGCATAATAGTTTTCATAGCTAAAATCAATATTGTCAGAAATTAGTGGATTAAGATCCGGGTTTCCACCTACAGCAGTGGCCTGTAGAAAATTGATATTGCCGAAAGCCAGTTGAGACCTTAAATCTTGTAGACTTGGTCTAGCCATTGATCGACCATATGAAAATCTAACAACCTGATCTTCATCTAGGGCGAGTGAAGCTAAAACACTTGGTAAAACAATATCATGATCACCGTATCTTGGAGCATCAATGATCCCAGCACTTACGTACTCGAGTCCATTGATCATGTCCCAACGAACTGTGCTTGGCTTGGCTTCTAGACTAATGGATTCATTCTTAGCATCTTCATAACGCAATCCTAAGATTACATTGAGTGGCTTATCACCAATTGCACTTTCAAAATTTAACTGAAGATAAGCTGTGTCTAGCTCTTCATTAACTCTCTCATTGGTATCGATACCGCCAGCATTGAATGATCCGGCGTTCGCAATAAATGCAGCGACTGCAGCAGCTCTGTCAATTTCAAAGTAATAATCTGTTCCAATATTTGGATTGAAAGCATCCATAAAACCTGTCAATGACTTCTTTGTGAAGATTGAGTCATCAAAATCAGCGGCAGAAGGGTTGATTGCCCCAATGATTTCTTCTTTTCTGATATCCGTGTATTCGTTGTCAAGGCTAGAAAATCCAAAGTCTATAGATTTCAAGTAACTATCATTTTGGTTTGTCCAACTTCCTGAGATTTGAAACTGATCAATTTCATTTTCTTTTTCTGCATCCCGAAAGTATAAATTAGATGCTAAATAGTTAGCAGCAGTAAAAACCGTATCATGAGAGAAAGTATTGATCCCATTGACACCACCATTGGTATGGGTCACAGTGCCTTGAATGTCTGTGGTAAAACCCATCTCATTTGGTAATTCGGTACCACTTTTCTCAGCATATGAATTATGAAAATCAAGTGATAAAACCAATGAATCGTTCACATCAAATTCCACATTAAAGCCTACAGATAGATTGTCTGATTCAGTTTCACCCCAAATGAGTTGGTGGTCATAAGCTCTATTACCAACAACAACATCAGTGTAGGCTCCATTCTCATTAACTGTAGCCTGTTGTGTGTCCCAACCACCTAACCAAGAACCAAACATTTGTCCAATTGACGCAAATTCTACTCCTGAATAGGTTATATCTAAAGTCGTGACTATTCTCTCATCGACTTGAGCTTGTAGAGTCATTTGTGCATTTTTTCTGGTACGATCATTATCCTTAATTTGATAGGCAGTAGGCTCTTGATAAAAAGTAACTCCATCAGTTCTTTTGCTGTTATTTGTTACATTGGTAGCTGTCGATAATCTATCATATCCATCTGCAATGATTATTTGCGGATGAGAAAGCCAGTTAGACTCTCTTGTGCCCTCTTCTCTATTTTCTCTTTGTTGGTAAGAACCTGAGAATGAAAACCCCCAACTACCTTTGTTTGTTGCATAGAGGAGTGAAGTTTCAATTGGGCTACTCGCATCTTCAGCAGTGGTGTCTGCCACATAATTAATACTGAATGCTCGTTTAGTGCCATTTACATTAAGTGGTTTTGTAGTAACCATATTTATGGTTGAACCAATACCACCTGATGGCAAAGTATTATTAGTTG
>JANXHP010000100.1 GCA_024958795.1 Candidatus Poseidoniaceae archaeon | reverse complement strand
ATTTTAGATTCTGAGGCTGATATAATGGAGCAAAGAAAATACGATATTGTGACTTCTATTGTAATATTAATAATTACAGGTTTATTAGTGTCACATTTAATTGTAAATACAATTACCAAACCACGATTGTATGATGGTACCATCAATGATTTAGGACGTTATGCTTTTACATTTGATGCTTATGATTACATTGAAGACAATAGTGATAAACATGTAATCGCAATTGGAAGTTCAAAAATGAGAGAGATATTTGATGGAGTTACAATAGGGGGACTTACCAATTATTCCGGTGATTTCTTTAACCTAGCATATGCACAAGATAGGCCCTATGTTAGAATGATAGAAATTGATGCTCTAATAAAAACCGAACCTGAAATGGTGATAATTGAAATAGGGCCAAATGTATTTTCAGAATTGGTGACGCCTATACCTAAATCTACTCAAGGTAGAATGTCACAACTAATGGCGCTAAATACTGAATGGACTACGCAATCTTGGGAACAAATACTAGTTGAAGAGGATAGAAATGTACTTCCGAATTCTAGGTTTGAACAAGTTAGGTATTTTGCAAATTATACACCTGAAGCGATTGAAACAACAATAAATTATGAATTGGAACTGGAAGAACAACCTTACTCATGTGATCCAAATTGGGGAACTGTTCATTGTGTACCACCTGTTGATTCGGATGAATATGACGATTATATTAGGTATCCAATACAATTTAGAAATTCTTTGAAAGTTATCAAAGAAGGTAATGCAAAATATACCATAGAAGAGTTTTATGGAGAAAGGTTGAACAATTACCTTAACAGTAGTTATCATAATCCCGAAGGGATTAGAAATAAAAATCAAATCGCGTTTGAGTTTATTATTGAAAAATTGATTAACAACGATATAGAAGTAGTTTTAGTTGCACTTCCATACAATCCCGTGTTGATAGATCGATTATTTGAAGGCAAGTGGGATTATTACAATTCAACAATTTCTGCAATGGAACTAAATTATGACATTACCGTAATTGATTATTTGTGGGATGATTCTTGGGTTGAGGACGATTTCAATGATTTCACGCATGCCTCGAGAGAAGGTGAAATTAAATTCGCCATAGATATTGCTCCTAAATTAGATGATATTTTGCAATAGATTGGAGATGAAAATATGTTGATTATTTTATCGTTCGCTTGGAACTCTTATGGCCAGTGGGAATGTGCGGCTCTCACTTACATTCTATTTACGCCCTGCTGAAACTGTCGATTTCATCTATTTTAGATTCTGAGGCTGATATATTGGAACTTTTAGATTGCTTCACACATCGGCACTCTAACTTAGAAATTACCGTTACATTCAATGGGGGAGTGCCTCGCACTTCCGCTTATGAACTCACTTTCTGATATTGCAGTCAAGATTACCTCCGGGCATCTACGAGTTGGAATCGTTGGCCTCGGCTATGTTGGTTTGCCAACTGCAATCGGCTTCCATGAAGCCGGATTTGAGGTGTGGGGGGTTGATGTCTCTCAGCGTACAGTCGATATGGTTCTTCAAGGAAAGAACCCTACTGGAGACCCTGATGTTGATGGCATCGTTCCTGCGCCTGGAACAGAACGCTGGCATATCACAACTTCATCCGCTGAAGCAGTACCTCACTGTGATGTTATTTTAGTAACCGTTCCAACTCCAATTACTCACGATCTTAAACCCGATCTATCCTATGTTGCTGGTGCAGGCCGTGACGTTTTTCAAGCAATTCAAAAGGGTTCAGGAACTATAGTCGTTCTTGAATCAACTGTTTATCCAGGTGTTACGGCACAAACTTGGCTCCCAATTATTGAAGAATTAGGTTTGGTCATCGGTGAAGACTTGGAAATCGCTTACTGCCCCGAACGTTTCAATCCGGGCGATCCTGCTCACGGAGTGCGACAAGTAGCTCGTGTTATCGGTTGTTCAAACCCTGAAGTTGGTGCAGCACTGGTCGCTTTGTATCAGCGCTTGACCACCGAAGATGTTCGTTATGTCGGTAAACTAGAAGTTGCTGAGGCTGCAAAGGTTATCGAAAATGTTCAGCGCGATATTAACATTGCATTAGTTAACGAACTTGCCCGGATTTTCCCAGCATTGGATGTTGATGTCGAAGATGTTCTTTCAGCAGCAGCAACCAAATGGAATTTCCATCGTTATACCCCAGGTGTCGGAGTCGGAGGACATTGTATTCCAGTCGACCCATATTACATGATTCAGCGAGCTGCTGATGTCGGCGTTCCTGCTGGTTTAATCACTGCTGCACGAGCAGTAAATCGCTCGATGCCAAGCCACGTTGCCGGAGTATTAAGCGACTTGATGTGGAATGCAGGAGTTCCTGCAGGAGAAGCGAAAGTGCTCTTACTCGGATGGTCATACAAAGCAGAGGTTGGAGACCCAAGAGAAACTCCTGCTGAGCCTTTAGCGGAGACTTTGATGGCCAAAGGAATCGCTGTTGGTGCATGGGATCCTCATTTGGAATCAAACATGTTCCCCGCAGGTGTTGAAGTAGTCTCCAATATCTCTGAAGCAGAGGGTTATGACATGGCAGTTCTTGTGACTGCACACAAAGCTTGCCTCTCAATTGACTGGGCTGCATTGGTCAAACAAATGCGTACACCCCTCATCTATGACGGACGTAGAGTATTAGACTTAGATGATTTGACTTCCAAAGGTTGGAAAGCCTATGCAGTTGGCCGACCAGTGTAATCATTAAGCGTTAACAAAACGCCTGTTTAAGCAGAACGACCAGCATCAAACATTTCCTTAAGAGAACCATCTTCAAACATTTCTAAAACAATGTCCGAGCCTCCAATCAGTTCACCATGAACAAAAATCTGAGGCATTGTTGGGAAATCAGACCAAGCACAAACCGATGGAATTGCCCTTGGATCACTGAGGATGTTTACTGCAGCAAAAGGTTCCCCAAACGCCTGCATGACTTGAGCGGCTCTACTAGAAAATCCACATTGCGGTTCATTCGGGTCACCCTTCATGAACAACACCAAAGCGTGTTCGTCGACTATTGCTTGTATTTCTTCATTGGTCCATTGCATATTGTTCACTCCTTGTTTATTTTCTGAATTCGGCGGATATGAATTCCTTGGCCACCACCATGAGGGTCAAATGCTGTATCTCCAGCAGTTTCTGCTTGTGCAGGTGTCATACATTTCAAATCAAGTGCATGAACTGGATGTGGAATATGTTGTTTCATATGTGCTAAGACTTGCTTTTGGCGTTGTAATGGACGCATTCCCTCAAATTCTGCAGAGATAATACGAACATGAAAATGGTCTCCTGAACCATGCAAATCTATGGCTTCAACATCTGCATTAGGAACCGCTAGAAGAACTTCTTGTGTTAACCAATCAACGCTAACCATTGTCTCGCCCTGTCATCGCCTCGCGTCAAATGGCTTTGAACCTGTGCTTACAATACGATGCTTGAAAACTCGCCAGCCACTGCCATAACCATGTCACAGCAGAGTAATTTACGCCTGCCTGACATGAAACGGGATTCAACTTGGCTTGCTAGTGCCGACCTTTTCTCAGTGTTTTTGGCATTGGTCGGACAAGTCATTCTTACCCGTTCATTATTATCTAGTGATTACGGATTATTCATCATACTTCTCGACCTTTTTGCAACAACTTTCCTAATCATAGATCTAGGATTACCGACTCTATTGGCAAGAGATGGAGGCAAAGCACCTCATTTGGTATGGCCAGCAGTATGGCGAGTCTATGGAATGCAACTAAAAATTGCCATACCTTTCTTTTTGTTGACACTTTTCTTGACACCACAAATTATTACTTCATGGCAAGATGAATTCTCACTATTATTGCTGACATCGGTAATCGCCATCATTCACATTGCATCATATGCTCCAAGAAGTGCTCTTAGGGCAATAGGTGAAGCTAGAATTGAAGGAATTACCAAAGTGGTTGAACGTGCAATTACTACAATACTATATTGTGCATTATTCATAAAAGGATACGATGATGTGGAATATTTCGCTGCTGCATTCTTAGCAGGTGCATTGATTGCTTGGATATTCTCTTTAATTCAATTGTCTAAATTATCCAAACCGCTTTGGTTATCTGAAGATATTTGGAATTGGAACGATTTAGGTGAGTCGTGGATAAGCCCGAAGCGATTATTTTTCTCAGCAATGCCATTCGCGATAACATTGGGAATATTGCCATATGTAATCAGAATTGAAAAATTCATTTTGGCTGGACATATGGGGGTTGATGCCGCTGCATTATTCCATGTTGCTCAATTGGCTTGGTTAGCAGGATTGGTTGTTCCTCAAGCGATGCGTTCTGCATTATTACCAGTACTCGGTAATGTTCGTGATGATGAAAACGCATTCAAATTGGAATTGAAAAAATCAATGCAATTTTGTTTCAATCTAATGCCTATTGGATTCTATTGTGGTGTAATCATTGTATGGTTATTACTGCCGATTGCATTCCCATCACAATACATTGATGGGAGCCTCGGTGCATCGGCAGTTGACATATTTTTCATACTCTTATTTGGCTGGGCTATGACTCTTTTAGCCACTCCTTTTTACACTGCCCTAAAGGCAGGAAAACGTCCTTGGAAATTTACTCTATTCATATTACTAGTAGTTGTTTTCGGAAGTGTTGTCGGATGGTTCTTGATTTCATATTACTCCACAATAGGCATCAATCAAGCCATTGCATCTGCCGCATTTGCTTCATCATTAACTTCGTTATTCTTACTATTGCTATCTATTCATTTGAGCCACTCTTGGCCTCTTATCAAAGAACACTATATCGAATGGTTCCTATTGATTTTATCCGTTGCAATAGCAAGTTATTCATTATGGAGTAAAAATATGATATTGACGATATCATTGCCGGCAATTTACTTTATTTGTTCACTAATTTATTCAAAAGCGAATCCCAAGAATCTTGAAAGTGTTTGATATTGAATCTATCAGGAAGTTCAATTTTATCCGCTTTCCAATCTGTTGCTAAGGCATTTTCTACCGCATCAGCAAGTTTTGATTCATCATATTCTTGACTAATAAATTCCGAAGGAATCCATTCACTCAAATCTCCAACATCAACTGCTACTACTGGAGTTCCACAAACAATTGATTCTCGCGCTACTAACGGTCCTGATTCCCTTTTAGAAGTAATCAGAGTTACTGACGCAACAAGCATCCTGTCCCAAACAATACTACGGGGTTGTTGATTCAATGTTGTGATTCCGACAACCCAACCCCTTCGTTCTAATTCTTCACCGGTTTTTAATGCTAAATAGTGATTTTTTTCAGGACGCCTTGCATCGCCAGGAAATAGTAAATCCAACTTGTCTTTACGCCATCTTCCACGCCAATTTTTCATTTCCTTAAGCCACTCTTTTTCTACTGCAACATGGCAAGGAATAACACTACATTTTTCTTCACTAAAATCGTTGCAGATAGCGATAGTTTTCAAGCGATTTGAAACCAAAACAAGGTGGTCTATTTTCGTCAAAATTTGTTGTAGAGATTTTGTTGTATTTTTGTGCGAAATTGCAACATCAAAATCATAGCCATGAACAACCGCTACACAGGGAATATTCCACCTCTTTGCCAAGTGTGTTGCCAAAAATGCGCTTGGCCATAATGTATGGGAGATAATGACATCAGGCCGCCAATCATCCAACCATTTTTCAATACTTTTTGTACGCCTCTTAATACTTGAAATTGTTAATGAGGGATAGGGATTTTCTGGAAATGCCCAATATCTTGGAGAATATATTTTATTGTCTCCATGCTCAAAAATAGATGGAGCTTTAGATACGCCACTTAATGTCGAACGCCCCGTTTCATAATACTTCAACATACGAGGAAGTGGGTTCAAAACCTTGACCTCATGCCCTGATTTTTTCAATGCTTCAACATGATCTGCTACAAAAGTCCCTCTAGCAACATTTGTTGGTAGTGGGTATAGGGTTGACGCAATTAAAATGCGCATACTAAACACACTCTCTCATTCTAAGGCCTTGTGAATAATAGCAAGGTTGTCTACTAGAGCACGTGAATCATTGAATAGTCCTGAGCCTACAACACAATTTGTTACACCCCAATCTCTTAGCATTGCAATATTGTGTGATTTTACTCCTCCATCAACTTGAATCTGTACCGGCCGTCCACCAGCAGAAACTTGATCGCTGATTGCAGCATTTAGTGTACGTATTTTCTTCTCAACTGTAGGAATGAATGATTGGCCACCGAAGCCAGGATTAACGCTCATTATTAGAACAAGATCAATTTCTGAAAGTACTTCAAGGGCTGCATCAACTGGTGTTGCTGGGTTTAGTACAACTCCAACACTTGCTCCGGCCTGTCTAATCGCAGTGACTAATCGATGAAGATGAGTTACAGCTTCAACATGAACCGAAATATGGTTACATCCTGCATCAATATATTGTTGGAAAGATTGTTCAGCGTTGGTTATCATCAGATGAGCATCAAATACCGGGCCATCTCCAAGAGTTTTTCTCAATGCTTTGATGACCGGTGGGCCAAAGGTTAGATTTGGCACAAAATTACCATCCATGACATCCAAATGTAGCCAATCAAGTCCAGCATCAACTGCTTTTTGACATGCGTTTGCCAAATCACTCAAGTCGGCTGTCAAGACGCTGGGTGCAATAATCAATTGTCTCCCTCAAAGCGAGCCAAGTGTCGGCTTCTCATTAGGCTTGCCGCGAAATTATTCTTACAAATTAGCACAATTTTGCCCAAAAATATTGGGCAAAGCCTCATAATACTCCAACATTGAGATATTGATAGGTGAGCCAATGGGTGAAGTCAGAGCAGTAACAGACGCAACATATGATGAAACAATCAATGCAGGTGGATGGGTGCTTGTTGATTTTTGGGCACCTTGGTGTGGGCCTTGTAAAGCAATAGCTCCAGTTCTTGCTGAAGTCGCTACAGAAAGAGAGATTGTAATTGCAAAAGTTAACACTGATTCAGACCAAATGACGGCAGGCAGACTTGGTGTTAGGGGAATCCCAGCATTATACCTCTATCATGATGGTAAAATGGTATCTAACAAAGCAGGAGCACTACCAAAACCAAAACTATTGCAGTGGATTGACGAATACATGTCTGCTGCTGACTTTTGAATTCAGTTGATTTGTTTTTTACGCTCAGCTTGAGCTGTTCCAACATCTCTCAACAAGCGTTCTCGCATCGCTTCATGAAGCCACATTCCTTCTTCTAATTCCAACAATAATCCATGTGAGATTAGATTTTCTGGTGGCACTCCATCCCATCCAACTGATTTGGCCAATTTCGCCCATGATACAGGCTTGTCTGCAACAGCAAGAGTAAGCAACAATTCTCTTTCACCATCTGGTAAATGAGTAATAATCTCTTCATCCAAGAATCTCAGCCAATCACCATGCGTTGGATTGCCATATAATTCCAGTAATTCCAAGGCTAATGGATGCCCGCCAGTAGCAGCGTGTACCTCATCCAATTCAAGAGATGAGTTATTAGTCAACTCATCTAACCAATTTCCGGTTTCCTCTAGACTTAACCCACTCAATGCAAGTTCTCTTACCACATCTCTTGTATGAACATCTCGCCTATCATAGATATCAAGAGTTGTTCTGCTAATGAATAGTAATCTCAAAGGGGTACTCTTGGAAATTTGAATCAATGCACCTAACAAATCTCTTGCTTCATCAATAATATGGTGGATGTCATCGATTACAATCAACCAATAAGGGGGAGGGCCTCCCTTTTCAGTGTTGAATCGCTCTCTGATCGTACGTGCATCGGTTAGGTAAGTTAGCAACCTTCTCCTCCATGTATCTACATCCATTTTAGCACCAGGGCTCAACGGTAATGTTTCTATCAAGTTATATGGATCATGAGATTCATCAATTCCAAATCTGTGTAGTAGACTTGTTGCTAATCCAAGCGCTGAATCCCAAGGTTGGCAAGGATACCAACAGACCGAGATATTCGAGTCTCCTTCCATTCTTTTCTTCAACCAATGTGCTACCAATGTCGATTTACCAATACCTGCAATTCCATGCACTACTGCACAAGGTTTTCTTTGTGAATGCCAACTATCCAACTCAGCGATTTCATCTATCCTGCCGTGAACTGGGCGTGTTGTTGGCGGCTCGGTGTGGTAGGTTGCATGAGCCCCAGTTAGAGGGGTGAGCCTACCTGGCTTTGGCAAATCATCAGAATCATTTTGACTGATTTTTCCAAAACGAATATCTCCAAAAGTTAGAATCCCTTCGTGTTGAGCATGAAGTAGGACTTGTAAGATGGAAATATCGGCTGAGATTCTCTTTGGTGCTTCTTTAGCTTCAACTTCAAGCAATTCTCCTTCAACATCTCTAACTAGGACCTTTGTCAATCCTAATTCTTCATTTCTTTTCTTTGCAATAACGCGACCAGAATTGGTTAATTGCCATGTCTTTTGACGCCTATCATCACCGCGAATACTACGCGTATGTTCCGTGACATATTCGTCCTTGAGAAGTGTGCGCATTGAGCGACTAACATTAGGAGGGTGTTGTGCACATGCATCTGCAATTCCCGGGCGAGTCAACGCATAGGACACAACATACCTATCGGCTTGGTGATCTTGTTGCAGAAGGTGGAGCAGTACGCGGTCTACGACTGCAATATTGACCTTCGGCAAGCCACCGCTCATATGTTGCGGTTGAGTCATTTGTGCATGAACCATTCGCTCGTTTGTTTGAATTAATTATCCATCATCAAATAAAAATAATGAGCAAAAAGACCACAAAACCTTTTATCACGCAGTGATGGCATTACTGAGGCCTGCCGTATGATTCATCAAAATGGGAAAAAAATTGCACTGATATTAGTTATCACTATGATTTCAATGTCATTACTACCATATGCCACTGCATTTGATACAGATGGAGACGGGGTAGAGGATCATCTTGATGATTGCCCGGTTGCAGAGGGCAGCAGTACAATTGACAGGACAGGGTGTCCTGACGCAGATGGAGATGGTACGAGCGATAGAAACGATCCATGGACCATTCAGAATGGCGGATTTTCAGAGGATGCTCGTCAACCTTCTAGCAGTGATTACTACAGATCTAAATTCAGTCATGATGGAAACCACTACATGACTTCTGATGGTAATAACTTGCGAATTTGGGACACTGCTTCAAAACAGAATATTAGAACGGTTTCGATTTCTGGACTTGAGGATATTTCTTGGTCTCCCGATGATATGTATGTTGGGGCACTTGATGACCAAGACCAGATGAGTATATATTACGCAAACAATATCACCGAACTATTCACAATCTCTGTTGATGTTGGAGGAGGAGATCAAGCGAAAGAACTTGAATTTAGTCCCGATGGCACAATGATTGCTGTTGTCATAGGGCGATCAGGAAATGGAGGAACAAATGGTGAAGTACAGATTTATAATTCTTCAACCGGAACTGAAATCACATCATTCACCCCAGGGGGAGATGCTAGATTTGAATCAGTAGATTGGAGTCCCGACGGTAGTAGAATTGCAATTGGAGGCGATGAGGATGTTTGGGTTTATGAGACCGCTACTTGGACTCAAAATGCGACTCGTAACACCAATAGAGGTAATATTAATTCCATTGCTTGGTCTCCTGATGGAAACTCTATTGCCGTATGCGAAGCTTGGGAAAGTTCTGGTGCTCGAATTAGAATGCTTAATTATCATTCACTGACTGAAAGATGGGTCTATTCTACTTCAACTACTTGCAACGATATTGAATTTTCTCCAGATTCCACCCAAGTTGCAGCAGCCCATACTTATTATTCATCAGATGGGGCAAGTATTCGGATTTTCAAAACCCATGACACTTCTGCAACAATCGTTGACACATTAGCAGCACCACGCCCTAGCGGTTGCACTTCAACTGGTGGTGGAAATAACTGTGGGTCCATATATGGATTAGATTGGCATCCAAATGGGATGTACATCATTTCGTCCCAAGGGAGAAATGATGAAGGTATTTATCATTGGTCTGTTGATCCCGATATTGATAGTGATGGAGTCTTGAATCAAGATGATGCATTTCCCGAAGATGGCACGCAATGGGATGATACGGACGGAGATGGCTTCGGAGACAATCCCGCTCCGGCATTCCAACCGGATTCTTGTTTGACGGTTGCTGGAAGTTCAACAGAAGATAGATTTGGATGCCCAGATAGTGATGGTGACGGATGGTCCGATGAAGACTCAGGATGGACTGTTGCCGAAGGTGCAGATAGATTCCCTAGTGATGGTACACAATGGATTGATACTGATGGAGATGGTGTTGGTGACAACAACATCCAAGGCACTCATTATGACTTAACGGGTGCTCAAATAAGAATCAATCAAACTGGAGATGCATTCCCTAATGATGATACTCAATGGAATGATACTGATGGAGATGGCCATGGAGATAATTTCGTCAATACTTCTTGGGTATGGATTAGACCTGCAGAATGGCCTGGAGATTTAGTATCGGTTGCAAATTTGATTGACACATTCCCTCTAGACAGAACACAGTGGCTGGATTCCGATGGCGATTGGGTCGGCGATAACGAACTGAGTGATAGGTCAGATGGTTGCCCGAACAATTGGGGTGATTCCGAATTCGACCGCTTAGGTTGTGTTGACACTGATGGAGATGGTTGGTCTGATCCAGATGCTGGTTGGCCAGCTCGAACAGACTGCTACGGTGCTGACGCCTTCCCGGCTGACCCTACACAATGGTGTGATGAAGATAATGACGGATACGGTTCTAACGCAAGTGGAAATAATGCTGATGAATGTCCAAATGAAGCTGGAACTTCCACTATAGACCGCTTAGGTTGTTCAGACCGTGATGGTGATGGATATTCCAATGCAGGAGACCCATTCCCTGACGACGCGAGTCAATGGTCGGATAGAGATGGCGATGGTAGAGGAGATAATCCAAACGGTTCCAATCCAGATATATTCCCAGATGATACTTCACAATGGAAAGATACTGATGGAGATGGATATGGAGACAATCCTGGTGGATTGAATGGCGACCAATTCTCTAATGATGCTACTCAATGGGCAGATACTGATGGAGATGGATTTGGCGATAACTTAGATGGTGTAGAAGGAGATGTATGTCCACTGAAACATGGTCAATCTACAAATCCAGTAACAAGAGGTTGCCCAGATACTGATTTGGATGGATTTACCGACCCTGAAGATGCATTCCCTGAAGACCCATTCCAATGGGCAGATATTGATGGTGATGGCTATGGCGATAACCAAGGTGTTCCTTCTGGCGATGAATGTCTTAATGAGTATGGAAAATCCTATGCAAATAACCGACATGGATGCCCTGATTATGATTTAGATGGTTGGGCTGATGTTGATGACGCATTCCCTGAAGACCATGAACAATGGATGGATACTGATGGAGACGGATGGGGAGACAATTACTTCTATGAAAATACCACAATTGAAGACCTAGATTACCCAGGCTTATTTTTGGTCATTAGAGAGCAAAGAGGCGATGCATTCCCTGAAATTGCAGACCAATGGTCAGACATGGATGGAGATGGATGGGGAGATAACGCAACCAGTTTCTACCAGCCAGATTTATTCCCTCTTCACCCTTCTCAATGGAATGACTTTGATGGAGATGGATATGGCGATGAAGCAAACTATGATCCAGATGGAGAAGAAGGTCCGTTACCGATTATTGCTTCATGGCAACCTGATGGCTGCCGTAAAGAAGCGGGTACATCGATTGGAAACCCTGCATTAGATTTGGATTGGGGATGCCCAGACTTTGATAATGATGGAATTCAAAATGCAAAGGACCCATGTCCATGGGACCCAGAAATTTCTAGTGGTGCATTTGGGCAAGATTGTGCGATAACATCTGACCCAAGCATTAACAGCGATAATTCTGATGGAAATTTACTTGCAGGTAATATGAAATTGTTGACAGGGATGGGTGGAGCGATTCTTTTCCTATTAGCGCTAATATTTGTAGCACAAGTATCTAAGGCTGCAGGAAAGAAGAAACTTGTACGTGATAGAACTGAAGAAAGAATGGCTAATGAAGCGTTTGCTGAAGAAGAAGAACGTCGCCAAACTTGGATTGAGCATTACGTTAATTCTGGTGAACATGACAAAGCAAGAGAATTGGGATGGAATGGTTTAGCACTACCATCGCAAGTTCAAGATGCTGCTGTTCCACAATGGAAGCAACATGAAATTGATCAGAAAACTGAGCAAGAAGCTGCTATTCCATCGATGATGGATTTAGACAGATTGTTGTGATTAAGAGCGCTTCGCTCTTTGCCGACTAGCCTTCTTAGCCATGCTATCATCAAAAGCAAGGAAGTCTAGAGTACTCCATGCTCGGTCATCATCTACGGCTAATATTGCTAAATTTGAGAGTAATAATTCTTCAACTCTCATCGTTGTCGGCAGAGTCCCATCCTTCAATGCATACTGATGACCTGGTAGCACGAGAACATCTGATTCAAGGGTTGTAAGAACTCTTTTCAGATATCGTAATGTTTGCCGTTGTTTATCTTCACTTCCTCCAAACAAATCACAACGACCACATCTTCCGAGGAATAAACAATCACCGGACAATACCAGTCCATGTCCAATGAATGTGGTATGTCCAGGTGTATGCCCTGGCGTACAATGAGCTGCAAATTTCAATTGTCCAATCGTCACTTGTTCGAAACTCATTTCATTACATGTGAATAGATTTGTATGTGGACCATCCCATCCGCGTTGTTTTTCATTTTGATGAATAAATATCTGGAATTCCTCTCCACCTATTTGTTGGGCTTCTTCCACCCCTTTGGTGTGGTCCCAATGGCTATGTGTTAACCAAGCCGAACGTAATTTCCAGCCATTATTATTACAGATATTATGCCAGTATTTGCCATCAAATGGATCAACAATTACAGCATCTTTTGTTTTTTTACAAATCAAGAGATGATTTAAGTTATCCCATTCACCTAATTGGGCTTGCAGTACAATGATTTCATCATTGTCCAAGATGACATTTGGTGTGTGATTTGACATCGGGTTCACACATGCCATGCACCGCTGGCCTTTCAAGTGATGAGCGACCCTGCCTCCCCTATGGGGAGGCCGATGCAACCGCGAGTCATGCTGCTGCTGGCGCTATTGGTAATCTCCGCATTCAGCACTGCTGTTACTTCAGAGGGTAGTCAAGTACACCTCGAAATGCAGATTGATGAAGCTAGTGCTAAACAATGGTATCAACAAGGAGACATCATTACAGTCTCTGCAAATATCATCAATGATGGAGCATTCCAAAGTATAGACAATGACCCGTCTTGTGATGTTGTTCTTCAAGTTCTAAACGCTAATGATGAAGTGATTTATGATGGCACAGATTCATGCCGTGGACAATCACAAAACATTGATTTGAGCAATGGAGAAATATTACAATTTGAAGGACTGAATTGGGATTTGAAAGATGGGACGGGAACTTATGTTCCTTCAGGGCAATATTCTATCATGGCAATTCATCCTACTACTGACTTGAGTGATGAAGTCCAAGTAGAGATTCAAACTTCCATCGAAATCCCACAACAGTTAGAATTGGTATTGACAATTAGTAATCGTCAACAAGTGATATTGGATGATCAAAATCTAATTCTTGGAGTTTCGCTATACAATCCGAGTATGGATTCTATTACAGTGCCAAATGATTTAGGATGCAAATTAATTTCACAAATAGGCGACATTACTGAACTACAGTTCCCATGTTTTACTGAACAAAATATTATTGATTCAGAAGAGCAAATATTGCTTGGTAACATCTTAATCCCGGCTTACCAAACAGTTAACGGGGACTTGAATATTGAAGTTTTTAATGTTGGAAAAACTCTCACCCAAAGCGTTGTTGTTGATATATCACAAAGCGGTATTACCGATGTTGAAGAAAGAGTTGATGGTTTGCAAACCGATATGATTCTCCAAGCAAATGACAATCTATTCTCAGAAGGTGAATTATTGCAATCGTCTTTGCTGTTAACCAATATTGGTGATAGCGAAAGGGTACTAACTTTCACCAATACCTGCAAGGCAGAAATGTGGATAATAGATGACCGTGGCAGGGTAGTATTTGATTCCAGAATGACCAAAACATGTAACCAAATTGAAGTCGATAATGTACTCAGTAGTGATGAACAATTAGTGATTGGATTAGCAGATTGGTCTTTCACTGATTTGCAGGGTTGCGAAGTCCCATCTGGAACATACAATGTGCTAGTGGAAGTACCAGAATACTATGCTGCCTCATCTCATCAAATAACATACGAAAGAGTGAGTGCTACCGATTGTTCATCGCCTTTAGACCTTGAAATCATGACTCACTTGAGTTCTTCCGACAATAATTTGGACATCACTCTTGACCTGCTTCCACAGATTAGTGAAGTAGAGATGAGATGGGTTGGGCCTTGTGGAATTTCTACCATCATCTATGATGATGCAGGACAAGAAGTACATCGCCAACGTTCACTGTGCGATGATAGGGATGGGCGATTGATTCTTCTACAATATCAGGGAGTTGGTAACCATGCTACAATGAATATTGATGACATCTCAATGATTGACATGATGCAAAATAATTTACCTGATGGAGATTATGTCCTCAGTATAGAATTGCAAACCAACCCGATTAGTTTGTCTGAGGTTGAGTTCTCTTGGCCTTTGACTGAACAAGAACAAAGCGCTGATAGTGAAAACATTGAAACTCAGCAATCTATCAATTCAAGGTTGTTGACTGGTTTCTGGAGTGGCGTTGTTACTGAAAGTGGAACATGCTGGGTTTTCAATTCAAATGAAGAGGGGCAAGTATTGCTTAGCCGCGGTGTTGGTGGATGGACGCCTCAACAGGGATGGAGCGGAACATATCAAGTGCAAACCGCAGAAAGTTCGCCTCAATGTAAAAACTTCAATATCGCTAGTATTCAAGTGACAAATGTTGAAAGTGAAAGTTCTGAATACCAACTCCCGCTAGAAGAAGTGGATGAAGAAAAAACCATTACACAAGCTGTTCAAGAAGAAGCGATTACAATAGCACCTACTGTTATTCTCATCGCTTCATCAACATCGATTCTATCGATGCTAGTACTTGTTGTTCTAAATACAGAATCAATACGAATACCTTCAACTGCTGCTGGATTGTGGTTCCTCGGACTAATTGGAAAAACACATGAAACAACAGATGGGAGATTCCAACGAGGACGTTTGATGGGATACTTAACAGCAAACCCTGGTTGTCATTTCCGAGCCCTAATGGGTGCCTTAGAAATGTCCAATGGACAAATTACTCACCATATTAGAGTCTTAGAAAATGAAGAACGTATTTGGCGTAGAAAAGATGGACGCTTGGTCCGTTTCTATCCGTTAACAAATCAACTACAACCACATATGAGCGATGAGGTATTACCTGTTCCACCATTATCTCCAGATCCAAATAGCCTACAAGGAAAGATTCTATCTCTACTAGATATTGATGGAACTTTAGGTGAATTCCCTACACAGTCTGAATTGGCTAACAGATTAGAAAAATCACAACAATTAGTTTCACACCATTTACGAACTTTGCAGAAGTTTGGACTTGTTGAAAAGCGAAAGATGGGTGTTCGGAATAGATACAAATTGACTCGTGAAGCAATTTTCTTGCTGGAAACCAATAATGATTTTACAAAGGAAAATTGAATCTATTGCTTGGTAATACCTACGTCCTCTATTGCCCATTGCAATAGTGACCAGCCTGCAGAATTGGCAGCATCTAGTAATGCTGATTTTGAGTTCTCTCCACTTTCAATTAGTACTCCGACTACACCTCCACCTCCAGCACCCATTGCTTTCCAAGCTAATACACATCCTATTGCCTCCAATGAAGTTAGAACTTCGCGAAATGGATCATGTAATTTTTCGTCTAAAAGGTCTACTCCCAACATCACCATTCTTACAGAATCAACCACTTGGGAAGTGTCTTCTTCACGAATTGCAGTTGCCATCATCAATCCAGCCCCTCTAATCATATCTAATCCTTGAATGACCTCTTCATTTTGTTGGTGGAATTTTTTCCAAATATCATCATGTATCTCGCCTGAAACATGTTGAATATTACTATCGAATAATAATAAATGAGTTTGCAACCAAGTACGGAATTCTATTGAAGGATTTAATCGGTTAACCTCAACATTATCGCCATTAAATGTCAAGTGATTTATTCCACCCAGTGCACTTGCCCATTGGTCTTGACGCCCTCCTGTATTTCCTAATATGGATTCAAACTGGAAAGCCATTTCTGCGAGTTCATCAGCCCTTCTTTCATTACCATCAATTGCGGCTAATAATGCTACATTCATTGCTCCAGAAGTGCCCAAGCCTGAACCAATGGGTACATCTGTTGAATACTGAACAGTTAATCTTCTATTTTTATCAAAGGTCTTTTTTGCTGTAACATATTGAGTTATTGCAATATTGACGACTTCACCGCTTTTGCTATTGCAATATGCTGGAACATCACTCCATCCTCCGGCTAAATCTATTCTCACCGGACAGCGTACGGCGATATCCTTGCCCATGGATTAGGCACATTAGACACACCTCATCAAGAGTCGCATTCAAGAATGTGGTGTTAGTGGCAGACTCGCCCCCTATGGGGGCGGGTGTTTCCAATGGCCGGCGAATTTTCCCCAAGTGATGAAGTTACTTGGCAGAAAAAATGGGCTGATTCACAAGTTTTTGAAGCTGATATAGATCATCATAAACCACCATTTTATTGCCTTGAAATGTATCCATATCCTTCTGGAAAAATGCATATGGGTCACGTTAGAAATTATTCAATTGGTGATGCAGTTGCTCGGTATAAACGGATGATGGGCTTTAATGTTCTATATCCAATAGGATTTGATTCATTTGGAATGCCTGCTGAAAATGCAGCGATACAGGAAGGAATGCATCCTTATGATATTACTAAGAAAAACATGGAAAGTATTACTACACAAATCAAACGGATGGGTTTTTCTTATGATTGGCGACGAATTGTCATGAGTCATGAACCGAGATATTACAAATGGACACAATGGTTCTTCACCAAATTTTTAGAAAACGGATTAGCATATCGGAAATATGCACCTGTGAATTGGTGTGATTCATGTGAAACTGTATTGGCTAATGAGCAAGTAGCAAATGGGCGTTGCTGGCGTTGTAATAGTAATGTTAGGCAGAAGAATATGAGTCAATGGTTTTTGGATACACCAAAATATGCTCAGCAATTATTAGATGGTTTAGAAACAATCGAGTTCCCTGCAAATGTCAAATCCTTACAACAACATTGGTTAGGTCGTTCAGAAGGTGCGGAGATCGAATTTGGAATTGAAGGGAGTGAAGAAAAGATTCGAGTTTTCACGACAAGACCTGACACATTGTTCGGTGTTACATTTGTAACTCTTGCACCAGAACACCAGCTAGCACAATCATTGGTTGAAGGTTCTCAATATGAAGAAGGATGGAAGCAACTGAGAGATGAAGTTGCAGCAATGTCTGATTTTGATAGAGAAAAAGTTCTGAAGGTCAAGAAGGGAGTGCCATTAGGACGTAATGCAATCCATCCTCTCACCGGAGAATTGATTCCAATATGGGTGGGCAATTTCGTTATTGCCTCCTATGGAACAGGTGCTGTAATGGCCGTCCCAGGACACGATGAGCGCGATTTCGAATTTGCTAAACAATACAATATCCCAATCAAGCAAGTCCTTGTGATGCAAGAAGGTGCCAATCCTGATGAAGAATTGAAAAAGGCTAAGACTGAATTGGGCTGGATGGTAAACTCTGGTTTACAAGGATTTGATGGTCTTTATGGAGAAGATGCAAAGCAGGCGGTGATTTCAAAACTTGAAGAAATGAATAAGGGTGAAGGTTTGGTTCAATGGAAAATTAGACCTTGGTTGGTTTCTCGTCAACGTTATTGGGGAACTCCAATTCCAATAATTCATTGTAGTGACTGCGGCGAAGTAGCAGTTCCTGAATCGGACCTTCCGGTTGAATTGCCTACAGATGTTGCCTTTGGACAAGGCAACGCATTGGAAACTTCTGAATCTTTCTTGGCTGTTGATTGTCCGAAATGTGGTAAGGCTGCAAGAAGGGAAACCGATACAATGGATACCTTCGTTGATTCATCATGGTATTATTGGCGTTATACAGATGCGATGAATGATGATTTTTGTTTTGATAAGAAAGTCGCCAACTATTGGATGAATGTAGATTTCTATTGTGGTGGAATTGAACACGCTCAGATGCATTTGATATATGCTAGATTCTGGACAAAGGCACTTCGAGATTTAGGGCTCCATGACATAGATGAACCATTCAATGAGTTATTGTGTCAAGGAATGGTAAATATGGGCGCTCCTTGGTGCGACACTTGCTCTATTACGCTATCAGTTGATCATGCCGGCTCTCCATGCCCACAATGTAATTCACAGTTAGGGGAACGCAGTGCAAAAATGAGTAAATCACTTGGCAATACTGTTTCACCTGAAGATATGATTGAGAAATATGGAGCCGATACAGTACGTTTGTTCATTCTATTCGCTGCAAACCCTACTGCTGGAATGGATTGGTCTGACACCGCCCTAGAGGCGAATAATAGAGTCATGCAATCCTTGCGAAGTATGCCTGAAACAATTCTGTCATGGAATGGAACTGAATCAGTAATGGATGATTGGTTACGAGCACGAATCTGTCACCGCAGCAATGAATTCCAACAAGCGATGGATGTGTATGATTTACGACGAGCTGTTGAAATCTCTCACTATGAAATTCCAAAAGATATCAATTGGTATATTCGCCGAGGTGGATTGAATCCGGCTGTTGGAAAAGAATTACTCAGCGTTTGGTCTCATTTGATTTCAATTTCAACACCGCATATGGCTGAAGATTGGGGGCAAGCTTTAGGACACCAAACATTAATTTCAGCATCACAATTCAACAACCCTGGAAATGTTAGTAAACAACACCAATCCATTTTGGATGCTGAAGCATACATGCGCTCATTCCTTGAATCTGCTAGAAAAATAAAGAATGTAGCAGAACGGCATTTAGAAAATGGGGCTAAATCAGCAATTGTTGTAATCAGTCCTCACTGGAAACGAGATTTGGCAAAGACTGCTTTGGATTTCATAATCTCTGGAGGAAATCCGAAATCATTCATTCCAATACTATCGGAAATGGAAATCTGTCAGGGTCAAAGAAAGGGCGAGATAATGGGTTATTGGGGCAAGAAAATGCTTCCACAGTTATTCAAATGGGACGACTATTCTCGTTCTGTGATATTAGGCGATTTGAATGAACAACAAGTCTTACAACAGCGAAGTGAATTTATTGCTGCTGACTTAGGTCTTGAAAACATCACATTTGTTATTGGAGAATCAGAAGAAGATTCAACTCAACGGGCTGGAGCAGCAATGCCTCTTGGACCAGCAATAGTGTACAATTAATCACTCTGCAGGCGCTCGATGAGTTCAGCCTTCTTCCCAGATACGGTCTTGCCAGTCTCTCTGAGGAGATCCTTTAACTGGACTACAGTCATTGAGGAGTAGTCAACATCATCGCTGACTGCTTCAGGCTCGGCAGTATCTTCTTCAGCAGACTTAAGTGCTTCAAGACTTGCAGGTTCCAATGTTTTCACTTCTTCTGGAGATTCTAGTGCATCCATTGGATTGACAGGAGGTGCAATTGGTGCATTCTTCATTTTTGGTTTCATATTAGAGATGTATACTGCAACAACACCCATTAGAATGGCTAGCAAAAAGAAGAAATTAGTTAGATTAAAAAATGATCCTTCTGCCTTTACTTCTTCCGGATTTTGATCTAATACTAATTTTTCACAACCCTGTTCATCTACTGCAACACTCGGTTTGCTGTTTAAACAAATATCCTCTGCATTAACAACTCCATCTAAATCATCATCTAATTGATATTGACTACAACCCGAACCTGATACCATGGTTAGTTTTGGTGTTCTAGGACATTGGTCTTCAGAATCTGCAACTCCATCGTTATCGTCATCATCATCTTCAGCTGAATCAATACAACCGTCATTATCTTCGTCTTGACCACCTTGATTGATCCCTACAATGCCAGTAGGACAATTATCGTCATCATCATCAAATCCATCATTGTCATCATCATCATCTTCCATTTGGTCATGACAACCATCACCATCGTGGTCGAATATACTAGCATTTTCTTCCCAGCCAATGTATCCTAACGGACAATGGTCGTTGACATCCGGAATCGCATCTGCATCATCATTGTAATCATTTACTGAATCTTGGCAACCATCTGAATCATAGTCACTTGCAGGGTTTGACAACCATGGAGTGATGTCATGAGGGCAAAGGTCTTGAGGAATCTCAATTCCATCTCCATCTTCATCGCTATCACAAACATCTCCAATTTGGTCATCATCTAAATCAGCTTGTAACGGATTGTATGTTGTCGGACAATTATCCATTTGGTCAACATACCCATCTTCATCAGTATCCCAATCTGCACAACCATCCCCTTCAATGTCCTCTTCTAGAGTGGAGACCCATCCCAAAGAACCTAACGGGCATAGGTCATTACTATCAAAAATCCCATCTTCATCATCGTCATAATCTTCTGTCGAATCTTGGCATCCATCACCATCATAATCGGTCGATGAATCGCTTTGCCATTGTGTTTCTCCATATGGACAATCATCTGCAGTATCAATAACTCCATCATTATCATCATCTATGTCACAAACATCTCCAGCATTATCTCCATCATAGTTTTCCTGCAATGGGTTGCTATCGCGCAAACAATTATCAGAACCATCGACAATACCATCTCCATCTAAATCCGTTTCATAAGACCATACTCCGATATCAATTCCACTTTCTTGATTTGCTTCATATCCACCGAATACTCCATCTTCATACAATGTTACCGTGATAATTGGTGAACCACTTGGCCCAACGTTCATCGAAGTTAATCCATCATTGCCTTGGCCTCCTGCAATAATTGCCCATTGCCAAGTTTCGTTTACATCAGCATGGGCAACAAACACATCATAGTGATATACATCTGTAATACCATCAATATCTTGCAGTGTGTCCTGGCCAATAGTAAATCCACCTGAAGTAATTCCAGCGATTGTAATTTCTCCAAATTGGTTGACTAACACCGAATTAATCCTATCGCTTCCAATTCCACTAATTTTCTGGAATGAGGTCCACTCACCATCTTCATTTAATGAAACAATAAATCCATCGACCCACTGACTTGATTCAGTGTAATAATCACCAAAACTAGCATTACCTTGGTATTCTCCTACAACTGTAACGCCTGATTCTGAGCCGTCACAATCCCATGCTAAATCCTCTGCTTCTCCGCCACCACTTTGTGCCCATAACCAACCAGTGGAATCATAACGTGCAATAGCAATATCCGCATACCCAGTACCATTCAACATTATTTGATCAAACATTATTTCCTCAAAGAAAGTTATTGCAGCGTATGTATTTCCAATATCATCCGTACATAATGAGCCTACAAATTCAATTCCTTGTGGAGATATTGCGCTAATGGCATTTATTGGTTGACCTTGTTCGTCAAAAATTGCAATCATTAGATTAAGTGACTCACCACCTGGAATTATTTGACTATTGAATTCAATCATTCCAGTGAAAATTGCACCTAGATGTATTTCATCTAATGTATTTACAGTTAACGAAAATTCGAACACTCCTAAAGATGATTCGATTTGAGTAGCCCACAACCAAACTCCGTCAGCGGACATTCTTGCAAGGAATACATTACCATCATCAGCGTCGTTCGTTTTGATAATAGGATCAAGTTCTCCTAGAGTCATACTACATTCTTCATCAACCGTATCATAGCAATAAGTTCCTGAAACTACAATATCCCCTGATGACAGTTTCTCTATCGATTCAAGTGTATCAAATCCTTGGCTACCGCCGCCTATACTTGACAGCCATGTACCATTTTCATCTAGCCAAGCCATGTAAAAATCAACATTGCCTGGCCCATTGGTAGATTGCGGTCCAGGGAATTCAAAACTAAAATCAATATATGATTGAAATGAACCAACTACTACAGTAGTGCCATTTTGGAAACTGACAGAATCTTCAATTGAATCATCATGTATGCCAATGGCTTGTGCAAACCACCCAATTGTAGTATTGTTTTCTGACGAATAGTGAGCACTGTCATCTATCAATAATGTTCTATCATTTTCTTCAATTGTGTAGTTTTCAGTATTATTTTGAACTATTGCTGAAATAGATGCTAAAATGAAAAGAAGGGAAATAGTTCCACAAATTACAAACGGCCGCATAATTGTTGCAAAGAAGTCGGACTTATCAAACCGCCCTGTCGGTGATTGCCGGTATTCTATTGGTTTTCAGGACTTTTTTAGGGAGTCTTCATGGAGTGTGGACAAAAAGCCGTAGATATGAGTGAAGACTCCGGTAAGGATTCTGCGAAATCCAAAACCAAATCAAAACGGAATCGAAATAACAATTCCAATCGCGGTAATAGAAATACCAAAAAACGCTACGGAACTACTTCTAAAAAAGTTCTAATGGAAAAAAATATTAAAGAAATTGATGTGATGAATTCCAAAGCAAATAATAGATTTACTGTAAAAGAAAGGCCACTTGCCTTTCCCAAAAACATGGATGAACCAAAACGCTTCTCATTTGAATGGAAGGTGTCGCCTGTTGCTCTCAAAGTAGAGGCTATAATGGCAGATGAGGTTATCCGTAAGGGAGAATTCGGCTGGCTGGAAGATGAAAGAGTTGAAGAAATCGCTCAAATTGTCAAAAAACACGAGATGAGTCTAGACCAAGCCTTGTCTCTACGTTCTGCACTATTGCAGCAAAAAACTGTTTATGGTCATGGTAGATTACAATCTCGGAGTAAGGCATTAGCACGATTATACAAAGAAGGCATCAGTATTGTTGACCTTTCAAAGCGATTTGATTTTCCGCCAATGAATATTTTTAGAATTGTTTTGGGTGAGTTAAAATGGTCAAAAACAAAAATCAAAGAGTGCTTACGCTCACCTAGCAAATTGCCTGAGCGTGAAAGAAAAGAATTTGAAGAGGCAGAAGCAGCTGATAGAGTCTCAAATGTTGACCAATCCGAAGTTCAAGTAAAGGCAGATAAATTTGAAGATATCTTATCGGATTGGTTTGAAGACCAAGGAGTGAAACTTCGCCGACAACCAGAAATGGTTCGCGAACAATCAGCTCAGCATGGCAGACCTGTAGCAACTCCAGATATTTTGTTCTTAGATCATGTGGAAATCAATGGAAACCCAGTTGCTTGGATTGATGCAAAACATTTCTACGGTGCTGATGTAAAATTTCAAAGAAAGAAAATGGCATCTCAAATGTCTCGCTACATCAACGAATGGGGCAGTGGTGCTGTTGTCTACCGGCATGGATTCAGTGCAAATTTATTCATGCCAGGGTGTACATTACTTGATGCTAGTCCACTCGATCTTTCCGGACTATCGCCTGAGGGTTCTTGATTAACTATCAATATTGGTGATGCGGACACCCATGCCTCTTTTCATCAATTGTTCAGATAATTCTTCCAACATTTCAATCGGTAATGGTTTGGATAATTCTTTGGGCAATACGCACAATGAGACTCCTAGCATACACAATCTTGTTGACATTATTGAGTCATATCCCAATTTACTTATTTCTTCATTAGCGTTAGATAAAAATGCATTTCTCACCGGTTCATCTAGCATTCCAGAGGCTGTAGCAAACTGTTCTGAACATTGTAGTAACTGTGGCCATTTATCATGACTCCAATTACCTTGCCGCAAGAGATTGACCGCGCTCTCACCCGCGGATATTATTGTCCGTTGCCAATTTGGGTCATCGATATATTTACCAGTATGCCGTGATTCTTGAGGAATCCACGCTAAGAGAATTTTTTGATTACAAGGAAAACCTACCGCCTTTCCCGGAGAGACTGGAGAACCTGCTTCTAATCGCAATTCAACTCCACCTGCATAAATCCCTAATACATCTCCTAAACCACCACTATGTATTCTTTCAATGCGATGGGCTAGTCGGTAATACTGCTCAATTTTACCTTTACCTGTTAACTGGTGAAAAGCGAGAGCAACTGCAATAAGTCCGGCAGCTGACATTCCAAATCCTTGACTAGTAGGCAATTCCAATCGCACATTTATTTCGTAAGCATCTTCTCTATTCAGTAATCTTGCATCGATTAGTCCTTCAATTAATTCTTGATAGATTACTGTTCCATTTTGTAATTCAGAACCATCCATTGCAGTGACATTTATCCTAATATCTCCTTGTTTGACATCTCCTATTTCCTCATCTAATGATGAACCTGCAGAATAGCGTATTGCCGATGCTGGTTTATTTGACCATAAGTGACGAACATTGGCTTCAACTCCGTCTGTAATATTGAATCCAGCTCCACGGCTGCCTTGGCTTCTTGGCAATTTGCTATCTAAGCAAATTGAGAATAAGAGAGTGACATGACCTCCGCACCTCTTGATAACCATCTTGCAACCCCAATAGAGATAGCAGACTAAACTATGTTGATGAATACTCGCATCAACATTGAAGCGAGTTAATCTTCTTGCTAGATGTTATGATTAAGCGATTGCTCTTTCAATTTCACCTGATAGGTTATCAAAGCGGCCCTTCAATTCCTTCATTGCCCCATTGAATGCTTGTTTTGGAGTTAATGAACCATCTGTTTCAAAGGTGAAAACGAATGAGTTGTCAACTTTTTCAAAGGTAATAGCGTTATCAAAGGCACCATCACGACCAGTTCCAGCTCCAACTTGGTGAATCGCATTCTCCAAATCGATAATGTGGTTAATATCTGTGATAGTCTTATCCTTTCCAAATAATTTAGCATCTATTGCTTTGCCATCAGTAGTTGTCAATCCCAGATTGAATAGTGCACTTGCCTTCTTAGGCTTGTTTAGAATTGCTTTCATCTGTGGACGGAAAGCAACTGCTGCTACAGGAGACCACTTTGCATGGTCACGGCCACGGCCAAGTGTTGCAAATGCGTAAAACTGTAGATATTGTCCCTTTGAAAGTAAAGTGATTGGAATACTTTGGTGGTCTTCCTTAAGCCCAAACATTGGATCAGAAATAACTGTTAAATCGCTTGCATATACATATTTCAAGTCTTCATCAGAATCCTTTGGATGACCTTGTACTTTCAATGAATACAAAATTTGGCAACTAGGACAACCCTTATCCTTTTCAACCATGTCTTTGCAATTTTCACAATCTTCTGGGAATACAATTCCTTCTTCAGGATGTGTTGGAATAGGTATCATTGCCAATCTGTGCGCAATTACTTCATCTGGAAGACAGTTTACTGATTCGTAAACATCACCAGTTGCGTTATCTTGGTTGATTCCTTGTGCAAAATCAACACGAGTGATTGCTAACTTTGGAACATCAGCAATTAATGCACGGCGAATAGAATTAACCTGTGCGGTTGATGTTTCTGTTAATAGAATACGAATAGAATTGCCTTGTGGCCAGCCGTTTACGATTTCTGCTTTCATCCTTGAACACCTCTTAAATCAGACACGGCGACCTCGGCGGCCACCTTTCTTCTTTGTACCATCGTGAGCTATTGGAGTGACATCTTCAATTCTTACTACTGTCATTCCAGCACGAGTGAACGCACGTATTGCTGCTTGTGCACCAGGACCTGTGTTGTTGGCTTTATTGCCACCAGGTGCTCGGTACTTTACGATGAGTTGAGTGAATTCCTTTTCCTTCAATGAATCTGCCATTTTTTCTGCTGCACGAGTTGCAGCGAATTGTCCACCACTATCCTTAGACGACTTGACAACTTGACCGCCTGTACAAGTGGTAATTGTTTCTGCACCAGTCAAATCAGTTGCAGTCATTAGAATGTTATTGTAAGAACTGAAAATGTTTACGATTGCTTTACGAGTCATCATTCATCACCGCCGGTTGTTTCTGCGGAAGGTGCTGCATCAGCTCCTTCAACGACTTCAGCAGCAAACTCAGGTGTTGCCTCTGGGTCAACTTCTTCAGCAGAATATTCTGCTGATTCCCGACGTCCTTCGATCATCTTACGGATTTGGTGCTCTGGATTGTTAAGAGAGGAACCAGGATGATATCGAATTGATTCTTCTTCATCACGTGAAACTGGATAAGAAGGAATTGTAACTTTTTGGTCACCAATGCAAATCTGTCCATGGGTTACTAGTTGACGTGCTTGCTTCATTGTGCTTGCAAGACCCTTGTAGTAAACTTGAGCTTGTAATCGGCGGTTTAGGATATCTTCAGTTCCAAGGGTTAGAATGTCATCCACAATCGCTTCAGAAGAAACAAGACCCTTATTGTTTAGAGAAGCCAAGAGGTCATTCATTTCTCTCATACCGTGTCCTTCTGTGGTATCTACCATACCAATCAAGCGCATTGCTTGACGGCGGTGGCGGCGAAGTTGAGACTTAGCCTTCCAGATTTCTCGCATATTTTTCAGTCCGTGATTATCACGAATGGAATGTTCTTCCTCAATCCGTGCTTTCTTCCACGGGTGAGAAGGTGTGTCGAATTTTGGACGTGCGAATTTTGGCTCTCCCATAACTTATCCCTCCATCATGCCTTCTTGCGGCTAACTCCAAGAGTTAGTCCACCACGACCGTTTGAACGACCGCGTTGTCCACGAACTTTATTTCCGCTAGCATGGCGTACACCACGGTAGCACTTCATTGTACGAAGACGACTAATGTCGTCCTTTAGAGTTAGTTTGACCGCTTGGCCAGTTAGATGAAGTTCATCTCCAGTTTCGATATCTCTTTGGCGATTCAACATCCACAGTGGAACTGTCTCCGCATAGTCTTCAATCGCTAAACGTAGAGTATCTTGTTCCTCATTAGATAGGTGACCTGCAGCCTTCGCTGGGTCGAATCCAGTTGTCCTACAAATTTGAATTGCGGTTCGGTTGCCAACGCCCTTGACAGATGTCAATGCAATTGCTAACGGCTTGAGCCCATCCATGTCAGTATCTGCCATACGCAAGATATAAGAAAAATCATCTCCAAGATCTGCATCCTTTGGTCGTGCCATTCCAGTTCACCCTTATGTCCTCAACACATAGTGTCAAGCAGGCTTCCGACCAACCACCCCTATATCAAAACCGCGATACACTATCCGCGACACTGAGCCTTGAAAACACCGTTTTTTGGGGGGTGAAATATTGGATTATTTATTGGCTTGTTTTAGTAGCGATTATTTCCATGAAATCATATGAAACTCAAAACTTTGCCGCAGTTGCCGACCTATGGAAGAAAAGTGATGTTTATTTTACTAACAATTCACTCTAAAACACACAGCAATAGCATCTCATCTCCAGGTTGTTGAACGACAAATCCAATTCGCTTGCCATGTCTTCTTGCCAACTGCCGGTCGATGGCCCCTTGCACCTTTGGTTGGACCTCGGGATCGAGTGAAACACGAACGGTTAATTTTTGAAAATCATTATCCAAAGCAACCTTGACCAAAGCATCAACATCTTCCAATGTTAATTTCATATGTGCAAGTGTTGCTATCCTGCCAGTAGCTTGCACAAACAAGTGATTATTTCCCTCTAAACGCAATGGATGATCATGATGAATTTGTGGTCTTCTACCTTCGATAACACCCCAATGAATTGTCTCTGACTTTGTGACACTATTGAGCCACACATTTGCCAAACCGCTTTCAACCAATGCAGCATCAAGTAGGCTTACCCTCTCGCCTTTACGCGGTGGCCTTTTTGATTTATCAGGAGCACCATCGCCCTTTTGTATTGACTCTCCACCATCAACAATCAGCGGTTTATCTTGTAGATTTGGCGGAATTCTGACAAACCTTCGGGCAATATTTGGAATTGAAATTGAACCGAGCCAAAGAGCCAATCTATCCACTCGTCCACGACCTCTAGAAGTCCAAACCCATGTTCTATCAATTTGAGGCCAGACCAAATCTACCATTTCTTCAACTTGCAATCTTTGTTCATGGCTGAGTCGTGGTGAAAGGTCTAACAAGAGAGAAGGTCCTCGTTTTCCTGCTGAAAGATAAGGTGCCCACCCAGCGAATACTTCGTCCAACCTTGGTGCCATTTCATCAAGTCCATGACTTCGGCTATTTCTCGGCCTTGCGGGGTCTAAATGCAATAGTGCAACCTCAGGTATTTGTGGTAAATCCAAATGAGTTTGTAGTGATTCCAATGCACCCTTACCATCTCTTCCATCACCACATAGAACTCTAGTTTCATTCATTCTTTGACTATCTTGTTGACCCATGGATTTTGCTATTGTTTGCAAATTTACCGCACTCGCCAATGCCCGTTGTGAATCTAATTCTATACCGATTGCGGCTCTTTGAAGATGTGCCGTATGTGCTGCTAATTGAATTCCACTTCCACATGCACAATCAACAATGATTCCTTTGCCAAGGGCAGATTTGTTAATCATCTTGGAGCGTGTCAATGCAACTTGCCAAGGTGTTGCAAGTGGTTTTCCTTGTTCAGCATGGAAAAATATTATTTTTTCTAATGAAGTATTGTCAGGTGCAGACTCACTCAAAGAAGAGGAGTCAACTTCAGAGGGTTGTAGAACTATGTGCAAGATTCGCCCTCCGTGTCAAATTGTTGGCTAATAGCCTGATTATTGGCCTGCCACATCGCTTCGTGTCATTATGCTTTCAAAATGAATCCCAGCTGATGCAAAAGCCTCCACAGCGCCTTCCTCTCTGTCGACAATGCTGATGACTGCTATGACTTCACAATCAGTAGAATCATGAATCCTTTGTACTGCTTTTATTGACGAACCACCCGTGGTTGTTACATCTTCAAGAATAACTATTTTTCCTCCTCCTGCAAGTGAAGTACCCTCAATTCCCGGAGGATTATTTGTCTTTCTTCCACCTCTGCCTTTCGGCTCTTTCCTAACCATGAAACCTCGGCGTAAACAATCTGCATCTGAGGCGGTAATGACAATTGCAGTTAGAGGTACTGCGCCCAGTTCTAGTCCCCCGACAAAGTCGGCGCCTAGGTCATCGATTCTCGCGTTAAATAATTCACCAAGCAAATGTGTACATTCTGGATGCATCATTACCGGCTTAGTATCAAAAAACCATCTAGAAGACCTTCCGCTTGCTAGAGTAAAGGCATCATCACTTCCGCCATCAAGGAAAGCAAGTTCACGAACATAATCAACAAGTTTCTCCCAACTTGGGTGGTCTCTTAACGCTGGATGAACCGCCATCAACCAATCCTCTCACCCGATGAACATGAAGTTTGCTTTAATAATCGTACAACGATGATGTGAAATTATTGAACCGACTTTATCATAAGGGGTCGCCTATCAGTGCGCATAGATTGCTATGAGTGATGTTGGGGTTACTGCTAATATTAGAGGACACAACCCTCTTCTTGGCATTGACCTTGAACGATTGGAACAAGAAATGGCATCATATCATAACTGGTTAGACGAGAGGGCTGATGAAGCATATGCAATTGCTGAATCTGCAAGATCTATGGGAATGGACCATCGCGATTTCGTTGAAATTCCAAGAGCTGCTGACTTAGCCGGAAGAACTGAAAAGTTACTAATTGAATATCTGGATGGTTACGAAGTTGCTGATGATATTAGAAAATTACTTGCTATTCATGATAGGGAGACCACCTCTATCATGATGGCGCAATCGGTTGCAAGAGGATTTAGAGAAATGGGCCATGACCTGCAAACTGCTATTGATGTAGGTTTGAGAGTTGGTTTAGCAATCCTTACCGAGGCAGTTTTGGTTGCACCACTCGAAGGCATTTCCGAAGTAAGATTGTTGAATAATCTTGACGGCTCACAATTTGTATCAGTTCACTTTGCTGGTCCGATTCGGGCTGCTGGAGGTACTGCACAAGCGCTTGCAGTTCTAATCGCAGATATGATTAGACGTGAATTAAATGTCGGACATTACATACCTACTCAGCCCGAGGTAGAACGAGTCAAGGAAGAATTTGGATTGTATAGAGGGAACTTACAATATCGTCCTCCTCCACATGAAATTGAAGAGATTGTCAAGGCCTGTCCAATAATGATTAATGGAGAATCAACTGAAAGCATTGAATGTGCTGGTTATGGCCGGGTTAGAAATATTGATGAGGCTAGGATTCGCGGAGGAGTTCTTCTCGTAATCGGTGAAGGAATGTGTTTGAAAGCCCCAAAAATTCGGAAGCACACTGAAAGAATGAAAATTCCGGGATGGGAATTCATCTCAAAATTTGCCAACAGAGGAAAGGACGATGATGAGGCAGACTCTGCTGATAAATTCAAATCGAGAAAAGTACCTCCGATCACCAAATTCATGAATGACATTATCGCTGGACGACCGGTATTTGGCGCTCCACTACAACCCGGAGGTTTCCGTCTTAGATATGGAAGAAGTAGACCATCTGGACTCGCTGCAGCATCAGCCAATACGGCGTGCATGTTAGCGATGGACGATTTCATCACCATCGGTACACAAATGAAGATTGAGCGACCTGGAAAGGCTTGCGCAATTACGCCATCAGACGACACCGATGGTCCTTGGGTAATATTGCGGGATGGGCGGTTTTTGCGGGTTGATGATGCAAAATCTTACCAAGCGATTAGTGAAAAGGTTTCGAGCGTTTGGGATAATGGAGAGTTGGTTCTTGGTTATGGAGAGTTCATGGAAAATAACAAAAAGTTGGTTCCAGCAGGATATTGTGTTGATTGGTGGGCAAGTGACTTAATTGAAGAATTGTCAACTCAAAAAGCGGTTGATGATTTCATCAAATTATCCAATTTAAATAAATCAATATTACCTGCTGGCATACCGGGAATACAACCAGAGGATAGTGAAGATGAAAATGCGCAATTCCATGTTCGTAGAAATTGGCATAGTGCACTAACAAAATTGCAGCCAAATTGGGATGAAGCAAGTGATATTGCTATTCGTTTCAAAACATCATTACCACCACCGCATAATCCATGGTTTCTAGACTTCCCAATCGAATGGGTTCCAGCACTAATTGACATGATTGAAGAATCTGTCATTGAATCATTCACAACAACAAAAAATAGTGTAGTTGAATCTGAAAAGTCATTGAATTCTATGCCATTGCCTGAAACTAGACAACTTCGGATTATAGGTGGTGTCAAAGGATGGGATGCAAAAAAGATGGATATTTTGCAACCAGAAATATTACCAAACTTTGATTCTAAAACAATACCAGGCCCTAAAGTAAAACTTGAATCACCAATATTCTCTGATGAAATGCCTGAAGGATGGGCATTTATCCAACATGGATTTGCCAAAGCGAGTGCAATGATTCTGGGCTTGGCACATCATCATGATGGTGATGACCTTGTAATAACAACCGGTTGGCCAGCAATGTTGGAAGGTTTTGGATTTTCTAGTGACGGCGATTCTCCTTTGCGCAGTAAGGATGCCAAAAGTCGCTTTCTGCAACGGATCACTGAATTAAGAAATACACATTCTGTTCTATTGAGTGAAAGAGCAAGACAAAAAAAGTTGGCGCAAGAAAAAGCAATAGTTAGAATCGCTGCTGAAACAGATGCAAGACAACGTGGACTTGGTATCAGTGAGACCGATGCTGTTGGAAAAGAGGCTTCTGACAAAGTGATTGACGATGGCCCTGATGACCCTAAAGGATATTTGGCATCACAAATTCACGAAGATGACCATGCAGTTGATGGAATATTAATTGAAATTAGAAAACTGTCTGACTTGAGGTGGGAGCATAGCGCCCCAATTAGAATCGGTTGTAGAATGGGTCGTCCGGAGAAAGCTGCACCGCGTGTAATGAATCCGAGAACACATACATTATTTCCGATTGAATTGCATGGAGGAAATCAAAGATTGTTATCAAATGCACTTGAAAAGAATACAATAAGTGTGCAAATGGGTAAACGAACTTGTACAAAATGTGGAAAAATTTCTCCAATGGTCATTTGTCATCATCGGATTCTTAACCAAGATGGGCAGGAGGAAGCGGGATTAACATGTGGTGGAAGAACTTTGATGAAAGTTTCCAATGATAAAAAGAAACGCAGACGCGGAGAGGTACAAAATGTCAACCTTACAACATTGATTGAAGATGCTAGGATAAAATTAGGATTGGATAGAATTCCAAGACAAATCAAATGTATGAAGAAAATTGCTAGTAGAGATCAAACTCCTGAAGCGATTGAAAAAGGAATATTACGCGCTCAATTTGATTTACCTGTTTTCCGAGATGGAACTGTTAGATACGATATGTCCGATGTACCGATTACGCATTTTACTCCTAGAGAAGTTAATGCCTCTTGGAAGGCTTTGAAAGAACTAGGATATACTCATGATTGTCATGGTAAGGAATTAGCAGATGATGAACAAATGTTGGAAATATTTCCACAAGATTTCATCATGGCAAAAAATGCTGGCGATTATTTTGTCAAGACTGCGAAATTCATTGATGAAGTATTGACTCGTCACTACAAAATGGAACCATTTTACAACGTGGATACCCCTAGTGATTTAATCGGGCAACTAATCTGTGCTCTAGCACCTCACACATCCGGTGGAGTACTGTCAAGGATAATCGGATGGACCGATTGCTCTGGTGGTTATGCACATCCTCTTTTCCATGCAGCAAAGCGAAGAAATTGTGATGGTGATGAAGATGCAATAATGCTCTTAATGGATGGCTTGCTCAATTTTAGTAGAGAAATACTTCCTGCAAATCGTGGTGGTCTAATGGATGCACCTTTGGTTCTAACTACTCGATTGAATCCGACTGAAGTTGATAAAGAAGCTTTGAATGTTGATTCTGGTTGGTTCTATGAACGTGATTTCTATGAAGCAACATTAAACCAGCCACATCCTAAGACAATCTCTAACAGAATTGACTTTGTTGAAAGGAGATTAGGCACAGTGGCTGCGGTAAGAGGATATGGTTATACCCATGACTGTAATTCTATGGATGAAGGTCCTGCACTATGTGCATACAAGACCCTAGATACTATGATAGACAAAATGAATGGACAACTAGATCTTGGCCATAAATTGAGAGCAGTCAATGTAAGAACAGTTGCTTCCAGTGTTATTCGTTCTCATTTCTTACCTGATTTGAGAGGAAATATGAATGCTTTTGCTAGACAAAAAGTGCGGTGTTTGAAATGCGCCCATTCATACAGAAGAATGCCGGTTGCAGGCAAATGTATTCAGAAGAAGAAGGCAACTGGGAGAGGGTTATCCTCAATTGGTGTAATGAAATCCGAAGGTGATCAATGTGGAGGAAAATTAGCTCTAACTGTATCTGAAGGTGCTGTAAGAAAATATATTCAAGTTACAAAGCACGTTATTGAAACATATGGTGTTGACAATTATACTAGACAAAATGTTGAGTGGTTATCGGATAGTACAGATTCATTGTTCAAGAATGACCGAGCAAAACAGATGTCACTAGCAGACTTCCTATAATTTCAATTTATTATTGGGGAACGCCACGGGTCATCATCATCATGAAATTCATCATCCTCAGGCATACCAACGTCATTAGATTTGAATGGATTCTTCTTCATTTCAGGTGTTTGCGGGTATTGTTTTGGAATTATTTTTGCAACTTGCTTCTTAACAATCGGTTCTAAAAATGCCAATGTTATCAGTCCTATTGAAAGCAAAATATGGCCCTCTATACGTAGGTTATCAAACGGTTTAATATACAGATTTTGTTCAGTGAGGATACCTACATCCATCGTAGTATTGACAACATATGAGCCTGGGTTTAATTTTCCTTCCCAGCCCTGTTCTTGTCCAACAATCCCCTGCCAATTTGCAATTACTTGTCCATTCTCGTCAATTATTTTCCAAGATGCATTTCCAGAATTAGAACTTACTGTGAAGAACTGCACAGAAAATGTGGCTGTTATTTCTTTATCCAAACCAAATACACTGGAAATCTCAATTGTTCTGTCCTCTGTGGAATGCTCTTGGTTGTTGATTTCGTGCTTAGCCTCTCCATCAGCAACTCCGTACCAAGCCCCATTTATTATTGCCAATGCAACAAGCCACAACAGCGGGTTGTACTTTCCTGATTGGGCCATAAAAATCACCTGTGTGCATCTCGTTTTTCATAATGGTGTAATAATGTTCAATCTAATTGCTGTTCTAATCCCAACATTTGAACTACAGTTGCCATCCATTGTAATTTTTCTAATTTCTTACTCACTACAGTTCTACCAGACCATTGGCCAACGCGAGAGAGAGTATAACCCACCAAGTATACATCGTCAAAATTAACACCTAAGGTATAGGCCATACACAACGCTCTATCACCATCAGTAAATCCACCCCAATTGTGCATTCCGTGGTAAAGATGTGGAGTTTGATGACTTAATATCAATGAAGGGGGATTAGCAAAATGAGACCATGATTCAACACAGTCATTCCAAGCAGCCAAGTTATCTCCATGTGCATGTGCAATTATTGTAGCACCATTTTTTGCTGCTTGCTCTAGATGTGGTGTGCCATCAAAATCACTGACAATACAAGCTAATTCCGCATCTTCCGGCAATGCTCCAACAGCCCCATCAGCTGCAATGAAAACAACTCCCTCTCCTACCATTTCATCGAGTTCATTTTCGTTTACTGCAGCACCAACAAAAATCACTGCATTTGCCTTTAGCAATTTGATTTGTAGATTGCCCAACGCTTGATTTCTTTCATCCGTATTCCATTTACTAACGCCAAACGGAACATTATTTTCAAATGCTTGTTGGAATGATTTTGCGCTATCAACATCATCTTGTAAATTCCAACCAAAATGAGTACGCACATCGTCTTGTATCGCAATGAGCGGGTTGTGTTCTACATCGCCCATGACAAGGTGAGTGGGCTGACCTTCAAGAATACACCTTCTATTATTGAAGTTCATATGCTGTCGCCCCTCATGGAGCAATATGCCAGTGCCAACATCTCTTCCGAATATCTCGGATGAGGTTACTTTTGCGCGCTATCCATTCTTACCACAGGCTGCTACATGGATTAAACAGATGGCTATTGAACACCAGATTGACTTGGATGAATTACTCGATGGCGTGTGGATGGAAAAAGCAAGACAAAGGGCAAGAATAAGGTTGGTTGATTCAATCAATTCCAGTGAAGGTGTGGAGGTTATTGGTGGCGATATACATACTGATGAGGGGAGAATCATTGAAGCATTTTCATTCTATTATGCTCGGTTAGTGGTTTGTGCTAGTGAGGATGAACGATTGATTGCGCGTTGGGCGCAGGCTGAAGCTGCTCGGGCTGAACAATTACTGATCAAAGACAAATCCTCAATAGACATTATTGCACGGACATATATTTCACAGATTAAGTCTGAAGATGACCATGGCCTAAACAATCCAATGATGGTCAATGCAAGTGGTGGAATAAGAGAAATGCGACAATCTAGTTCAGGTCCATTGTGGAAGATTGGTCTATCTGATTTTATTGAAATCTGTCCAAAGATTACTGGCGCTAGATGGAGATTGCCAAATTGTGATATCAATGATGGTTGGATTACTCTATTCGAAGAGAATCAATATGGTTCATCGGCTAAATTAGCTCGCTTACTAAGAGAGAGAATAAAGCGAGGGGTTGAGGCTGAGGCATTAGAAAAGATGCAAGATGTAACAACCGATTTGGCGATTAGGTTAGCGGAACCGGTTGGAATGTTACGAAACTTAATGGCCAGTAAGACAAGTGAGGCTATTGCATTGGTTGGTGCTGAAGAAAGTGAATGGCCACCATGTATGAGAAAAATTGTTGGCGATTTGTCCAATGGAGTAAATGTTAATCACTTTGGCAGATTATTTCTTGCCTCAATATCCGCTACAATCGGATTACCTACTGAATCCACTGTCAATTTCTTCCGCGGAGCGCCCGACTTTAGTGAAAGCACAACAAATTATCAGGTTTCTCATGTCTATGAACATGCATATACTCCAGCAGGTTGTGGCAAATTGAAAGTCAATCACAATTGCCCTGTATTACCAGGTGATGATAGATTGTGTGACCAACCTTGGATGGACCATCCTCTCAAATATATCAGGGCAACACAACGCTGGAATGCAAAGAATAAGGCTGCTGAAATTGCAAGTGGTGTTCCACAAAACAATTCGGAAGATGATAAACCACTAGAAAATGAAAAATCTGATGATTCAGAGGTTTGATGCGTATTTCTATCGCCAAAAAGGGCTATTTCATTATAGCAATCACGCGAAGGTTTTGAAACGGAGGAGGAAATAGGTGGTATTAGCCACAGGTGAAACGCCATGACCCGAACCTTAGTATTGACAGTTGACCGAGATAATGATCTCGGGAATAAAACTTCGATTAGAGGGCCGGTAATTGGGCGACGTCAAGTGCTGACTGCAGCCTTGAAGTTGGGTATTGCTGACCCTGAAGAAAGCGATACTAATGCAATATTAGGGGCTTTGAGACAGCACGATACACTGAAGGAAGCAAACACGGAAGATGATGAGGTCGAAGTGGCGATATTAACTGGTGATGAGAAGGTTGGAATGCGCTCTGATAGAGCGATTGCAGCCCAACTAGAGGAAGTGGTGGCCGCTTTCCAACCAGATGAAGCAATCTTAGTTACCGATGGCGCTGAAGATGAATCAGTATTGCCAATTATTCAATCACAGGTGAGAATTAATCATGTTGAAAAGATAATTGTTAAACAATCAAAGGGTATTGAAGGCACATATTATTACATTGTCAAGGCTCTTGAAGACCCAAAATGGAGAGCAAAAATAATGATTCCATTCGGTCTTGTTTTAGCAATTATTGGCCTGGGAATAATGCTTCCAAATTCAATTGGTGGCTTTGTCATAGGTGCATTACCTCTAGCCATTGGATTGTATATTTTCAGCAAGGGTGCTGGAATTGAATCAACTGTAAACAAGGTAATTCAAGAGATGAGAGAAAACGCAGATGCAGCAATGTTGTCAACATTACTTTGGTTTTCAACTCTATTCAGTGCGATATTTGCAGTAGCAGAAGGATGGCGTCAATATAGTGAAGGAATTACTCAAGCAACTACAAATTCTGTTCTTTGGCTTGAAGTCATCCACGCTTCACTTGCTTGGATTATCGTAGCATTCCTAACCTCTACTGCTGGATTCATGCTGTTGAGATTGAAGAGAGGTTCATTCTCTGGAAGATTGGTAGTGCTTGGTATGTTTGGTATGGTAGTATATTCATTCGTCGATGTAGGACTAACTATCTCAATAGATGTCTTAGGGAATTCAAATGCAGCAGGTTATGAATTAGGATTTTACAATATTATAAATGACCTGTCTACACCTATATTGTGGATTGCATTATTGTGGATTACGATGACAATCGTAAAAGCCTTGCAATCAAAACAAGCTCAGTCTGACAGATATTGGGGCATTTGAAATTATTATTTCAAATAATGAATTTTGGCATATGCCTTGCCATTGTGTTATGTCCTACAACACCAACTAATGTTCCATCATCATCTACTACTGCTATTTGGTTGATATCGTGTGCTAGCATCAATGCTCCAGCCTTGAGAAGCGGAGTGTTTACTCTAACTGTCATTGGAGGAATATTTACCAATTGTTGTGCAGGTACTGCATGCATCCATGCAACTGAACGATTTACTGTTTTACGAGCGATTAATTTCAGGATATCAACAGCATGAATTCTTCCCATCGGAACTCCATCTTCGTTGATGATGAATACATGGTCCCAATTGTTTTGGGTAATTTTATCAAGAACTATTGCCACTGAATCCATAGAGAAAATCGTGTGTGCTTTATTCATAGTTTCTCCACAAGAAATAGAACGCGCAGACATAGAACGTTCCTTTGCTGACATCTTTGATATTACATCGCGAGTGAAGCGACGTGCTGCTGTTGGCTTCATCATCATACCACCTATTGAGCGCCGGCGCTCGCGCTTCCGTTTAAAGGCCTTCGGCGATATGATAATTCCCTTATCACGTTAATCAGTTCCCGAATTGAGGCGAATTGATAATGCACAACATAGGTCAAGACTGAAAGGTAGTGCAATGCTACGAGTAAATATGAGCACGATTCCAGCGTCTGAGTTAACGGTATTGGCCTCTCTTTCGGGGTATGAACAAATGCTGCAAATTGATCAACTTGCAAGGCAATATGGAATCGATGAGGGCGAGGTTAAACAGCAACTTGCGGCTATATCTGTACAAAGTGCTAACGAAGCGCCGTCCGGCTACAATGCTGCCGGAGAGTATGATCCATCAGCGGGAAGAAGTCTTGTTTCACAGCAACACAAAGAGAATCCCTTTGACTCTGAAATTTCACAACCAAGTACATCATCTCCTCAAATTATTGAGAAGGTTAATCTTCATTATCAGTACGACCCCACCGAAGGAGCAAAACATCGCCGAGCGCAAGTTGACCAAGCGATTCTATGTCCTGCTTGTGGAGTAAGGCTGGGCATTCCTTCAACACGTCCTATCAAGGTAACTTGCCCACAATGCTTGCATGAAGAAACCTTTACTGCTTAAGCGATAATTATTGAAAGAGGAGTTGCCCCCCGCTAATTATGGGCGAATCATCTCCAAGACTTTGGCCTTACTCCTCCGCTTCTTCTCCAGTCTCTCTACCCAAAAATTCAATCCTATTTACTCAGAATAAAGTTATTGATTTAGCTTGCACAATAAGTGAAAAAGATACCACTCTAAATTTAGAAGGTATAGAATTACAAAAATATCTTTCAAATTATGCAAGTGATTCTGCAACTATTGAACAGTTGCTTGAAGAGCATAGTGGTTCAGCAATGAGTGAACGAAAGCCATTTTTGCTTTTAGGAGAACTAGCAAATCCATACCGATTACAAGACATTAACATCGGCGTACTACCAATTTTCACCATCCGTCTTGAAGAATTATGTCGTACTTATGCAGATGCTTTAGACAATCGCGACATAATACCAGGAGTGCATCATGTGACTTTAGCAAGGAGTAAGGGTTGGTGGGAATTATCTCACATTGCAATGGCTACAATACCGCAAATGAAAGCTATGGTTGCTTGGCTTGATAATGGTCGAAGAGGTAGATGGAAACCAGTAAAACCTGCTGAAGGCTCAATTAGTTTGCACATTGGTCAACCATTTGAATGTCCATCAAAAGAGATGGTAATTTACGACGGAGTGACAGAGGATGTTAGCCAAGAAATGCCACCAGCAACTGGCCCATCAATAGAATTGAGTAAAGTCATGGTTCCTGTTCACACCGCTTACGGATGTTATGATCATCGCGGTAGACTTGCTCGTACTGCCCATTACCAACAACGTGATTTTCATGAGAATTTGTTCCGTAAGGGTTCATCGAAGAGATGGAATGATATATTGGAAATAATATAATTGCTCAAAGGGTAGTCCTGTATTGAAAAACAATACATTTGTGAGAAATATGTACTAAGTAAAAATAGTTGATATGACAACGGATTAACATGGCATACACAAGAAACCGAGTATTAGTCAAATCATTCGTATGGAGAATAATTGCAACATTAACGGGCGCAATAATCACATGGTTATTAACAGGCGATATTGAAACTGCAGCCAAATTCATCATCATTGAATTCCCACTGAAAATGGGAATTTATTACATGCACGAAAGAGGTTGGGAATTAGTTTCATGGGGCAAAGAGCCCACTACATCAGGAAATTAAAATTTAAAGGGCTTCCTCTGTATTGACGAGTATAACGAGGGTAGCGTTTGCAGCGACCCACTGCAAACCCTTCGTAGTCCTATAAGATTGCTAAGTGTAATCGGATGAACCCAACATCTTTTGCTTGGTATGAAATAAACAAATAGTTATTGTAAAGTAAAGGTATTTTTTGTATAATACAAATTAAATAGGTGAGGCCTATCGGATAAAACATGGCCCTTACCCCAAAGCAAATTGCTGAATTACTCAAATTGAGAGCATTGGGTTGGAGTCAAGCAGAAATTGCTGAGAAACTAAATACATCCCAGCAAGTTATTGGGTATCAACTCAAAAAACTCAAAAAACAATCCAAAGAAAGTGGTGCAGATGAAGTATTCAATGCTGCATTAATTGGCGGATTGGCAGGCGCTGCTGCAGGAATAGGAATAATTGCACTATTGGATATTTTGAACAGCGAACGAAGGAATGATTAGTTATGGATAAAAATATAGAAAAAATAGTTCATTTTGTTGATTTCGAAAATGTACATCACCATATTCCTATAGATGAAATCGCTAGAGGAAGTCATCAACAAGTGATCCTGTTTGTGGGCAATCAACAAAAGATTCCGAATGAATGGTTAATTGTTGAATATAACATTACTGTGATCCGTGTAGGGAGGACTTCGAAAGACAATCTAGATTTCCATTTGTCTGCCTATCTAGGCATGGTGCATGTTGGTCGTGATATTGCTTCAGTTCGATTCATCATTTGGTCTGCCGATACAGGATTTGATGATTTAATTGAGCACTTTAAATCCAGAAAGCGTAGAATAGAAAGGAAGCCCCCACATTCAAAGTCAAAGAAACCCTCTAAAACTCCAAAGAAAAAATCAACCGTAGTTCCCAAGAAGTCCGTTAATGATAAAAAGAAAGCAATGTCAACAGATCAGCCGGCAAAAAAGAGAGCGGCATCTACACCTATTGATTCTGGAGATCCTACAATAAAGCAGGTGGGCGATAGAGTTATTGAAATTCTTGGGAAGACAGCCGTCGCAAAAAGGCCCAGAAAACAGACCACTTTAGAGAATCAAATTGAAGATTGGAGAGCCGGTATTGGTTTCAAACATATTCCATGGGACATAGTTCATTGGCTTATCCAAAAAAAGCATATTGAAATTAATGACGGCAAAGTAAAATACAATTTCTAAGGAAAAAAAGAATTAAATTATATGTGATGATAATTCAAAGGGGCCCCCTTAGCATGGATAGGTAAGCAAAGGGTACCCTCGGTATTGACGGGTATACAAAGGGGGACCCTTTGAATTAGAAACCGGCTCAACCCTTATTTCATTGCAGTTGGTGGTAACGCTATGGTTGAAATTCAGTGCCCACATTGTGAGGATGAAATTGAATTAGAAGATGGAGTATTCGGATTATTCGATTGCCCATATTGTAATCAAGAATTTGAATGGGAAGATGATGAATCTTTACTCTCCAATCCAATAACAATATTTGTAAAAATATTCTTACTTTCAACTTCGTTTATTATATTAGTAGTCTTTGTGATATTATTATTCCTCTTTGGTGGCGATGCAATCGTTTTTACTCCATATTTCTTACTAATACTTTCTCCTGTTTTGATACCATTAGCGCTTCTTCCATCTTGCATATATTTGTTCAGGTACCGGATTCAAAAAAATATCAAATAATTAACAGCAAAGAGGACCGTTATAATCATACGGAAAAACTTGGGACTCCTTCCGATCGCCAT
>JANXHP010000112.1 GCA_024958795.1 Candidatus Poseidoniaceae archaeon | reverse complement strand
ACATTTGCCATCTCTTATGCTCATTTTTTTCTAAACGATTTAATACTTCAATTACCGTTTTTCTTTCAAAACCCATTTCTGTTATTGACTTAATATCTAATCCATCTTCAATGTGAGCTTTGAGTATTGCATCTAATACCGGATATGCTGGTAATGAATCTTCATCTTTTTGATTTGGTGCTAACTCTGCACTTGGAGGTTTGGTTAGCGTTGACTGGTTTATTGGCGCTTCTTTTCCATTATCTAATGCCCGTGAATTAAATAATTCACCAAGTGCATATACCTCCATTTTGTAAAGGTCACCTAATGGAGTATAACCACCAGCCATATCTCCATAGAGAGTACAATAACCTTGAGCTAATTCTGATTTATTTCCAGTTGCAATCGCCATACTTCCTTGAGCATTTGCGTGTCCCATCACAATTATTGCTCGTAATCTTGCCTGCAAGTTTTCATTAGCAACAGGATTGCCAGAAGCCAAAACATCACCAATACTCTCCTCAACAGATTTATGCAAATCATCAATTTCACGAATTGAAAAATTTAGACCTAATGCTTGTGCAGTATATTGAGCATCATCAATGGAATGTTGACTGGAGTGGCGACTTGGCATTGCTATTGCAGTTACATTCTCTGGACCAACTGCTGCTGCTGCAACACAAGCTGCTACAGCAGAATCTATCCCGCCTGACAATCCTAAAACGATAGAATGAATACCTGACTTTCTACAATAATCTGACAAGCCAGTAACTACAGCATCTGCCAATTCTTCAACTAAATGCTCAGCATCATCGTGGCCATCATCATCACTTGAAAGATGTTTAATTTTATCATTACCAATACAGATAGAATCTTCTGAATCAGAAGCGATCCAGCGACAATTTTGTGGACTGTCAAGGTCAACTAATAGCACACCTTCTTGCCATGCAGGAGCGATTACTACCTGTCCATCTGGCCATGCGATTAAGGAACAACCATCGAATAATAAATCATCATTAGCACCTACTTGATTTGCAAGTAAGAATGGATGACCAAGTATTTGTGCTGCTGTGCGACTTACATGGACTCTAGTACTGACTTTGTCTGAATGGAATGGAGATGCGCTAAGATTGACTGTTGCTGAAAGTTCAACACCTTGTCTTCCCCATTCAGCAAGATGTTCGATTGGATCTGCTGCATATGCTGAAGGAGTTTGCCCTGCTGCTTGCCAGGCATCTTCACAAATAGTCACTCCGAAATCCATTCCGCCGATTGTTCGGGCAATACCTGAACGAGTATCTGCTTTGAAATAACGCGCTTCATCAAAAACATCATACGTTGGTAATAATTGCTTTTTTGCGATTAAACGACTACTTCCTTCACCTCTAGTATTGCCTCCATTAGGGCCTGCTAAAACAACACCATTGAATGGTAATTGCCTATCATTTTCTGCAGTGATTGGTGTACCTACTAATACTGGTAAATCAACATCTAATTCGCTAGCAGTTTTTTGTGCTTTCTTGATAAAATCAGTTTGTAATAACAAGTCACGTGGTGGGTAACCGCAAATTGCAAGTTCAGTAGAAACTGCAACACTGGCTCCATTCAGTTTTGCTTGATTGACTAACCCTTCAATACGTTTAGCATTACCAAAAATATCACCAACGGTTGAATCAACTTGCAGTAGTCCTATCAGGTTGCTCAAATTGATTCACCTCTCAAGAGAATTGTACAATATTGCCTTCAGCATCTTTGTACCACCATTCATTAGTAGCCTTATCGTGATACCACCAATATCCATCTGCACCTAATTCCCATTTACTTTCAACTATCTCTTGTTGCGTTTGAGTAACAACTGCAGCTGCTTCTACTATCGGTTGAGTATCTTTGATCTCATCTTCAAAATCAAATTCTTCTTCATCTTCTAAATCAGAAGAATATTCATCCCAATCATAATGCTCTTTACTACCCTTATTGGTAGTTAATCTCTTAGCCCAAATCAATCCTGTAAAAATTATTGAAAGGAATAAAATTCCTACGATTGCACCTAATCCTGGATGCACATCTCCGAAAATCTTCTCACTTGTACTAACCACTCTTTCCGGTCTTACATCAATAGAAGGCCCATTTGCAGTACCCCCGTCTTCAAGTGTAACCTCAATCCATTGCAATCCTGAAGTTTCAGGACCCCAATCTAAACTGATAATTCCAATTCCACCTTTTGGTACATCAACGCTTGTTCGACGAACTGTTGAGCGTGAACCATCTTGGGCTACTGCAGTAATTACAGCATCAGTTGTACCATCTAAGGTTCCAATGTTTTTGACACTGATTTGAACTGAAGTTGTTTGTCCAACTTCAACCATTAAACGAGAATATGTTACCGATGAAGGCTCCAATTGATACACTGGCTCTAAGAATCTCATTCCCCATTG
>JANXHP010000069.1 GCA_024958795.1 Candidatus Poseidoniaceae archaeon | reverse complement strand
GGAGGTCTAAACTATTCTCACACTAGTGGATGTTCTGAAACAGCAGGTGCAGGTCAAACACTGTATTACTGCATTCAAGGTGGAAATGCGATGGATGGTAACCATCCAGTATATCTGCGAACTACATCGCAACCATTTAACATGAAATTGTTGGATATTATTGATGCTTATGTTAGCGACCCTGACAAACAAAGTATACTTGATGTTGTGACGGAGAGTCATTTGCGTGCACTGATGAATGCTGGATTCGGTATTGAGACCTCCTTATCGGCGGATTTCTTGTCTGCAGTTATTCCAGAAGATTTACCTCCAAGTGAATTGACATTGGAGATTATTTTACCTACTTGGATTAAAACTATGGAAGGCACGGACAGAATTATTTTGACCGATACAATTTCTGGAAATGACGATACTAATGTGTCATTTACAGGAACAGACCCATTTGATTGGAGGCATAATGTTACCAATGCCGCCGGTGATGAAATTTGTACAAGTCAACAGCCAACATGTATTGGAACTTCTTTGTTGATAGATGCAACACAGTTTAACTTGCATGAATGGAAGCAAGCGATATCATTTGAATTCGCACTTGAGGCGGAAATGTCAGTTCATCGTATTGGAATTCCTCAACCACGAATGGATGATTATTCAGGTTCAACCAAAGTGACTCTAGAAGCATTACCAAGTGATCTGATTCGGCTTGGATTAAGTATAACGGAACTAATGGATGAACCGTATACGATTAATGACATCAAGATTTGTAATCCAGACACAACTCAGTTGGCTGTTTGTGATGAATCACTTGATCTAGTATTCACTCCTTTGGGAATAGAAACATTCGTATCTTCATATGGAGAATTAATTACACAATTTATTCGCCAGAATATAGAAAGTAGCCTAACTGAACAGGATGCATTTGGGAAAGTAGATATGTCTGCATTTTCAATCAAAACTACAATTTCAGGACTTGGTGGATATGAAGGAGGAATGAGCGATGCTACTGGCCTTACATTCAATGTTGAAATACCAAGAGTGAAATTTATGTTGGATTTACAAACACCATTCGGTGAACTCATGGATGGAAACACTGAGAATGTAAAATTAGATTTGGTAACCTCTAGAATAAACAATTTGATAATGATGCCATTAGCTACTGCAGCAAGTTCATTGACAAAAGGTTTAGTCAACGGAGTATTTTCTGGTAGTGGAATTACTTTACCAGATACATCAACAGATGCGTGGGAAATAGATACGGGCCAAGTTAATTCTACAGTCAATGAAGAATTCCAACTTGAAATTACTGGTCCAATAACATTCATTCTTCCTAAAGGACTGAGTTTTGTTGATGCAACATCTACCGCTGGTAATTTGGAAATCTCGGAAATAGACGGTCGGCAAAAGATAGTCTATACTGTACCTCCTGGTGAATTTGAGGACACAATCTCGTTTAGATTCAATGTCTCATGGTTGTATATTTTCATGCAATTTTGGGTTTATCCAGTGGTTTTGTTGTTAGTTCTATTTTTAGTTGGACGCAAGATAAACAAGCGACGCAAGCGAAAGAAAGGTGCAAAGAAGGCAAAGAAAGCGCGTGATTCAGCAGAAATGAAAGGTCAAATTGGTGATGATGAATTCGCTGATTTAGCTGGATTCCATAGTCCAGCAATACATGGTGATCAGGAAGTTTTCCAAACCTATGATTCTACTATTGAGGTAGATGAGGGGCCATTATCATATGTTGATGATGAAGGAAGATTTAGTTGAGTTGTAATACTTGATGAATTCTTTTTGCTAATGAATTGCCAATGCCTGGAACAGTTTGTAATTGTTCAACAGTTGCATGAATTATTTCTTGTCTTCCACCAAAATGTCGTAATAAGGCTTGCATTTTTTTTGCTCCCAACCCATCAACTTGTGACAAAGGGTCACTCAAGCGCGCCCTACCTCTTCGCTTACGATGATATGTGTTTACAAATCGGTGTGCTTCATCACGAGCATGAACCATTACCCTACCCATTCTATCAAGGACGAGTGGTTGGTGTTCCAATCTGTGAATAGTTTCTTCTTTTTTAGCTAATGCTGCAACTGGAAATAATCCCAATACCTTATTTTCTTCAAGCATTTTTGTAATAGTTGAGAGATGCGTTTTCCCACCATCAAGCAACAGCAAATCAGGCCATTCATCTTGTCGCTTTAGCCAGCGTTTTACCACTTCTTGCATCATCCTTAAATCATCAATCGCATCACTTTTAACAATATATTTCCGATACTCTTTCTTTGCAGGTCTTCCATTCCTTAGAACTACACTAACCCCTACTCTTTCATCACCTAATAATTGAGCCATATCAAAGCAAACGATGTGATCAAGGCTTTCCAAATCAAGTATTTTCGCTCCATCATCAGCAGCACGTTGCTCAAGAGAACCACTTGTTTTCGCTGCAAGGCGAGTTAATTGGATTTCTGAGTTTTGTCGAGCTAGATTTGCTAATGTCGCCAAATCACCCCTACTTGGAATCCTAACATCAACCTTAGACCCTCTACGCTCATCCAACCATTGTTGTGTTCCATCAAGAAGAGGTGTTGGAGTTAGCAATAATCGAGGAGGTCTACGGTTTTGGTAATGTTCTGATATGAATAAATCAACGGATTCACCTATGTCACCACGGAAAACGAGTGGCCATACCTCTTGTCCTTTGACAACACCTTCATCTGCATGTAATACTACTACTGCGGCTAAATCACCTTCACTAGAGATTCCAATCGCATCACAATCCCTGTAGACTTTACTGGAAACAACATGTTGCTTAGTTGTAGCATGAACAGCACGAATTAAATCTCGCTTTGCAGCCGCACCTTCAAAGTTCATTTCTTCGCTATTGTTATCCATCTCTCTTGCTAATTCTTGTAGTAATGAATTTGCATCACCATCAAGAACTCGGCGAGCAGCACTAACAGAATCCAAATAATCAGTATCATCTATACAAGGGCCAGAACATAGGCCAATATGCATAGATAGACAGCCTTGTGGGAGCAATTCTTTACAGTCTCTAATTCCAAATTGCTTTCGCAATAATTGCATTACTTGTTTTGCAGCACCAGCATTTGGTAATGGGCCCCATCGTTGTCCTTTTTGCGGTGGATTTCTAGTATACATTATTCGCGGAATTTCATGGTCAGTCAGTACCAAAAATGGATAGGACTTATCATCCTTTAACCTTGAATTATATCGTGGCTTATGTTGTCTTATCAATTGTCTTTCAAGAACTAAAGCATCTTGTGGAGTATTAGTAACAATACATTCAATGTCATTGGCAGCGTCAATCAACTTTGGAATCATAGCTCGGTCTGGATTGGTTGCAAAATAACTGCGAACTCGTTCACTTAATTTCGTTGCTTTTCCAACATATAGGACTCTTCCTTCAGAACCTTTGAACAGGTATACTCCCGGTTTTTTTGGGAGTTTCACGGATGATAAGTCAACTCCCATACCAGTGGATATGGGGTGCTCACTCAAAAGCGAATCGTCAAATTATTCTTATTTTCTGTTTGGACGGGAAGGGGGATGATTATTCAACGAACTGCATCTATCCCAAGTTGGAGGGAGAGCATTGAGGTCAACTGGAGAGGTCAAAATTCTAAGATGGCTGGGACAATTTCCTCCCGCCTTAGAATCTGCATGGGACATAACAAGGGAACTTTCTCTACCCGGAATTGCAGAGGCTTTGGGGGTAGTTCGCTCATCGCTAAATATTCCATTGAAAAGTCTTCAACAAGACAATTTGGTAATGATGCGAACAGCCCATGTAATTGGCGGAGGTTCACGGCGTCGATCTGTATTCCACATCACAATGTCTGGTCGAGAATTACTTCAACAATTAATTGAAGAAGGATTGGCTGAATCGCCATTAAAGAAGGCGGAAAAGCGTTCAAAATCAGGTCAAATAATGGGGGCGGCCATTCCGCTAAATCCATTGTATGGCCGGGACGAGTTGTTGACAAAAATAACACAGCAGTTGTCTGATTCAGGTTCTCTTGTAATCAGCGGGTTACCAGGAATTGGGAAAACATCATTGGCTAGAAAAGCACTTGATGAAATGGCACAAAAGGGCTTTGATATTCATTGGGCGAGTTCAGGCGAATTTACTGATATTGGTAATTTGTTATCACAATGGGAAATTTCAGTAAATGGGGTTGAAGTAAGTGATATTGATGCAGTAATTTCGTTATTGAATATGAAAAAACGAGTATTGTTTATTGATGACATTCATATGATTCACCATAGACATATTGAAGCGATTGAAAAGGTCTCACAATCTCTTGCTAATTCGGATGTAAAGATTCTCTTAGCGGGAAGGGAGCCGATGCCATTTGGTCATGAATTATCAAAAATAAAAATACCATCACTATTAATTAGCGATGCGACGAAGTTACTTGGTGATGATGTTGACCAGCAACAAAAAGAAGTAATTGCTGAGAGATTAGGTGGCCACCCTCTCGCCCTATTATTGTATGATGATGATGCCGGTTTACCAGAACAAGGTGCAGATGTCCAACAATATGTTGAAGAAGTTGTTTTGGCTCATATAGATGAGGATTTACGTAATGATTTAGATCAATTAGTAATATTACCAATGCCAATAAATGCAGAAAGCGCCCCGAATAGTGAGAGCATTGGATTGTTTGATGAATATGCACTATTGCGTTGGACTAAGAATAATGAGAAAATGGAAGTACAACATTTGGTAAGGAATGTTAGGCGTTCATTACTAGATGCTGAATCGTTGAAAGAATTGCATAAAGAGGCTATTTTGCATTGGCAACAAAGTGCTAGTAGTGATGAAGAGAAAGTAGCATTATTGTATCATAGAGTCGCTGCAGAAGATGAAAACTTGAAGTTTCATTTTGAAAGAGAAGTTGAAGCACTGTTACCTACTCAAAGTGCAGCTATTTCAGTAGTAATACAAGAAGCATTGAACATACATCAAGAAGATGTTGACTTACATTATATGGCCGCCCATGTGGCGATTCAAAGAGGTGAGTCGGAACATGCAGAGGCACATTTACAAAATCTGTTGGATGATTCCAGAGGTGCAGAAATTGCCCTAGCGATTTCATTACAACAAGGTAGAATTTCTGAAGCAGAGGAATTGATTAGAGATGGGCTGGAATTAGCAGATCCGGAAGAAAAAACTAGACTTGCTCTCGCTGCTGCAAGTCGTTGCTTAGATGATAGAATCGGAACAGAACAAAATCCAAACATTAGCAAACAAATTAATCAGTTGTTGAAATACATCACCATTCCAAAACAATCGGAAAAGCGTACTGCAGTATTGATATCAATGTCAATAATCAAGCATTCAGTGGCATTATTAGAAGGAGATTTGAAGGCAGCAGCTGAAATTAGAGATACTATCTCGCAAATAGGTGGGGTTGACAATGGAATGCTATTGGCA
>JANXHP010000042.1 GCA_024958795.1 Candidatus Poseidoniaceae archaeon | reverse complement strand
GAAAGCCGAGACCGTGACCATAGTGTTGAAGCGAATTGGCTCCTCTATGTTGACAATTTCCTCGAAGGTTTCCACATACCTCATGTTCATCCAGAACTCAACCAAACCCTCGATTATTCAGGCTATATTACTGAGACTTTTGATGGTGGAGTATTGCAAATAGGTAAGGCGATGGAAGGTGATGTCAAGTTCGATTTACCCGTAGATCATCCAGATGAAGGCCAAGATATTGCTGCGTATTACCTGTGGTTATTCCCTAATATGATGTTTAATTTCTATCCGTGGGGTTTGTCGGTTAACGTGGTGATTCCAGTAACTCACAATCAATGTAGAATCCTTTACCGCGGCTATGTTGGGGACTCTACATTAGCCAGTCAAGGGGCAGGTTCTGTGTTGGACACCGTTGAACATCAAGACCAATGGGTGATTGAAGAAGTGCAGAAAGGTATGGCTTCAAAGGCATATGACAGGGGGCGCTATTCACCAACCAGAGAACAAGGCGTACATCATTTCCATCGAATGCTCAATGAGGAATTTAACTGAAAAAGCCAGACCCAATTATTATTCAGCAGTAATTCGATAGAGTGTTCCATCATTACCAAATGTGGCGTAATATAAATCACCATTCACATTGAATCGAAGCGGCAGCGGAGTTCCTACATCAACTGCAAATCTTGTAACTTTACTATCCCATCCTTGGCCACTAATTCCATCTGAATTATTTTGCGCTGGAGTAATATCGATACGAACAATTTCTTGGCCTTGAGGCAATATAGTATTCCAAGAACCATATACAGAAGAATACAAAGTGAATCCATCTTGAGGATTATTTGCTAACCCTGGCAATTGCGAATTCACTGGTCGCAAATCAATACCATTCAGACTGGTATGAGGCGTCCATGTTGCAATTGGGCCAATCGTACCTTCGGGCACTGGGTGTTGAGGATCATCATCTGGCCAGCCATAAGCAGCTCCTTCGGCTAGCAAATTCACTTCTTCATAGGGGTGGTCACCTTCCCAATCTCTACCATTATCGGTGAAGATATATCCAAGCCCATCAACCCAAACTCCATCAAAGGAATTACGAACTCCTGGGGCGAGAATACCGTGATCTCCAGTGGTTGCATTAACCCAAAGCAAAGCCCCATTTCTATCATCATCTTCAACACAGACATTGCAAGTAGAGCCACTATGCCAAACAAGAGTTCCATTAGGCAGTTCAGATATTGCATTAGTTTGGTGATTTCCAGATTTTATTCCACTGATTAATTCTACTCGATTATCAAACTCTAAGTCACTTCTATCATAACGCGATAATGTACCAGATTCTGAGACGAATAGACTCCCTTCAGTTATGTGAACTCCATGCGGATGATACAAACCATCAACTACTGTTGTGCTAGAAAAATTGTCTGCAGAATCCAGAATAATTATTCTCCCCCCATCTCTATCACACATCATCAAATGAGTTTCATCAACCCATTCCATACAAGTCGGTCCACCAAAACCAGAAGCCACTTCTTCAATCACAAAACCATCTTCGGTTACATGTGAATTGAGTGGTGTTGTATAGGGATAAATCTGTCTTGCAATTAACAAGAAAAACAACAATGCGACGATTGGAATGACATGTCGTCCAGTTCGCATAATTTGATTGAAGATGCAAGTTTGCTTTGAATCTTAGTCAGCCAAACCAGTCTTTCTATCAACTTCTTTACAGAATAGTATTCATGTTAGCACAATATTTTAAGGTTGAGCCAATGAATTGTGCTTTATGGATGGTAAGACAACGGGTCTCAGCATTCTGCTTTCTTTGCTACTTGTTGGGGGAATATTCACAGTATTTGTTCAAGATTCACCAGTTGATAACGATTCAAACACCGATACTGAATTGGATGAAGAAAACACATTATCACCGACCAACACAGTACCAAATCTATTGCTATCTGAACAATATTCAGTTGATTGGAATAGTCAAAATGCAACGATTAATGGGTTTGTAGTTGACGAATCAGTCACAACAAGTCATGTTTTGTTGATGATTTTTGAAGAGATAGGAATGAATCAAGTTGGCCAGACATTCAACATTAGCATAATGGCAGACGGCTCATGGCAAATTGATTCGGGGCTTAGTTTGCCAGGCAATTGGATAATTCAAGCCACTGCAAGTGATGAAGCGGGTTTAACCAGTGCAGTATCATTGTCTCAATTAACAATTAACGCACCTGTAGAGAATGATGTAGCAACCACCTTCTTGTGGCAGCAACCGGAAGAAAACTCAACAATCGGCACTCTCAGCGGAGTTGCCATCCACAGATTCCCAGCAACATGTACTGTTGAATATCATCCCTTAGGACAAAGTCCAGCTAGAATAATTGATGCTGATGAAAATACTACGACTGGTGAATTTTCTTTACAAGTTAACACCAGTTATCATAATAATGAGGGAGACATTGTATCTTCTTGTGGATTGTTCACCCCCTCAACTTCTATAATTCGAGTTAATCTTCCACTACCTCCTGAACCGGAAGGCGATGCAGATCAAGACGGAGTATTGGATGATGCCGACATGTGTGATTCAACACCTGCTGGTGAACCAGTCTATGACAATGGATGCTCAGATTCAGAAACCGACGATGACCAAGACGCGATAATGAATGACAAAGACATGTGTCCA
>JANXHP010000142.1 GCA_024958795.1 Candidatus Poseidoniaceae archaeon | reverse complement strand
AGTGGAAATAATGACTTGGTTCCAACCGCAATTTCAGGAACACATCATGTTGAATGCACTCTTACTAGAAATGTAGATAGTTTCGTGATGGGAACAATTGTTGGTAATGATTTCGATGTTATTGATGCAGAAACGACTGGTACTGAAACACTTGATTTCCAAACACTTTCATCAACATACTTTGACCGAACCATGGATACAACTACAACTCAAATTACAGTTGATGTTGACTTTTCCGATCTCTATATTGGTCAAGCATATTCTGTTGATTGGGAATTGTGTTTTTACTCATGGAACAACTGCAATCTCTATGAAGAAGCTACAGCAACTTCAATAAATGACCCTGCTGAAACTGAAGGTCAATTTTCTATCACATCAACCACAGGTACGCATACTGAATCATTCACTTTTACAGACCCAGGAATATTGGAAATTGATTGGAACACTAACCCAGAGACAGTAACTGGAATCAGCAATCAATCATATTACTTTGAAGCAGTACTTCATGTTCAAAACGTATATATCGCTGAAAACTCAAGCAATCCGTTTATTCTTGGTGGTGAAATGGTTGAGGCATCTTCATACATGAGTACAAATGAAAACATTCTCAAAAATACTGGAGTTTCAATTAATGGTGAATTTAATCTCGATTACCATAATGAATATATTTTGGAATATGAGATTGAGTGTGGACTTTTCGAAGATGGAATAACCACACCTGTCGATACTTACACATTTGCCAATAACGATATTCAAGAACAGAATCGTGATTTGAGGTTTGAAATATATGGTGGAAATAATGACTTGGTTCCAACCGCAGTTTCTGGCACTCATCATGTTGAATGTACTCTTACAAGAAGTATAGATAGTTTCGTAATGGGAACAATCATTGGTAACGATTTCGATGTTATTGATGATACTGGAAATCAGGATGATGCAACCATCACAGTATCCCATACCGTCGATTCGGTTGAAGGTTGGGCTACTGTCACTATTGAAGCCATTGATCTTGACGCTGGCCAATCCTATAGTTTGGTTTGGGAGGTCGATGACAACACTATGAATCCAGTTGTTGATATGGACGACGGTAGCTATGAGTGGGTTGAAGGTACAGACGGTGTTGATACTCACATAATTGAATTCCGTGCTCTTGGAGATTCGACAGATGCTTGCTTCTCAATCACCTTCTTCGCTGGCGTAGATACCTTACAAACTGAGTCGGCTATCTGCTGGAATCAACTTTCTACTTCAGATATGGATGGCGATGGAGTTTATGATAAGGATGATCAATGTGCAAATACGCCAGCATCAGTAACTCTTCCACCAGGAAGTAATGGATGTGCAGATAGTGATAACGATGGTTGGGATGATAGTGATGAAATTGCTTGTAATACCTTGCCAGGCGACCCGGCTTCAACTCCTATAGATATTCCTGATGTAGATGGAATATGCAATTATCTTGATGATGACGATGACGATGATGGATTCTTAGATATTGTAGAAGACATAAACCAAGACGGTATAGTTGATCCAGGTGAAACCGACCCATTAGATGCTAATTCATTCCCAGCCAATAGGCTACCAACATGTGGCCTTCATTACACATTGGAGGCAGATGGTATGCCAGCAGCTGTAACTGGTGAAGCAGTAATCCCTGCATTGTCGCCTGCTGCCGCTGCTGCTGCAAATGCAGCACCACCTCCTCAAGTGACACTTCCGGCAGGAAGTTACTACATCATTGCATCCTGCATAGATTTAGATGGCGACCCTATCACAGTGCAAGTTAACGGTATTTCAGTTGGTCCGCTAGTAGGTGAAGTAAATGCTGGAGCAATTATCGAAATAGGTCCAGATGTTGCTGAAACACTCGATGTAACAATCACATGGAGTGATGGAACAGACTCCGCAACGGCTACAATTACCGTCAATCTTGATGGTTCAGCTGCTGCACCATCCAATTCTGGAACTTTACTTCCAGGATTTACTACTGGATTAGGAATAATGGCTATGCTTTCGGCAGTGTTTATATTTGGAAGACGTAATGAACTTGTTTAAACTAAGAGTGAAATATTAGGCTATTAATTTCTTCAATGGTGATGCTACAATACTCACCAGGTTTGAGGTTGTACTGTGAAAGAAGCATATCTTCTGTTGAAAGACGATGTAATTGTTTTACTTCATTACCAACTGAAGTAAACATACGACGAATTTGGCGTTTCTTACCTTCACTAATGGTTACAATGGCGCAATGATCGTTTTCTAATTCAACTATTGCTGGAAGCGTACGGTATGTCTCAGTAGTACCATGGTCAGTGACCACAACTTCAACTCCTTCTCGCAATGAAGCAAGTTGGGAACTACTTACTGCCTCATAGCAATCAACTCGGTAAGACTTGTTGACCTTCTTTTCAGGTTTTGTAATACGATTGACTAATTTCCCATCTGATGTTACCAACAAGAATCCTGTTGTATCCTCATCCAATCTTCCAACGGTTACCAGCGATTCATAAACCGTAGTAGATACATTATTGCGAAATAGTTCGTAAACGGATTGCTTTTTCAATTCGCGTTCATGTGAATTTAAGCGTGAACAAATACATCCAACAGGTTTGTTGAGAAGAAAATAGACATTTGTTTGTGGAAGGAATAGTTCTGTTCCTTGATACATTACGCTACGCTTAGAAGGATTGAATTCGAATGCAATATTCTTGGTAATTTTCCCATTAACAGTAATATCTCCACTCCAAATTGCTTGCTTAACCTCTTCTTTGGAAGAAAACGCTCCACATTTGGATAGAAATTGATGAAGGCGTAGTTTCACTTTAGGCCCCCTCTATCCTCTCCTGCCAATCTTGATAATTAGCAATTACTCTCACTAAATAAGTCAAAGAAAAATGGCTACCCTTAATCCGTTAGAAGAAATCATACACTTTGTGATGGACAACAATTTGAACCTCCCAGTATTGGGTATCGTAATAAGGCGCGGAGAATACCAAACACAAGGGGCAATGCTATGAAACCAGAGGAAATGGAGAAGGCCATTATCCGAAATCTTGCAGACAAAACCGGTCGAACTCTTGAGGAGTGGTTCTCAGTGTTGAGCGATACTGGTTTGTCAGAAAAACGTGAATTGAAGGAGCATCTCAAGGCTGTCCACGCTGTGGGACATTTTCAGGCTCAAACAATCATCAAATTCTACCTTCTCGAATGATACGGAAAGTTGCAAGGGATTATCCGAACCCAATTATTCGATATACTTCAGATATCAATTCCTCAAGGCCAAAATCTAGGATTTATCATCTCTTACAAGTTCAAGTATTTGCTCTGCCACCAGCCGCGCATCATTATTACGAAAACTGTTTCGTGTTACCGTAGATTGTGCATACTTTTCATACAACGGCTGCCGCTCGGCAAATAACTGCTTGAATGTCTTACCATCAATTCCCATCAAAGGCACAGGGCCGCGAGCAATGAAACGGTCCTCAATAACATCAATACTATCTTCAATATATACAACATGAGCAAAATCTGCAATTTTACACATTACGTCTTGATCGTAAATAACGCTAGCACCGGTATCAATCACCTTACCTGATAAATCACCTAGTTTCATAAAAACATCTTTCTCGATTCTCAAAAAGTTTTCATCAGAAAGGTCGTGGTATCTTTTACCCTCCATATTCGCCTGTTTTATGATGAGTTCGTCTGTCTCCATGTGTTGATAATTTGAAATTGCTGCTATTTTTTTACCGATATAGCTTTTGCCAACCCCAGCCATACCCATCAAGGCGATATTGTTTTTTTGCTTCATGTACGCCAACTCCAACTCAACCCTCTAATGTTGTATTTGGTAAACTATTCGGAAGAACCCCTCTGAAAGCCTGAGCAGTCCGTACCCTATGTATCGCCCGCATTCGCATGGGCCCCCCATTGAAAAGAAGATAGAAAA
>JANXHP010000127.1 GCA_024958795.1 Candidatus Poseidoniaceae archaeon | reverse complement strand
CTAATGAAACTTCAAACAATACATCTAATGAAACTTCTAACAATACATCTAATGAAACTTCTAACAATACATCTAATGAAACTTCAAACAATACATCTAATGAATCAATGATGCAACTACAAGATTTTTCTGAAGCGTTATTCGATGAGTGGCGCATAGGAGACCAAGAATGGAAAGATGGAATCTTACTCGTTCTATCGATAAATCAATCCGAAGATGATTACAAATGGTGGTTTGTAACAGGAATATTTTGGGATGAATATTGGGTGTTTAATGATGTTGGAGGAACATCAGATGCAAAGATAGATGCCGGAAACTGGGCTGAAGCACTTTCAATGATTACTGATGATCTCGTTACTGCTGTTGATGACTTTTGGTATGAGAATGATGGTTATGTAGAACCTCCTAGTGAAAATGGAGAAGTACTTGGTGATGATTATTCTGTAGATGGTGCAATAGATACGCTTCTTGGAACCATTGTTTGTCTGGGATTAGTAGTGGCTGTAGTTGTAGTGGTAGTGTTAGTATCACGTTCTAGTGGTGGCGGAGGTGGATTCTCCGGCGGATTTAGAAATAGAGGATACAATCAAGGAGGATATGGATACAATCAAGGATTTGGATATAACGAACAACATGTATATCATCATCACGACAATCATCAATCTAACAATCAACCTGCACCTAGTAAACCAAGCAGAACTTCATCCAGAAGCTCGCGCAGTGGCGGTAGTTCTCGTGGCGGTAGTTCACGTGGCGGTGGTAGTTCACGTGGCAGCAGTGGTGGTAGTTCTCGTAGCGGTAGTTCTCGTAGCGGTGGAAGAAGTGGTGGCGGTAGACGCCGCTGAGCATTCAACCAATTCTAAACAAGTTGAGTATTATGTCTTCTAAATTCCCCCCAAAAAAGGGATGGCTGAGTTATGAAATTGGCAATATTGTTCACGGCCCAGGTTCTTATTATCTTGATGATAAATCAATCACTCAGAGATTTACTGACATTATAACGCACCAAGAAGCACATGCTAAAATTCTAGAATTACTGAAAAATGATAAGTCAAATCCACCCATAATGTGGCAACTATCAGATCCATCGGGCAATAAGCCAGGTCATTTGATTGTACACAAATTGAAGTTTCTCCGACAAAATTTAGATGCTGATAGTTCCATTGATTTGAGTGTCAAGGACATCCCTTCTCTACATTTGTTAAATTGGCAAGGATTGCCTCACCCGGAAGGAAATCATGTATATTATTTGAAAAAGTTGCCTAAACAAAGAGGGCTATTGAGAATTCTAACATTTTTTATTATTACTGCTGCTGTAATTTCTTTATTGGCCCTTGGCATGATTAATTTGTTGGAATAACCGCAACAAGTAATGAGAGCAATTTCTCATTAGTCAATGACCATTCTTACCGCGAATTGCATCAGAAATCCCTAAGATTATTCCTTGCCATAATGCAATAGACCAACTAAAGGTCAATCTTCTAACTTTGAGTATTGCAATTATTATTCCTCTTGGGCTTTTTCTAATAGCTCCACGATTAACCACACCCAATGGGCCTCTCCACAAAATTAACTCATGGATTATTAGCAATATCAATGCCATTAGCAGGAATCTTGTTTGCCACCAATGTTGGGCGACTTGCCAAGAATATTCTGGATTTAGATAGAAATTATAGATAAATGGCAACCCAGAAAGTATTGCGGTTATCCATAAGGGAGCAATTGCAAGTACCATCTTAGAGGAACCTATGAAATCAAAACCAGGACCTACTCTTTTTCTCCTTGGATATTTACGAACAATTCTCAAGTGTCCCCGAGCATCCCTTCTTCTCTTAGCAAGAAATCTCTTTTGACCAACTTCAGCAACATGGCTTACTATCGCTTCTGGAGCGTATACAATAGTGCCTCCAGATTCAATTAATTTTAGACTTACTTCCATATCCTCTGCATGATACCATAGAGGGTCAAAGCTTCCAACATTGAGTAAGGCTTGTTTGTTAAACATAGAACAAGGCCCATTTGCAAGTGATGTGCGTCGGGGACGTGAGCGATATTTTTGTGCAATTTCAACCGAGCGAACTAAACTCACGACATCGTCTGCAGATTCAAAAATAGTTCTACCTGTAACCGCTACAACCTTTTCATTAGCACTGACTGGATTTGCTTCTGCAACCAAGTTGGAAATCCAGTCCCTCTCTGGCCGGACATCGATATCCGTAATGGCTACCCACTCACCTTTGGCATTATCAACAGCCAATCTTCGTCCTGCAGATAATCCTAGTGCATTCTGTGACATCACTCTAACTGGAATTCCATTTTCTCCTTCTGGATCATGCCACTTCTGCAATGCTTCACATGATTGATCGGATGAACCATCATCTACTGCAATGATTTCTAACGGGCGATAGGATTGATTTTGTAATGCTTGTAAACACCCATCTATCCATTGAATACCGTCGCGAACACAAACAGTAATTGTTACAAGCACATTTTCACCTCCATTACAAAATCTCAAATAAAGACAATAAGTCTCGGCATCTCTCTTTAGCAGCAATATCAGTTATTCTCATTACAACTCCTAATCCGGGTTGACCATACAACACAATAGTTCCTAATGGGGCGATTAGATGAATCAATATTGGTGCTAAGTCTTCTTCACCTTCTACTTCAATCACGACTGATTCATCTGCAAAAATTGCATTTTCAATTGCACTTCGTAGAGATGGAGTTAGTAGACCAGGTGGATTTTCAGCAGCGAGTACATGCACAAAAACTGAGGTACTAACGCAATCTTCTTCCTTTAATTTCGTCCTCTTAGTTTGTCCATCAATTAGTGCAACCTCAGGAGTGAAGCCCATGTCGATGAGAGTCTTCACAGTAACATCGCCTACTGCAACAATCATTCCGCGTGGATTTGGTAATGCATCTAAAGTCGCTAGCATTGCAATCTCGGGATCATCTTCAGGCCCCATGAATAATTCACCCATTGGTATTTTTAGTTCATCATCCAAGGCTTTGGCCATTTTCAAGACTGATTCGTACTGCTCCTCATTTATCCATGGATTACCATCTTGGTCAATAATTCCATTGCGTATTCTTGTTGAAGATACAATTCCTCCAATCCCATCCATGAAATGAGGAATTTCTATAATATGAAGTGGTTTGAGTTGGTCATTTTCTCTCATCTCATTAATTATTTCACACATTGCACGGGTTTCTACTGTTGCTACAATTGCATCTGCATCTGGATGAGTTGGTGCCGGACCCATTTCATCCTCTAATTCATGAATTGTCAATGGACAACCCGCATATTCATCAGCCCATTCTAAAATAGATTCCAATCTAGTGTCAAATGATTGGACATAAGGAGATTTTACTGAAGCCATATTGTCATTGGTTAGATGAACTTCAACACGTTCGCTATTGCGACAAGCTCCATCCAATAGCAATTTATGACCAGCATGGAAACGGTCAAAGGTTCCACCAACTAAGCAACAGCGGTAGGTTACTTCGTCTTCCACAAACTAATGTGAGAAAACAAAGACTTTGAGTTCATCGCAAAGAATTCCATCAAATAGATGGTTTTACGATAGGGGGGGATATACGAACAGTGCTTCTAAACACTGAATATTATTTTGCAATGATCAATACTTGTTCAAAGATTCTGAACCGGTAGTGATGTGACCATTGTTATCGATGATGATAGCTGTGCCTTCAATCCACTCTGGGCAATTGGATGAAACCCAGTTACGAGTTGCCCATTCGCAGATATCATATCCGCCGGAAAGAATTCCAGAGCGCTTGATATATCCTACCTTGACTATGTCTTTATCTTTTGACAGTACATTACCTAGTTGTTGGCTGGTAGTGCCGTGTCGCATTGTACTGTTTATGTGTTCAAGAATTTCCGCAGTGTTGCGTGGGCGGTCGCCTAAGAACTTCTTGATCTTCTCTCGGATTCTGGTTGTTTTCATTTGTTTTTCCCTCCTGTCATTTGGCCGATTCGGATTTTACGATGGCCAGTATACCCAATGAGCGAGGCCACTCATATAACCATTTTCCCGACAATCACTGATATTGTTACAATTGAATACAGAAATCAGTGCATTTTTCGCACTGGACAATGTAATAAGTAAGTAAGAATAGACCTCTCCAGTGGAAATATGTAACTTAATGTAATTAGATAGTTGAATAAAGCGCAAAGAATATGTAAGTAATACCCCTGTGCTTGGTTTAGGTGACATGAGGTGTCTAAAGGGCGTATTCGAAGTGGATATCAACGCCGAATATTAGACTGGTTGGCCGATGGTGGAGGTACTGTTTCCGATATTAGTGAGCAATTAGGGTTGAGAATGCCACACGTTTCTCTTGCACTTAGACAACTGCGAGATAGGGGTGATGTAGTTAGAGAAGACCTGTCGGGCATTAGAGGCGCAGTACACCGTCTAGCCCCTGCTGGCCTAGATCGATTACAGCAAGATTCATTGCATAGAATTAAGAAATATATCAAAGAAATACCTGCGAATGGCGAAATTATCTTGCTATCGCGAGATGACTCCACACTACTACTTGGTTATGTGAATGAACCACCTTCTCCACTAATTCAACTGCCTGAAGAGGCTAATTTGGATGAATCTTCACCCATTCCTAATTCCAATGGAAATGAGGGGGGGCGTTGGGCAGTAGCAAGAGGAAATGGAATCGTTTGGTATGATATTGATTCCTTGCAACGAGTTGAAGCACCTGTAAAACTCGATTCGGGAACATTGGTTGACTGGTCTCAACAAGTCCGAAAAATTGGCTTGGTTAGTGCAAGACTCTTGGATAATTCAAAAATATGGAACATAACAGAAGGTACATGGATAAAATCACCAAATAACAATTCTCAGTTACCTCCAGTATTAGGAAATGGAGAATATGTTCTAGGAGTTGCTCCAGGTGACATTGAGATCTCACCCCCACTTGGAATTCACGGCCATTTATCCTCAACAATCTTGAGAAGTTTGACCCTCTCCTCATTATCTCAAGATGCCATTGTAATCGGTGAACTTAGAGAAAATGAAAGTACTAGATTACTACCCATTGCCATACTAAAGGAATGGCTTATACGTCGTCATCCAAGAATAGACGCAAACAGATTAAACGAAAAATGGAATTTGCTATTCCAATATTACGCCACAAATATTGGCCCAAGCCCTTCAATATCAATGAAAAGAGAACTATTGGCAGACTTTGGTGAAGTGAAGTGGAGTGATAGCATTGTCAAACGTATTGAATTGAATGGTGTTTCCGAGAATGGTGGAATTTGTATTTACAACTGGATATTATCTCAACCAACACAATTCGTTGGTGAATGGAATTGGTCAATTCAAAACAATATTACTATTCTAAGAAGAATAATAACTAGTGGTAGTTGTAGAATTCTAATTACCACAAAAGGTGAATATTCTGAATTAACAAAATCAAACATACTTCTATTCAAGGGCACAGGAATGTCTCGAGTAAATTTACAAATTGAAAGAGGAATAATTTTACCTCTTTCTTTAGCAGGAAATAAGCGAAGTGTGAAATCATCCTATTCTAGCAGATTCATTCCCGCTAATGCTGCCGAACTAATTCGATTTATTGACGGCAAGACAATTGAACAATCATTTTCTGTTGAAAGTGAACATGAATTCAGTTCACAAATTTGGAAGGCAATTGATTCACTGCCCGAAGGTGATGTTGATTTTGCAAACTCTGTGGAAAGGGAAAATCCTCTCGCTGCTTGGATTGCTTCACCAAAGCAAGATAGAATTCGTTGTTGGCAGCGCATCGGTGATGAATTAGATTCTGGTTGGGCTGACCTTCTGCCGATTGAGTTGTGCGATAACAAGCTGCTGATAACAGCGATTGGAAAGGCGGGAGAGGTCTGGATGAAAGACGCGATTGGTCAACTAAAATCAAACTTTATGCTTTATAATCAATCAATAATAGAAGTAGAATACCTTCTAAAAGATAAAAAAACAAAATCATTTTTGGCGGCGGCAATTCTACTTGCAAGTGAAACGTTTCCACCTGAATTATGCGATATCATTTCCGAATCATGTAAGATATGGTTAGACGCTCCACATTTTAGTCGTGAAGTATTACAATCATTATTCCCTTTGGGAAAGAGGCTCGGCGAGGAAAGAATGCAATTAGCGATGAAGTGTGCAAAGGCATCACAATCTCATCCAAGAGATTCAGTACTAGCGGTTTGGGGTGAATTAATTCTTAGATTAGAAAGTGGAGTAGCAATCTCAATCGATCTGGTTCGCAAGGCAATGCAGATATTACCTCATACATGGTGGTCTGGCTGGGCTTCTGATTGGTTACAAATGCAATTATCTGTTTCTTCTTCACGTCGTTGGTTATCTGAAAATTACAAACCGTGGCCAGCATTGATTTGCCGACCAGTTGGAGAACTTGTGGGAATTCCAGGTCATCCAATAATACACAAAGGTCTTGACGTAAACAGTGAATCCTTATTGCATATCTTACTCTTAGAAGAAGGTCAAGGAAAAGCCCCACTATTGGATTTATACGATTCTATAGTCAATGCCGAAAATGATAATCCAATCCACAAAGGTAGGATTCATCCCCATGTTGGTTACTTGACAAAACCTGTTCAAACTTGGCCTTCTATTGTTACACAAATCTTCCAACAGGGAGATTCTGAAGTATCTGCTCTGCTATATGGTAGGTCATTTCGCAACCGCATTGAGCAGTAGATGGGTTCAAATGGGTGACGTTGGTGGAATTACTACCGCACCTGCAACATCTGGTGGAGCTACTGTGAAAATCAGCTATGATATCTGATACCAAAGGTGCGGAGTGCAATTCGAAGGCCAAATGGATCCCTCGGGAGATGAAATTTGGTGCAAACGCACTTAAACCATCGGAAGGTTATGGGTCCTCTTGCGACCAATGGGATGACCAAGAGACAACCACCCTTCCGGACAGTACGCCCTGTCACCGAGGGTCAGGCCTTTGAGCAATGCAATGAAAAAGGCCGTTAGGTGGCGGGGCACAGCTTCTTCTCACTTACTACTGTAAGCGATGTCAATCAATTTCCTTCAAAGATTGCAAGTGCTTCATCTACAGAAGCACCTTGACAAATTATTGCGTCACAAGCAGCAGTCATTCTAACCGCTTCAACAGTTCCCTTTTGGTGAATATTTCTTCCAGTTGCAGCACCACTACATTTTGAGATATTGATTTGTCCCCATAGGCGCTCTAGGAAATCTCGAGCAGGAAGTGAACCGCCACCAGAACAAATAATTCCTGTTCTTCCTGCTGCTTCAACTGCAACTCTCAAAGATTCAAATCGGTCCATTCCTTCAAAGTTATTTGGATAATTGACCTTAGCGAAATCTGCGCCAATACATGCTGCAACTCCTGCTGCTCCAGATATTAATTGGGGGTCCATCTCATCAGCAACTGCCTTACCACGAGGATACATCCAGACAACTGCAATCATTCCAAGGTCATGCGCTTGTCGAATGAAACTTGCAGCCTCTGTTAACATCTCATGCTCAGATTCACTTCCGATGTAAACAGTATAACCGATTCCAACAACATTAATTCCGTTGTGTACTAATGCCATAACATCATCCAAATCCCACATTGCTTGGGAGATTGGATCTCTTTGCGAAGTCTTAACCATATGAGATTTTGAATTAAGTTTAACCAAATATGGGATATTAGGATAATCTCTAGCATAATGTGAAATTAATCCGAGTTGGCCTGCTAATACACCAATTGTACCCGCTTCATGTGTTGCTTGTCCAATTTTGAAAAAGTGCTCAGGGTCGTTTGAGGATAATGGTATCTTATTTCCACCATCATAGAAATCATCATTTAGATGCTCTATTTTTTGATCACATGCAAATAAATTCATACGACCTGTACCTGCTGTAGCCGCATCCATATTTTTCTCATATATCTCTCGTAGTTCATTTGGAACATCTGCTGGGACATTATACTTGGACATCACAATCACCCTATATCTGCGGCCACATACATTCCTCACTTCAAGACTACGGCTGATAATTACAACAATTAATTGCAATATTTTGAGAAAATATTGGAAAAATGAATCATTAATGCCTATCTATTTGATGATTATTACTCCTTTAATTTTATATTCTAAATAAAGAATGAAAATGTATGACCCGGAGATGTGCCAGTTGTGGTAAAGCAGGTCATAATCGCAGAACATGCACACTGCGGCGTCAAAATAATCATAATGTGACTTCAAAGATTGAATATAGAATCTGTTCTATTTGTGGAGAAAATGGTCACAATGTTCTAACTTGTGGAAAAATTAATCCTAAAAAAGCAGAGATAAGAAAAATGAAATTAGCTGCAAGAGGTAGTCGTACCTGTAGTGCCTGTGGAAAGTCCGGCCATAACAATAGAACTTGTATTGCCGCAAACCCAAATCACCCCACTCGGATTGAAAGAACCGATGGCAGAAGGCATTGTATGCAATGTGGAAAAGTTGGGCACAACTCTAGAACTTGCCCAGCGATACACCCTGAAAAAAAGATGAGAAGATCTAGAACTGATGGTAAAAGAATCTGTAGTCAGTGTGGAAAAATTGGACACAATACAAGAACATGCCCCGTATTATTTCCAAATCGAATTCAGAAAAATTCTCGGCGTGGAAAAAGAATCTGTAATCAATGCGGAGAGAAGGGCCACAACAAGAGGACTTGTCCGACAATTAATCCTCGAGCTGCTGCTGCTAGAAAATTGAGAAATAGTAAAAATAGAGGTCAACGAAAATGCAAAATTTGTAACATCGTTGGTCACAACTCTAGAACATGCTCTCAAAGAGCACTTCAGTTCCTTGACAATTGAAACAATTCAGTTTCATTGTCCAGTGAAATTAGCAACACGCTTCTCAACATATGCTGCAATTCCTTCCTTAGCATCACTGCTTTGGAATAGTGCAGATTGTAATTCACGTTCAAGTGCTAAATGGTATTCAAATGGAATCTCAGGTCCAGTTTGACATGAACGCTTAATGTTTCCAACAGCCTTAACCGCCTTGTTTGGAAGAGTGAATTGGCTAGCCCAATCAAGAACATCTTGGCGGAAAGATTCAGCAGAACCTTCCCAAATGTGGTTTATCAAATTACAACCATGAGCATCCTCGAAAGACATTAGTTCACCTGTAACCATAATCTCAAGTGCCTTTGCCTTTCCAATTAAGCGAGTTAGACGAGCAGTTCCACCAGTACCTGCAAGAACACCAAGGTTGATTTCAGGTAGTCCTACTTTTCCAGAGTTCTTTCTTGCGATTCTAATATCAGTAGCCATTGCGATTTCTAATCCACCACCAACTGCGTGCCCATTAATTGCACAGATTACTAGTTTAGGAGTTTGTTCTAGACGAGATAATGTTTCATTTGCATGCAAACAGAAATTATATTTGAATCCAGGCGTTACACTGTTTAGCATTTGAATTGATGCTCCAGCAGAAAAGAAAGAGGACCCATTTCCAGTCATAATAATTACAGTGACATCATCATCAAAGCGTGCCTTAACAATTGCTTGGTCAATATCTCTCATCATCTCATGAGTGTAAGTATTAGGTGAACGGTCATTTTCGCCATCAAGAGGTGCTCCAGCAGAATCTGAAGTTAATTCAATAACTGCGATTCCATTTGTGGTAGTACCATAGTTTACTAGACGATTGTCCATTGCTTCTAATTTGAGTCCATATTGGTCGCTCATAGACCGGCCAAAGGTGATAGCATTATGAACAAATCGCCACACAATTCATTGATTACTCTGGACTAATTGGTGATTCAGAATCATTCGAAAATGATGTTTTCGCACCACTGCGGCGAACATTGTCCCACCTTTCACCTACTGCTTTCGCTTCAGGACTCTGTTCCCACCAATCTCGCTTTAATGCTGGCCGGAATGGCATTCTTCTAACGCCACGACCCATTGCTTTCGGATCTGATTTTAGCATGAAAGGAGAAACAATAGGATATAGCATTCTCTTGAATAATGAAGGTCGGAAGAGTTTAGACACCCAAATCAACCCATCCCCGTGTCTCTTTTGACTCTTCATCCAATTATTACACATGAATTTGAACGTTCTATTTCCTACTCTATTCATCAACCATCTATTGACAACACTGGTTTTGACATATGGCATCAATTTCTTGCGAACTTCGCTTTCATAATCACATTCTCCAAGAATGTCTTTAGCGGCCAAAGTACCACTCCAAACCGCCATTCTCATTCCAAAGCCCCACATAAAATCCTGTAGCCCACCAGATTCTCCAACATAGTATCTACCATCTTGTTTGTAGTTGCGATTGATGGTGAAATCTCCTTTCCCACCTACTCTTTTCACCGGCTTCATATCAACCTCTGGATATTTGTTTTGATACCACGCTATTGTTTCGTTGAGGAATCTTTCAGACTTCTTCTGTTTTCTCCATAAACATGTACAAATCAAACCGACACCATCAATAATAATCATGTATGAATATGAACCTGGTGCCAATTTATCATTTAGTTGAAATGAAATATGATTTTTATGATTTGTATGGAAGATTTCTCCATAGGCAACTGCTGATGTTCCTTTCGGGCCACATGCAATGATTGTACAGTCCTCTTCTTTTACCCGCGATTTGTAATGGATATTAGCGCCTGCTTCCAAAGCCATCTGCTTGAACCCTTGATCAATTGTATGTTCACTAGTCCCCCGCTCTATGATTCTGTAAGACACTCGGTCAGATTTGGGCTGAGTGATTTTGTTGTCAGGGTGAATTAAATCAATTATCTTAAATTCAGTGGCTTTGAATCGTTTAGAATCAAATCCCCACTCATCTAATTGGTCAAAGAAATCCTTCTCGATTGACCAGTTTTCAAGCGCTTGAAAGTCGCCATCAAATCTAGCACCCGAGTCATCGCGAATGTCATGGACATGAACCTCTCTTCCCGCTCTTGCCAGCAGAGTTGCCGCAGCTAATCCAGACAGGCCTGCACCCATTATGTGGATTGCTGGTTCACCGCCCATGTCTACCCCATTGAAGAGAGAGGTTTGAATGATGCGTTTACCTCGCATCATCATGGGCGGCAATATTATCATCGAAGAAGCGCCGGTTTTTCTTGATGCAAATGCCCTATTAGAGAAACTACCAAAACAAGGCTGCGGGGCAGTAGTGTCATTTTTGGGAATCACAAGAGACAAAGATGGTGATGCTGAAGTATTGCGTTTGGAATTTGATGCATGGCAAGACAAATTGACATCGGTTTTAGAAGGGCTTGCAAAGCAAGCGATCGATGACTTTTCAGTGACTGCAGTAGCGATGTCCCATCGTACCGGAAGTGTTGGACCAGAAGAGCCAATTGTAGCAATTCATGTTGGCAGCCCTCACCGTAAAGAAGCGTTTCATGCTTGTCACTGGCTAATAGACGAACTCAAAAAGCAAGCCCCCCTGTGGAAGAAAGAAGTGACCAGTAAAGGTGAAACTTGGAAGGCTGGATTAGGCTGACTAATATCAATTAATGGAGAGATAATAATGGAAAAGAGTATTCAAGGAATTATTGAAATCGGAGAAAAACCGGTGGTAGAGAGAAGGGCTACAGCAAGAGGAATACTCCATCTCAAAATGCAGACAGGTCTAGCAATACAAAACGGTGATATCAAGAAAGGCGATGTTCTAGAAGCATCTACTATTGCGGCTATTCAGGCGGTCAAAGATACTCCGAGTATTATTCCTCATTGCCATCCAATCCCACTTGAAGGGTGTAAGGTTAACTGGACTTGGCAACAATATGATGATGGGTGGGGTTTGGTCTGTGAAGTTCATGTCAGTGCTCATTATAAAACTGGAATTGAAATGGAAGCATTGACCGGTGTTTCTGCCGGGTTACTATGTGCATTAGATATGGTTAAGTCAATGGAAAAGGATGAAAATGGTCAATATCCTCGCACGCGAATTACTGATATTGTAGTAGTTGAGAAATTCAAAGGCGAGTGAACTCAACCGCTTTGTTCATCAATTGGACGCGCACGCCATTGTTTATGGGCAGTGTCTCCGAACTCGACAAACACTTTCTTGAAGCGGTAGACCAAGCGGCTATCGCTAGCGCTGAATGGCGTGGTAAAGGTGATAAAATGGCTGCAGACGCTGCTGCTGTTGAAGCAATGCGCCGTACATTTGACAATGTTCCCTTTGATGGAAGGGTTGCAATTGGTGAAGGGGAGAGAGATGAAGCACCTATGTTGTACATTGGTGAGAAACTAGGCAATATGATTGGTGTTGCTGGTGCTGCACAAATTGATATCGCTGTTGACCCACTAGAATGCACAAATAATTGTGCAGATAATACTCCAAACTCAATTGCAGTACTTGCGGCTGCTCCAAGGGGAACATTACTCCATGCTCCTGATTGCTATATGGATAAAATTGCAGCAGGACCAGCACTTGCTGGCCACATTAGTCTTGAAGGTAGTGTAATCTACAATCTTGAACAAACCGCAAGCATACTTGACAAACCGATTAGCGAAGTAAAGGTAGTTGCATTGGATAGAGAACGACATACTCAGTTATTCAAAGAAATTCGAGAAGCGGGTGCAGACTTGAGCCTGATGGGGGATGGAGATGTTTCTGGGGCTATTTGGGCTGCTCGCCCAGACGGTCCATATGATCTGCTAATGGGAATCGGTGCCGCCCCAGAAGGAGTCATTTCCGCAACTGCAATTCGCGGACTTGGTGGAGTGTTTGAAGGAAGGTTGGTTTTCAGAAGTGAAGAAGAAGAAGCACGTGCTGAAACTATGGTCGGTGATGATTTGACCCGCTTATGGAAAGCTACTGATCTGTGTAAATCAGATGATGCTATTTTTGCAGCATCTGGTGTTTGTGATGGTTATTTGCCAGGAGTCATTGTTGGTGAAAAGACAACTCAAACATTCTCAGAAATTATTGATGTTGAAACAGGAACTGTTCGAAGAATGGATACAATTCGCCCACTTTGATGAAGACATTGAAGAAAGAGTAACACTTCAACATTATCATGTCATCTCATCAAGTCCGCCTTGAAGTTCGACTTCCTGAAGGTCATTGGTCTGGAGATGTTACTAGAGCAAACCCCTCTGCCATCTTACGCATTGAGAAGCATATGCCTCTAAGCAGAGGGAGAGGTACTGCTAGAATCTCATCTAGTGAAGATATTTCAAAATCAATTGGTCAGCATCCAGGTATTGAAGATTTCAATATAATACAAAACAACAACTATGATGTAACTATTGTAGCCGGTGGAGGAGGGTTTCTCAAACCACTAATAGATGTTGGAATAATTCCACATACTCCTTTTGAAGTACGAGATGGATGGGTTGATTGGACAATTGAATGTTCGCAAAATGATATTAAAGAACTAATTAATTCATTCAAGCAGCAATCTATTCCACATCGTTTAGTTTCAACTAGGAGCGTTACTACAAGATTGTTAACACCGCGCCAGCGTCAAGTTTTTGACATTGCTATTAGAGAAGGATTCTATGATATTCCAAGACGAATATCACTAACTGAACTTGCCAACTTACTAGGGGTGGCAAAATCAACATTATCTGTTCAATTACAAAGAGTGGAATCTACAATAGTACACACATTTTCAGAAGATATTAGAAGGCGTTCACCTTGATAATTAGCGTATTATTACTACCTTGTTAGTGCGAACATGTTCGCAGATATGATAAGGGGGTGGTTCGCATAGGATGTCTATGGACAACCTACCTACAACTTGGGATGACTGGATTGCAAACTTTTCTGACTGGCAAGACCGAGTTGGATATGACCGCAGTTGGCTTGGAGATTTTGACCTTTCAATTCAATTTGATTGGGATCGTGCTGGTGATGTTATTGAATATGGTGACTTCAAGGGTCGGCCAAAATGGGAACGTTCTCTTCAAGTTCCTCAGCAAAGTATGCGTGATGCTCTTATCTCGATGATTACTGTTCAAGGTGATACTGAGTTCGCATCTGTTGAACAACAGCGACATCTGCTTGCTTCTGCACCTACTGCATATGACAAATATGCAGCTGCTAGAATCATGGCTGAAGAACAGAGACATGGATGGCAAATGGCTTACTTATTGATGACCTACTTCGGCCAACAAGGACGAAGAGAAGCGCAGAAACTACTGGAAAGAAATGCACAAGATGGAGATAGATTGCTCGGAGCATTCAATCGCCCTATGCCTCACTGGTTGGACTTTTTCTGTTACACGATGTTCGTTGATAGAGATGGAAAATTCCAACTCGGAATGTTATCGACTTCAGCATTCAAACCTGTTGCTGCTTCAATGGGACCAATGCTGAAGGAAGAATCATTCCATCTTGGAACAGGTTCAAACGGATTGCGTCGTGTCATTAAAGCGGGAGTAATCCCTCTTGATTTACTTCAAAGATATTTCAATAAATGGGTTTCAACCGCACATGATCTATTTGGCGTTGATGCTTCTTCAAGCGCACACTGGGCCTATGTTTGGGGAATAAAGGGTCGTTGGGATGAACGTGCAAAACTTGAGGCTGGAGTCGAAGTAGACAAGGCTGTACTAAATGAAGAGGCTCGCGCTCATTATCATGATGAAATTGCAGCAGAAGTGGAAAAACTTTCTGGATATTTACCTGAAGGTTCGACTCCATTATTTGTCCCACATGAAAACTTTAATCGCGCAATTGGAAAAACAAAGCGTAGCCGTCATTATACAAACGGAGAGGAATTTACTGGAACTGATGAAGAATGGAATGATTACCTAACATCTGTACTTCCAAGCGATAAAGATGAAGAAGACCTCAAGGAATTATTCAAACTTGAGTGGGTTGCTGAAAAGAAAATGTCTGAAAGACAAATCTCCTCAGGAATCGGCGGTGCAACTGCATAAGCAGGATATTACGTGAGTTAGATGATTCCTGTAAGTCTATACGGCATCGATTCACCAATGTGTGAACGGTTCTATGTAGAATTATCACAACTGGTATCGGAATCAATTGATGATTCTGATTATTCAGAAGCACTTTTTTCAATTGAAGAAGATTCAATATTACAAAATATTGAAATCGCTGACAGATGGTCTAGTAATGAAATGATTGATTGGCAAGAAGAAATTGCCAATGAAATTGAAATGTGTATTAGGGCTGTAAATTATCCTGAAGTCGCGATGCTTGAACATTTACAAACTATTGATGGAGTGAATGTTGTGAGAATCTCACAATGGATGCATTTCCATACACGCATTTTTCCAATTTACTCAAAAGATGCGTGCAAGACTTTGACTAATATGGGATTGGATACTCCTTTTGAACCAACTGATATGGCAAGTTATGGACTATATGTTACACGATTAGAAGGTTTGAAAATACATTCTCCCTATTGGGGTCTTCCTGAAATTGGACTCCCTCGAAGTAGATTATTACAATTAGGTTTGGAGCGGTTTAAGTGAAAGATGTATTGATACATCTAAAATTATTATTTGTTGCGATAATATGGGGCTTTAGTTGGACTGCAGGCCGTATTTTGTCTCAAGACATTGCCCCAATAAGTGCTGCATGGATGAGATATGTAATCGCCATGATTTGTTTCTTAATCTATCTTAAAATGACTGATAATTGGAGGATACCAACAAGACTAGAATGGAAACGAATTGTATTAATTGGTTTCTTTTCAACATTTATCTATCAAGCACTATTCATGTATGGAATGAAATTCACCGCCGCTGGTGATGCTTCATTGATGATTACCTTCAACCCAATATTCACTGCATTACTAGCAGTTCCATTCCTAAATGAAAAGATGAATTGGCGATTAGCGACTGGGTTGATTTGTGGTTTAATTGGAGTTACCATCTTGTTCCTTTATTCACCCAATATCGACATTGCATTTGATGACCGATTGAAAGGAGACCTGATGATCGCGGGTGCTGCTCTAGCTTGGGCAATAACTTCAATATTACAAAAGAAGGCAATGACCTCTACCGCTATCGATTCTCAAACCCCTCTGTCACCACTTCATCTAACCGTATGGGCATCACTAATTGGATTACTATTCCTTACACCTTGGGCTGGCTACGAATCATATCTGTATGGAATGGCACAACCGAGTTATTCTGGATGGCTGGCAATTCTATTCTTAGCAATACTATCAACAGTATTTTCCTATGTTTGGTTTGCTGATGGAATTGTAACTCTTGGTGCTGGTAAAACTGCATTATATGTGTACCTAGTCCCTCCATTTGGCATTATCAGTGGATGGATAATTCTTGATGAGAAGTTAGGATGGTCTCTAGTAGCCTCATTTATTTTGATATTGATTGGTGTAATATTGGCACAACAAAACCCCAAAAATACCCAAACATAGATATCTCGTGTATTCGCATTAACATTAATAGGGTTAATTGTTATGTGCCATTCATGGTAACCAGTGTAGCATTGTCAGCAATTTGGCAAGACCTCAATGTAGCAGAATGGTGGATTCGATTATCTGTTGGCCTCGCATTATCAGTAATTGGAACTATTATCATTAATATAATTGCAAAAGGCCCACTTCTAAAATTTATTTCTATATCGGAAAATAAATTAGATGACCGTTTGTTTGAGCATTTTCGTCCTCTGATAAATGTTGGTTCACTCCTCGTTGGTACTTGGCTTACATTCAATTGGGTGTTTGAATCAGGAACAATACCTCAACTTGCATTTGGAGGAGGTTCCGTAATACTCCTACTTTGGATTTCAGCGAAGTGTCTTTCTAACATTGTAGTGGAATTCATACCAATATTTTTCTCACATTGGGACGATGATACGGAAATCGATCTCATCGGAATTCAAAATGGTGTTATTGCAGTATCTAATGTTGTAATTTGGTCTGCAGCCATAATGATGTCCCTTTCTCAATTTGACATTGATGTTACAGCAGTAGTTGCAAGTGCAACCGTTCTTTCATTGGTTGTGGGAATGGCATTACAAGAATCAGCAAGTGGCCTAGTTGCTGGCGCATTAATGGCTTTTGATAAACCCTTCAAACGGGGAGACAAAGTTATAGTCGCTGGAACAAAAGGTAGAATTACCGATATTGGATTACTCTCCACATCAATAAAAACTGGTGAAGAAAGAATGGTAATTATTCCAAACAAGCAACTTGCAACAGAAGTGATTGAAAATTATGCACAGGGAAATACTGACAATCCCGAGCAAATGAATTTGAGACATAGATTACAAGTTGGCAAGCAATCCGATCCAGTAATTGTAAAACAAATCATAATGGATATTCTTACTGAATGCGAATACACAATGGAGCATGAAAAAACAGAGATTTTGCTTTATGATATTTTAGATAGTGGCTTGATGTTCCGTATTGATTGTTGGATATCTGATTATAATGAAGAGAGAAGGGCACGTGATTGGATACTCTGTGAAATAATAAAGAGATTTAATGAATCTAATATTGAGTTGCCATATCCGCATATTGAAATCAGTAAAGATTGAACGAATAACATTTTTTTATCATAATATCATATTCATTCACCCTTCATTTGATGAAGAAGTAGTTGTTCGCCTTTGTCATGGAGATTCGCAGTGTGGCCGTTATTGGCGCTGGAACTATGGGTGCGGGTATTGCTCAAGTTTGTGCACAAGCAGGATGGAAAACAAATCTATACGATGCGTTTCCAGATGGATTAGAGCGTGGAACGAAAGCCATAGATGCATTTTGGGACAAAGGAATTGCTCGCGGTAAAACCAGTGCTGAACAAAAACAACAATGGGCAGCAAACCTTCATCCAGTATCCGATATGTCTGAAGCGGTTTCAGATGTTGATATGGTAATTGAAGCAGTTCCTGAAATCCCTTCTCTAAAGCATCAAATTTTTGCAGACCTTGGCAAAATGACTAGGGCTGATTGTATCCTTGGAACAAATACGTCCTCTCTTTCTATCAAAGCGATTGCTCTAGCATCAGGTAGGCCAGAAAATGTAATTGGAATGCACTTTTTCAATCCAGTTCCAATAATGAAACTACTTGAGTTGGTCAAGCATGATTCGTGTTCAGAGCAAACTATTGCTTTCGCACAAGCTGCGGGAGCGGCGATGGGTAAGACTACAATTTTGGTTAATGATATCCCTGGATTTGCAACTTCGCGACTTGGAGTCGTTCTTGGTAATGAAGCGATTAGAATGCTTGCTGATGGAGTTGCAAGTGCAAAGGATATCGATACTGCAATGGTTCTTGGCTACAAGCATCCAATGGGACCTCTTGCACTGACTGATTTAGTAGGTCTTGATGTTCGTAGAGATATCTTATTGAATCTAAAGGAATCATTCGGTGATGACTCATACACACCACATCCACTTCTAGAGAAATTAATTGCAGAAGGAAGACTTGGAAAGAAAAGTGGAAAAGGAATCTATGATTGGACTTCAGGTTCAGCCGAAGAAACTGAACTTCCTTGAGAAAGAAATCAATTTCTTGACTCATTCCATGCAAGATCTAACAAATGCTGGATTTTTTTGACATCGTCTTTGACCCTTGTCGGGTCAACTATTGGCCAATTAGCAATTTTTGCTTTCTCAATAAATCCATCTTGAATTTTCCTTATGCGAGGGAATGATGCGATATATCTGTCAGCGCGCCTGTATGAATGTGCATCTCTACTCTTCAACATCTGTTGATGTTCTACTTCAGTATCAACGCACATCACAACTCCTACAGCAATTCCACCAGAATCCCTCCATGCTCGCAGTAATCGCTCACTAGGTACAATATGTACTCCTTCGATTAGAAGATCTATTCCTTCACGACGAGCTCTGTCTATAGTTGCAGAAATTCCAGGTTCAACCGAGTTACATGTTTCTAGCCAATCAATTACAGGGTCACCAGAATCGCCCCTTGAAAAGGATGAACGATGTAAGGAGGGATTGTTTTCGTCATCATCACATGCCCTCATTATTTCTCTGATTGCATCAGTGCTTAACAGACGGGAGAATTTTGATTCGTGGGCCAAACGAACTGATGCAGTTGACTTGCCAACACCGGTTGCACCTGCGATGACCAATAATCGCGGAGCATTACCTGAAATGGTCCGAGCGCTTGTTTGAGCCAAGCCTACGGTACGAGTCATAACCCGACGTAGTGGTGCTCGCTTCAAGAACTCTCGCTAAACTAATTGCAATAATTTCTATTTTACAGCGAAGGGGGTGCAACCGATGTGCATTTCAATGACCGCCATCTCGCTTAACACATGAGCGCGGAACAAATGCTAATTGCCGGACAATGGGTTGATTCTGAAAATGGTGAAACCGCCGATATACTGAATCCTGCAAATGGTGAAGTAATCGCCACAACTCCAAAGGCAACTATTGCTGATGTGGAACGGTGTGTAGTCGCTTCTCGTAATGCATTTAACAATCCAGAGTGGAAAAATATTGATCCTTCTCAACGTGGTAGAATACTCAACAAAATGGCTGCTGCAACTTATGCAAATGCTAAGACATTAGCAGTTCTTGAATCTACAAATAATGGAAAGACATTCCGTGAAGCATTATCTGAAATCCGATTTGGCGCTTGGACTCTAGAATATTTTGCTGGACTTGCTGACAAGAACGAGGGGTCAACTATTCCAGTTCCAGGTAATCGATTGAATTACACATTAAGGCAACCATTAGGAGTCACAGCCCACATTATTCCTTGGAATTTCCCACTACAACTTGCTATTCGCTCAATCGCACCAGCACTAGCTTCTGGATGCACAGTAATAGCAAAGCCAGCATCATGGACTCCTCTTTCCCTAATCGCATGGACAAAAGCAATGCAGGAAGCAGAAGTTGGACTACCTACTGATGTTCTTCAGGTTATTACAGGCTCTGGAGGAGTAATTGGTGATGCACTTGCTGGACATAGCGGAATTGACGGAGTAGTTCTAACCGGAGGAGTTCCAACCGGTCAAGCGGTTATGGCAAAAGCCAGTAATAACCTGACTCCAGTTACCTTAGAACTGGGTGGAAAAGGTGCAAATATTGTATTCGCTGATGCAAACATTAGATATGCTGCAAAAGCTATTTGTTTTGGAATTTTTATGAATGCTGGACAAATGTGTTGGGCTGGTTCTCGACTAATAGTGCACGAAGATGTGCATGATGAATTGGTCGAAGCGGTTTGTGCTGAAGTTTCTAAGTGGACTGTCGGTGAAGGAATGGCAGAAGGTGTCCGCATAGGAAGTCTAGTTCATCAAAATCACCGTGCTGAGGTTTTGGATAAACTCGCTCAAGGACTTGCACAAGGTGGAGAATTGAAACTTGGAGGAAATGCTGTAGAAGGTGAAGGTGCATTCATGGAAGCGACTGTAGTCACTGGAGTTACTACTGATAATTTATTATTCCAAGAAGAATTATTCGGCCCAGTACTTTCAGTAACAAAGTTCAGTGAAGATTCAGATGCACTTGCAATGGCTAACGACACTCCATTCGGATTACTCAATGGAATTTGGACACAGAACCTTAGCAGAGCACATAGTTTTGCAAGAGACCTTGAATGTGGTATGGTGTCAATAAATGAATATCCAATAACTTTCCCTCAAACAGCATTCACAGGTTGGAAGCAATCTGGTATTGGTATCGAACAAAGTAAAGATGCAATGAGATTTTACACCAAAGTAAAGAATGTCAATATCAAACTTTGAGGTGGTATTTTGGCGATTGAAAGTAGCGATTTGGGTGATGGAATACGCCTGATAAAAATGTCTGGAAAAACATCAACACAATCGTTTTCCCGGGAATTTCTTCCACAAATTGCTACTGCTATCAATGCAGCATTAGTCGATAAACAAGTAAAAGCAATTGTACTGACTGGTGAGGGCAAGTTCTTCTCTGCAGGTGCAAATATTGATGATTTTAAAAAATCAATCGATGATGGTAATGCTACAGAATTGATACGAGAGTTAACTGGAATATTGCATCCATTGATAGTAAAAATGCGCCAATCTTCAACCATTTGTGTTGCAGCTCTAAACGGAGCAAGTGCAGGTGGTGGACTAGGATTAGCACTCGCCTGTGATGCTAGAATTGCAACATCTCAAGCAAAGATGGCTGCATCATATGCTGGAATCGGTTTGTCACCAGATGGTGGTACAACTTGGTTGCTTCCACGATTGGTCACAGAACAAGTTGCAAGACGTTTCTTTTTAGAAAATGAAATTTGGAATGCTCAACAGGCAACTGAATTAGGAGCAATAGATGCTATTGTTGAAGATGAAGAATTAATCAATGCCTCTATTGATCTAGCAAAACGATGGAGTCGTTGGGGCGAACATAGTAAAGAATCTATCAAACATCTATTGTATGTTCAATCAACAAATGACTTTGAAACTCATCTTAAACACGAAAGGACATTGATTGAAGCATCAGGAAAAACATCTGCTTTCAAAGAAGGAGTAAGTGCATTTCTAGAAAAGAGAGAAGCTAAGTTTGATTAGGCTGCAATTGTGAAATTAACTTGCGTTGTCAACATTGCATCACCATCAGAAACTCCTAATTCACCAGTAATACGAAGATTCTGCCCATCTACATCAGTAACTGTCAATCCAATTAATTTGACTTCAACGCCTCTAATTTCACCATGATGTAGAATATCATCATGCATACTTTGGACCGCAAATTGACAGGCTTCAACTCTATCCAATCCCCCTCCTATCCAATCATCAGTTCTATGTTGAGTTAGGCTTGGCATCACATCTATTACATCATGAGTGGTGACAATAACAGCATCACTTGAGGTGTCATGAGGCATATTCATTCCTGCAACTTTAACACCGAAAATTGCCATTGATAGCAAAGACATCAACAATACTATTCCTGTTGCCAATAACATTTGAGCTGCATCACGTTGCTCATCTTTGGCAATACGTTTGCTATACTGCATCATGCACCACCTCCACGCGCCCATACATCGAGTGTAACTGTCCAAGCTGCTGAATCAACTGCAATCAATTTGTGAACTGTAACTGTACCTCCTGCGGGAGTACCTACTTGCCCATGTGGTGATGAGACTCCACTATCTCTAGCCAACCAGCAATTTGCCTCTTTACCATTAGAGATTGCACTTTGCAATAAGTCACATGCACCATCTAAATCATTTGAATCCAATAATTCATGCAATCTGCTTTCGCCATTGTTGACAGGATCTAATCCTAATCCATATTGTATTGCATCATTACCAGTTAATTCTAAACTTGAATCTTTGGCGATAGATGGTGAATCTGGAACTTGAATTTGAATCAAAAAAGTTGCACTCATAAAAAATAACCAAAACAGAGTTAGCATCTCAAGAATATGAATCTGAGCAACTTCATCGTCCCTCATGTAAATCACCCGAAGTATAACGAAGAAGGAATGAATGTTCCTGATGAAGGGTTTAATCCAGGAGTTGAGGTTACACCGATGAGGTCTGGTGAAAATGCGATGAAATTGAAGACTAGTAAAGCGACAACAATCATGTATCCCGAGTGCTTGAAACCAGTAGAGAATCTACCAGTAGCCATCAATCCAGCCATTGTTCCATTTCCAAGAGCTTGCATCGTCACACCATAATAGAAAATTGTAACGAAAAACAACGGATCAATATTACGAATGGTCATGTTTCCAATAGTAGAACCACCACTGCTTTCATCACCGTTATTTGAACCTGCAATCGCAGGAATAAAGACCTTAGCAAGAACTACGATAACACCTAAGAAAACGAAATATGAAGTCCAAATAACCGCAATATACGAACCGATAGCGCGCTTTCTTTCACCTTCTAGGAATTTCAATTCTCTTGAGTCATTTGCAGCAGTTAACAGAATATCTGAAATTTTTCCACCTGCTCTATCCGCTTCGGCAATCAGAGCAATAGCACGTTTAACCAATGGTGTACCTACTCTATTTGCGAATTGAATAATGACATCACTAAACTTGACACCCCAAGATAATTGGTCTGACATTTTCTTGACTTCGTCATTGAGGGCACCATATTCCGACATCGCTAGTGTTTGAACTGCAACTGTCATTGACAAACCACCTTTCCAATATTCTGCTAAATCTCTAAGGAAATCTGGGAATTTTTCTTCAACCCGATTTACCTCTTCCTGAACCTTCTCCCAATAGTAAGATGCAGGGAATATGAAGAAGAAGAATGTAAATCCAAAGAAGTTGAGGAAAATTAATGGATGAATATTTCCACCGAGAAGTGAAGGTCCAATCCATAATGAACCGTTATTCATATTGGTAGGAATACCATCATAATAATGAACAGTCATATCAAAATTGAAATCATCAAGATATTTTCCTTCTTCATTTGAGAAAATTACCAATTCATATCTTGTATCGGGTTCAATGGTTTGCAAGAGAATTTCACATTTTTCATTCTCCTTTCCTGTTGTACCATTAAAATGATCAATAATATCTGAATATTTATTCCTAATAGCAACTGTATATTCCGTGGGACTACTCGCTGTAACAGAACAATTTAGCCAAAGTGGTTGTTCTAAAACCGTTCCTCCTGTAGCCTCTTTTTCAACACCGGGCACATCGAAATTTTTCCCCCTTTTCGTGATACCATTCCACTCATCTGAGATCCAAGTGACACGATCTGGTTTATCTTGAAGAATTGCACAGGAATTGTTTGCTGAATAACTTGGCTTTTGATTAGTGCTGAAATGCTGACCCATTGCAGCGCCAGTTAGTGGGTCCTTTGCCGTTGCTCCACAATACAAATTCGTAAACATCGGCTCTCCATTTGAAGTTGGTACAAAGCCTGAATTGGTAATCCACATTACACTAGAACCTAGACCAAGAATAACTGAAATTACAATAAGAGCATATAATTTCACCAAAGTAGTATCGTTCTTAGGGAAATCTAATTTGACCACAATCTTGTTCTTTTTCTTTCTCGCCACTACCTCACCCCCTCACATTTCTTGCTCTTTGCTGCTGGTCCAAACCAATATCGCATATGCGATGTGAATCATTGGAATGAATCCAAGTACAATTCCGTATAACATTCCTTCAGACATTTGTGCACCCGAACCAGAAACCCAGAACATAATGACTAACATCACAATTAAGAACAGCGGCATAGCAACTGCGACTACAATATATGATTCTGCAAGCAATGCAATTGATTCAAGGAACATCCCTAATCTAGTCCTATTTTCACGCATATAGTGCTCTGCTCTATTTAGGAAGAATAGTTTCAATTGACCTCCAGCGGTTAGAGTCCCTACCATACCTTGGAAAAATTCTGTCATCCAAACTGAGGCAGCCCTATCTACACCCATCTTCATCGCAGTGATCAAGTCATATCCAAGCAATGTTACATCCCTATATACAAACCCAGCATCATCTGAAACATCAGCATAAATTTCTTTATTCATAGCTAAAGAACGGAAAATCTTCGCAGGCGTTGCATTTGCTGCTGACATCGCAGCAGTATACGAAGCAGCATATGGAAGGTATTTTTCAATCATATCTCCTCTTGCTTTTGCTTGTCTTGCAGCACCACCTTTATTGTGTTTGTATCCAAAATATGGAATAAGTAGTCCCCCAACTAATATAATCACAATTTTTAACGTAGGTGGAAATACTTGGTAAGCAAAATCTGGACATCCTTTACCTGGTTTTGATTCATCAATCAATTCAGGGTACCAATATTCCCACTCATAACATGGCAATTCAGTTGCTGGGTCTTGAATTCCTTCCCAATATGCGATTACCCCGATATCTGGGATGAAAAATATCGCAACGAATGCCCATGAAATTGCCATTATAGCAAATGAAGTAACAATTGTTGTTGCCAAAAATACTTCCGGCATCATTGGCATTTGAGCTTTGATTAAATCACTAGATAATTTCTTGTCATCTCGCGCTTTTGACTTGAGCACACCGCCTAGAATCCGGTTACAGATTCTTTGCCATGTTGTCAAATCCATTTATTTCTCACCTCAAGATTCAACGAAGTCCATCGACACGAGCAAGAATTTCATTTGGACGTACATAATATTCCGTTACCAATTGTGATACTTGATCGGCTTTACGAATATCATTCAACACCATCCATTCTAAAATCCGCTTTCTTGTTCGAAGTTCCCTTCTCATCTCCTCTTGACTGAAATTGATTTTTACCATGATTTTTTCTAAGACATATGACTTTCCAGAAAAGATGAAATCATCAGTGTTAACATCCCAGCGGAAAACCTCGTTGGTGATAATCTCCATCGAGTTCGGGTCAATACCGACGATTTCAACAACTTGTTTCGCTCTTCGCACACGACGTCCGTTAATACGAGTTTGAATCTGTATGACGCAGGCTTCAAGTGCTGGCAACAATACACGCGGAATGTCAATTGGCTTGTTCTCTAAACGGTGAACCAGTGACGGAACTGAATCCGCGTGAACAGTAGAATATGCACAGTGACCTGTAGCCATCGCTTGGAATAGAACATAAGCTTCAGCACCACGTATTTCACCCACAATAATGTATTCTGGCCGTTCACGAAGAGCAGCCTTTAGCAACTCGAATTCTCCAATTTCACCATCTTTAGATTCACCACCAAAACCTTGTCTTGTTAAACCTGGAACCCAATTCGGTTGAGGAATGTTAACTTCACGAGTTGATTCAATTGAAACAATCTTCATCTGCCAAGGTATGAAAATACACATAGCATTCAATGTTGTAGTCTTACCAGATGCAGTACCGCCTACGAATAGCATTGGAATTTCATTTTGGAAGCATACCCAAAGATATGCAGCCATCAAAGAAGACATTGTTCTAAACGCAACAATATCGGCTGGAGAAAATGGGTCATCCTTGAATCTTCTAATACAGAATGCTGAACCACGTGTTGATATTTCCCTTCCCAATTTCATAACAATACGTGAACCATCCATCAGCGTAGCATCTAATAGCGGTTCAGCAACTGAAATGTGCTTACCACAACGTTGTGCTAATTTGATAACATAGGATTCTAATTCTGCATCCGTTTCCCAAACACAAGTTGTCTCAACAGATTCGAACTTTCGGTGGTATGCGAAAATAGGTACATTGGTTCCATCCAATGAAATATCTTCAACATTGATATCGTGCATCATCATGTCCATTTTCCCATATCCAATCAAATCTCTGCGCAAATAATAGAACATTTTCGACTTTGACTTTTTGTTGATTTTCATACCGTATGCTTTGATAACTTTGTCAAGTGCTGTTCTCAAGTAAGCATCTGGGTCAGCGTCTATTTCTTCGATGTTTGCAGTTAGTGAACGAATGAAAATATCCATGATTTCTTCACGTTGTTCTTGCTCTTTCTTAGTCATCGGCGGCTCAATAATTTGATACAAAATATTGAGTGTTTGTTTGTCACGAACAACTCGAGCAAAGGCATGAGGTGGAAGCACAGGATATTTGTCCAACTCATCATATTGAGCACGTTGTTGCGAGCGCTTGCGCTTGCCCCCTCCTTTTCCTTTCTTCCTCGCCATGAACTCAGCCCCTACAGAAGCAATTTGCTCACGCCTCATCCCCGACTATAACACTTCGGTGAAAATCACCCTAAAAACGGGTCACCTGCAAAGATTATTCAATTGCCGAATGATATCAACAATAAGCAACATTGTTGATTATTACAATAGACTCTATTGCAGTATTTGGTCAAGCCAATTTTGGCATTTGCTGACAAAATCGGATAAATTGCCATCATTACTGATTCTATAATCGGCCTGTGCAATTAGTTTGTTTAATCCCCAACCAATTTCTCGTTCATCCCTAATTTTTAATGAATCTCGATCTCCATCTTCGGCTCGACCACGCAATTGAATTCTTTGGAAACGTACTTCAGTATCTGCTATTATTGCTATTGTGGAAAATCTATCTTGCCAATGAGCATTAAATACATCATATTCAGCTACACCCCGTAAGCCTTCAATCAATACAATATTGTGATGTTGCAATAGTTCATCAACTGCACTACAAAGCCGTATTGCGAGAACATCATCTCCGAATTGTTGTCTTAATTGTTGAGCGATTTCTCCAAAAATTTCAGGGTTTTCTTTGAGATTTAGTTTCTTTACTTCTGCGCGAATCATATCACCCATAGATAATACTGGAATTCCTGTATCTGCAAGTATTGTAGCGAATTCCCCTTTACCACTGGCAGGTAGGCCGCAGACTGCAATAACCCGACCCATGTTGACAAGGTAACGTCCGTCACACATCAAGATAGCCCTTTCAAATCAAACAAGGTGTCCAAAATTGGCTAATCACTTATGCTGCCACTTCGCTTGATGTCGACCAATAAAGGCCGAGACTCCAATCTCTTTGTCCTCACTGTCAAACAGACTGGCAAATGCTTCTGCTTCAATTGCTACCCCTTCTTCTAATCCAGTGCTAAGTGCTGATCTAATCGTCTTCTTTGCAACCTTCAGAGTATTAGTGGATTTACTACCGATTATCTTGGCGATATTCATTGTAAAATCATACAATTGTTCTGGCTCAACAACATGATTTACCAATCCCCATTTGAGTGCATCATTGGAATCTATCATCTCGCCTGTCATTATCATCTCCATGGTTTTTCCATAACCAAGCAAATTCACCAATCGCTGTGTTGCACCATATCCTGGTATTAGACCAAGATTGATTTCTGGTGTTCCAAAGCGTGAACGGTCACTAGCAATACGAATATCACATGAACAAGCAACTTCACATCCACCGCCGAGGGCAAAACCATCGACCATTGCAATAGTGGGTTTACTAATATTCCATAGTGCTTCTACTGCATTATCAGTAAACATCTTTCTAATATCATCACTCTTTTTGCCAACAAATTCAGTAATATCTGCACCAGCAACAAAGGCATTTGGCTTCGCTCTTTTCCCTTGTTCTGGTTCGTTTGGTTGCGCTCCAGTAATGACAACTACTCTGATAGAGTCGGTTTGTTCAACCCAAGTGACCATGCTTTTGAGACTGGACATCACTTCCGCATTTAGAGCGTTTAATTTGTCTGCCCGATTGATTGTTACAAAGGCGATTGAACCTAAATCTTCAGAATCATCAACTGCAATTTCCTCAATGCTTAGTACATCGGTTTGAGGTGCGCCCATAGTAATGCCAACCTGCTTCAGTTCATCATTTCACCGATTGAATTA
>JANXHP010000055.1 GCA_024958795.1 Candidatus Poseidoniaceae archaeon | reverse complement strand
GGTAATTTTCAATTCAACTATTGTTCCTTTTAGCTCTAACAATGCATCACAGGCAGCCTGTGCATCATCCCATGCTACTGCGCGACCAATTTCTTCTGATTCTGCCAACTCTCCCATCAAACAATCTGAGTTGACAATACTTGGAACTCCATTTGCTGCTGCATCAAACATTTTCACAGGTAATGCACCCTGCAATATATTTCCACGATTTGGCGGATATAGTGCAAACATTACATCAATTTGTGATACCAATTCATGAAATTGGTTTGGTGTAAATGCTCCACTAACTTCTGCTTCAACTTCACCGGAGTTAACAGCATTCATCATCAATTCACCTACCTCGTTTGCCTTTGTTCCATCTCCAGCAATAATGATGTTTGGGCGTTCAGCAACTGGAATTAACTTAATCGCCTCCAGCATTAATGTAAACGTTTTCAATTCACGAACACGTCCTAAATATCCAACTGACCATTTTGTGGCATTCGAAGGTTTCTGTTGTGCTATTGACATTTCTAATGGCCTATTTTCTACGACAGTTGAAATGAGATTTTTTGACTGAAGATATTGCTCAAAACCATCAAACTTCCCGCCTTCTATCTTTCCGCTAGTAGTGATGATTACATCTGCTTTCTTGGCCTGACGCAGCATTTTAGCTTCCATTCTCCGACTAAGGAATTTGCGAACAATAGAATTTGGAGCAGGCATTCTTATCCATGTATGATGAAGGTCATGCATATCAAAAACAAAAGGAATCTGATGACTTTTCTTCAATGATGTTGCAATAGAAAGAGTATCAGCATCATGACAATAGATCAAATCTGGTGGAGAGTGCCTTAGTGATGCTTTGACTTGTTTAACAAATTTCAAAATCCCCTTGATTGTCTTACCCATTCCGCCATATGGAATCTCTCCCAAATGATAGCGCATTATTCTTGCACCATGCGTTGATTCTGATTTAGAATGTAATTGTAATCTATCAAATGCATGGATTGTGACTTGATGCCCTGCTTCAACCAGCCAGAATGCACTGCGCAAGACTCTTGGGTCTGGAGAACAAGAGTTTGAAACCACCATTGCGACCTTCGCCATAACACTTGGCAAACCTAACTTACCCATCAGTGATTCGCTTCAATACCGTTAATATTCAATTCAATAGTAGGATGAACATTATGACCGGTACGCGCACCGATTAACATACACCCCATAGGGGTGAGGTGAGTATTGTGGTCGACCAACTGCCAAATTTAGGTAGAGAAGAAGAAATGTTATCGGAAATGGGCCTTTCCGATATCGATGATTTATTCAGTGATATTCCTGCACAAGTAAGGATGCAAGGGGAACTTCCTTTACGAGACCCGCAAAGTGAAGAAGAAATAATTGCAGATGCCAATAGATTGCTCGGAAACAATGTTGCTCTAGGTGACAGAGTGTCCTTTCTGGGAGCAGGATTGTACCGCAATTATGTTCCAGCAGCAGTTTTTGCAATGATTACACGCGGAGAATTCCTAACAGCATACACTCCATATCAACCTGAAGTAAGTCAGGGGATGTTACAAGCAATGTGGGAGTTCCAATCCCTGCTATCTGAATTGCTAGGCTTACCAATTGCAAACTTATCATTGTATGATGGGTCATCGGCTAGTGCAGAGGCTCTAACTTGTGCTGTTAGAGTGCATAACCGCAAAGCAACTCAGAAAAATATTGTCTATGTATCACAACTAACATCCCCTGACAAAATTTCAGTAATGCAAAATTATTGTCAAGGTGGTGGAATTGAGGTGCGAATGCTAAAGCATAATCAAGATGGAACAATTGATTTAGAATCTGCAATTGAAGCGGCAGGATGTTGCGGCGTTTATGTTGAGCAGCCAAACCCGATTGGCTTACTCGATGGAGGGATTACTAGATTGAAGGAGATTATTGGTGAAAATACTGCTCTAATCGTTGGTGTGCAGCCAGTATCTCTTGGAGTTGTAGAAGCACCTGGAAACTATGGCGCAGATATGGTTGTAGGTGAAGGACAGCCTCTCGGCTCTCCGATTACTGGAGGTGGGCCTTTATACGGTATTTTTGCATGTTCTAAGCCATATCTTAGATTGATGCCAGGAAGAATAGTTGGCCGTTCAATAGATGTTGATGGTAAAGTCGCATATTGTCTAACACTGTCAACTCGTGAACAACACATTAGGAGACACCGAGCGACTTCAAATATCTGTACTAATGAAACATTGATCGCACTAATGGGTGCGATGCACATGGCGTTGTTGGGGCCTGAAGGACTTAACCAACTAGCGGTTAGAAATATGACTGCTTGCTTGTTAGCTAAACAAAAACTGAGTGAAATACAAACAATTGCAATACCTCATGCACATGGTAACCATTTCAATGAATTCGTTGTTGAATTGCCTGGTAAGGCAATTGATTGTTTGAATTATTTGGATGGAAATGGTATAGTTGGCGGATTTAATTTGAATGCATGGTATCCTAATCGTAGTAATTGGCTACTAATCACTGTAACAGATCAAACCAAAGCGGAAGAAATTGAATTACTTGCGGCTCATTTGGCATTATGGTCTTCAAAGGCGGTGAAAGCATGAGCAATCTTTTCGACCATAATGGTGCAGTCGGGAAAGGCTATTCTCAGCCAGAACCACTTCTACCATCCCATTCTATTTCACTTCCTGATAGTTTGGTAAGAAAGCAAGCAGCACGTTGGCCAAGGTTGAGTGAACCGGAAATGGTTCGTCATTATACTTGGCTTTCCAAGAGAAATTTTGGAATTGATACTGGATTTTATCCACTTGGTTCTTGCACAATGAAGCACAATCCTAGAATAAACGAGGTCATTGCACAATTGCCAGGAATTGCAGATATTCATCCACATCAACCAGAGCACCACATTCAAGGGCTGTTGTCAATTTTCCATGAAATGCAAGAAATGCTAGAAATTTGTGCTGGAATGGATCAAGTAACATTACAGCCTGTCGCTGGAGCACAAGGCGAATTTACTGCAGTTCGCTGTATACAAGAATATTTCAAGAGTCGCGGTGAGACTCAAAGGACAAAAGTATTGGTTCCTGACTCTGCACATGGTACCAATCCTGCAAGTGCAGCGATGGCTGGCTTTGAAATCGTTGAGATTCCAAGTAGGGAAGACGGAAGAATTGACTTGGATGCGATAAGAGCAGTTGTTGATGACCAAACCGCTTTGATGATGATTACCAATCCCAATACATTGGGATTGTTCGAACCAGAAATTGCACAAGCATCAGAAATAGTTCATGCAGCTGGAGGACAGATGTATTATGATGGTGCTAACTTCAATGCAATTATTGGAATAACTTCACCAGGATTGATGGGTTTTGATGCAGTTCACTATAATCTTCACAAAACATTTTCACAACCACATGGTGGTGGTGGGCCAGGTTCTGGACCAATTGGAGTAAAGAGCCATCTTGCAGAGTTCCTACCAGGTCCAATTGTAAAGAAGAGACCTATTATGGCTAATGAGGAGGCATATGCTATTGATGATTTATGGTATGGTTGGTATCAACCAGCAAATAGCATAGGAAAGGTGCAACAATGGCATGGAAATGCCGGAGCAGTAGTAAGAAGTTGGGCCTTCTATCGCCGCTTTGGCAATGGTTTACTCACAATGTCACAACACGCTGTACTCAATGCTAATTATCTACGACATGCGATTTTTAGAGAGGCTAAAAAGGCTGGAGTTGACGATATGTTTTGTGACGGCGCACCAACGAAAGTAGCAAAGCATGAATTTACTTTATCATTACAGCCAGCGAAAGAAAAGTACGGAATTTCGGCAATGGATGTGGCTAAAGGTTTGCTTGACAAAGGGTATATGGCACCAACAGTTTACTTCCCGCTAGTCGTTCCTGAATGCATGATGATAGAACCTACTGAAACAGAATCAAAAGAAGTTCTAGATGCCTTTGCTAAGCACTTTGTTGAAGTGTTACAAGTTGATGCAGAGACTTTGCATGCAGCGCCTGTAACAACTCCAGTTCGCAGAGTTGATGAGGTATATGCTGCAAGAAATTTGTGTTTACGTCATCCATTTGAGGAAGATGAGTAGTAATGCACAATTTGATAAGGTATTTGCATTGAACTACCAACATGACCACAGAGGAGTTAACCCTGATGGGATGGCGCCGAATGGAATTCAAACCAGCGCTTAGTCTAGTGGTTTTTTTATATTCTTGGTCACTGATTCCTATTGCAATCAGTTTACTAATACTTGGTTTTGACAAATTTAACGGATATTTATACCATGCATGTATGAGTGCAATAATATTGCAATTCATGTCATTGTATTTGGCAATTTCAAAGCGAAAAATTTCTCTACAATATAATTCTATTAGGAATAGTGTAATAACTGCTATCTTGATTACTTTCATGTTTATTGCTATACGATTTTCTCAAACAGAATATGTACCAGTTATTCAGATTATTCTCACTATGGTATTCTCATATAACATATTCAAAGCCATTCAAATTTATGCAAACAATATTGGCTCAACCTTTGAACATTCATGGAATGCTAAAGAGAAGTTATTAGATGAAAAACTTTCAAATTGGAATATCCAATCATATATTTTCAGTAATAGTGTAATGGCTTCGAGGGAATTCACAGAAAGTGATTGCATCGCATGGATTTCTGGGAAGACAATAAACGAAGAACCATTTTTGATACTGGAGATTTTCGGCCACAATCCTAAAGATGAATTTGACTTTTCATCATTACAAATTGATTTTGACTAGAGATAGATGGCCACAAAAGCGACTGAGAATTGACTCACTAGTGCTAATGATTCCATTTATTCAACCTATGATTCGGTGCTGAATGATGGAGAATTGGCTTTGTTTTGCAACATTGGTTAAGAGACATCTTGAAGAACCACCCGCGATGGCACATGTAACATGGATGTCACGATACTCTTGGGCTCATCCTCCGATATGCCAATTGCGGAGAAGTGTACGAAGATTCTAGATCACTTTGGAGTGAAATATCAATTAAGAGTTGCAAGCGCTCATCGCTCACCTCAATTTGTTGAGGAAATTGTATCAGCAGCAGAAGCGGAAGGATGTTCTGTCTTCATTGCAATGGCTGGATTAGCAGCGGCTTTACCAGGTGCGGTTGCAGCGATTACAACTAAGCCAGTTATCGGTGTACCAGTAGGAGGAAAAGTCCCTCTAGATTCCCTTTTATCAATTGCACAACTTCCACCAGGAGTACCAGCGGCTACAGTAGGCGTTGACCGTGGTGATAATGCAGGATATTTGGCTACACAGATACTTGCGCTTGGCAATCCAGTTTATGCTGAAGCATTAAAACAAAATAAATTAGACCAAATCCAGAAAGTGATGGCACAAGACCGTGAAATTAACGGCGGTGTGTGAGCATGTTTGATGCGCTTGAGTTCATAGAGGAATCTAAGAAAGAATTAATCGAAAAGATTGATGATATTGCAATCATTGCTTGTTCAGGTGGAGTAGATTCAACTGTAGCTGCTGTAATAGCGGCTCAAGCAGTAGGGAATTTACTTCACTGTGTTTATGTTGATACTGGCTTTATGCGCAAGAATGAAACTGAGGAAATTGAAAAACTTCTCGCTGCTCAAGATATTAATTTGGTCACAGTAAAAGCAGCAGATCGATACTTTGAGGCTCTTAAGGGAGTCACTGAGCCGGAGCATAAGAGAAAAGTAATCGGTGAATTATTCATTAGAATTTTTGAAGATGAGCAAAAGAAATGTGGCGCAAAGTATCTTGTCCAAGGAACAATCGCTCCAGATTGGATTGAATCTGGAGGTGGTGTTCGTGACACAATCAAATCTCATCATAATGTGGGAGGATTACCCGAGGACATGACTCTAATTGTTGTTGAACCACTTCGTGAATTATACAAGGATGAGGTTAGAGAATTAGCACGTGCCTTAGAAATTAATGTTGCAGAACGTCAACCGTTCCCAGGGCCTGGATTAGCAGTTAGAACACTAGGCGAATTAACCCCTGAAAGAGTTGAGGTAGTTCGTGAATCTTGTGCAATCGTTGAAGAAGAGTTTGAAAAAGCAGCTGCTGAAGGATTGATGGAGATTCCATGGCAATACTTTGCAGCATTGCTTCCTGTGCGTAGTGTTGGTGTACATGGCGATGTTAGAGTATACGGTGAAACCATTGTTGTTCGCGCAGTACAATCAATGGATGGAATGTCAGCAAGATATTCTGAGATTCCACATTCTATTTTGCAGAAGATAAGTACTCGTATCACTAATACAGTGAAGGGAGCAGCCAATAGAGTGGTTTACGATATTACTCACAAACCTCCTGGTACTATCGAATGGGAATGATATTATAATTCCAATTGAATAATCAATTTTTCAATTGAATAATTAAGCGCCGATTGAGGGGTTCGAACCCTCGACCTTGGGATTAACAGTCCCACGCTCCACCAGCTAAGCTAAATCGGCAAAGTCGGCGAACCGCCTCCCCTTTATGACGGCTTCTATTTATCAATCATCTATTCAACTACTGCAATTAGTCGGGATTGGTTCTCACTAATGTGCTCAGAAATAGTAATTGATTGGCTCAATTGCATGATTTCATCATCATTAGGTGCGTGTGAGAAATAGAATTCCATCCAACACTGGCCAATTTCAATTTCTTCTCCGATGTGTTTTTTGATGATAAATCCAACATCTGGGATGATGATATCTTCAATATTGAATCTTCCAGCTCCGTGACTTCTAGCAATATTTGCAAGCGCCATGGAATCTATCGAATTTACATATCCTGACTGTAGGGCAATAATTTCAATTTTATTATTTGATATCGGCAATACTGATAATGGCTCTTGACATAATCTATTTGCTATTTCACTAGTAACTCCTTGATGAATGCACATTTCTTCAAATTTCTTCAGTGCACTTCCATCATCCAGTACTCGCTCAATCATTACTTCTCCATCATTGATATTTTCCACAACATTTGCCATTAACAACAGTGCAGAACCTTGCATTACTACTAAATTTCGTGTATCAATGTGGCCATTTCCCCTAAGTATTTCTACACTCTCAATTACCTCTAATGAATTGCCAATGTGACTGCCAATTGGGTTATCCATTGCAGTGATCTGTGCTTGACATTTTATTCCTAATCCTCTTGCTACAGCGACCATGGATTCTGCTAATTCAGTAGCATCTTGTTTTGTTTTCATAAATGCAGCAGTACCACATTTCACATCTAATATCAATGAATGTAAACCTTCAGCAGCCTTTTTAGAAATTATTGAGGCTGTAATAAGCGGAATGCTATCTATGGTCTGTGTAACATCTCTAATGGCATATAGTAATCCATCGGCTGGGGCAATTGCATCATTTTGTGCAGCTATACAACAACCAATATTTTGTACAATATTTTGCATCTGTTCAGGAGTTAGATTACAGTTGAATCCAGGAATAGATTCCAATTTATCAATAGTCCCTCCAGTATGTCCTAAACCGCGGCCAGCAAGCATTGGAACCTTTAGGCCACAAGCTGCTAATGCAGGTGCAAGCATTAGTGACATTTTATCTCCAACTCCACCAGTGCTGTGTTTATCTACAACAAGATGAGATTGTTCATTCCAAGATAATATGGAGCCGGAATTCATCATTTCATTAGTCAAAGTAATAGTATCATGAGATGAGATTCCATACTTGTGTACCGCCTTAAGCCAAGATTCAGCAGCAGAAAGTTCTACCTCTCTTGCAGCAACTGCTGCAATGAAATTACTGAGTTGTTTTTCGCCCATAGGTTTTGAATTAATCACCGAATCACACAGTATGGCTACTTCTTTAGATTCCACAATAATCGCCTATCTATTCTTTGATTAGACCAATTTCAACCAATCTCTTATGAAGGTAATCACCAGCACTAATCGATGGATACAATGCTTTACCACCAGTCATTGCAATAAATTCTGCGTGGGGTGTCAAATCAATTTCATTGCGTGGATGAACGAATAATGGCATTGAGAATCGTGTAGTGGAATTGCTGGTAGGATTTACTACTCTATGAGTTGTAGATTTGAACAATCCATTTGTCAAGTTTTGAATCATGTCTCCACTATCAACGATGATATATTCAGCATTTCCTTCAACTTTTATCCATGTTCCATCATGGTCCATTACCTCTAATCCATCGGCAGTAGCGGTGACCAATAATGTGATGAAATTAATATCTTCATGGGCTGCTGAGCGAACTGCACCGATTGGCGCATTTTCTCCTAATGGAGGATAGTGAATTACTCGCATTATCGTATTACCTTCCTCTGTCATATCAACAAGCCAATTTTCCTCCTTTCCCAAATAGGTACTACATGATTGCAGTAAAGATCTAGACAATTGCTCCATTTGCAAGAATAGCCCATCAACAGCAGACTTGAACTGTGGCATCTCACTATCTGGCCATATGTTTAGTGGATATGATGGAGTATCTTCTCCTTCGATGTGACTTCTGCCATTTTGCCAAAACTCCTTCAAATCAGGTGCAGGATTTCCTTTGGCATTTTCAATACCAAAAGCGGTATATCCTCGCTGATGAGCGATATCAGGGCGCAAATATTTCATCTTTGCATCTTCACTAAGACTGAAAAAATCATCAGCCTGTTGATAGCATTCTTCAATAAGTGTAATTGAGATTCCATGGTTTTTTAGAGCAAAGAATCCGATATCTCGTAGAGCAGTTCCACAGCCTTGGATAAAATGCTGTTTTCTGTTTTCGTCTCCACAAATGAAGTCATTAAAATCAAGGACGGTTAGTAGCCTAGACATGCCTATCAGTCGCACCATGAGGACAATGCTCTATCAATTGTGGGGTTACTGTTCAATTTCGTGAACGCAATTTTACCAGTAGTCGTATGACTTCGATGTAAATCCAAATGAGAGTGATTAGCATGCCGAATGCACCCCACCATTCTCCAACCTTCGGAGTCCGATTTTGTACGCTTTGTTCAATGAATCCAAAATCCATGATGAGGTTAAGAGCGGCAATTACCAAGATGAATACGGTAATTCCGATTCCCATTGGGCTTGAGGAATGCAACAATGGCATTTGATAAGGAGTTGCAAGACTGATAACAAGTGAAATCACGTATAGCAACATTATACTCATAGTCAAACTGATGACTATTTTGTTAAATGTCGGGGTTGGTCTTAGAACCCTACTCATGTAAAGGAAATACATTGAAGCAAATATCACTACAGTGCCAATAATCGCTTGCATTACAACACCAGGGAACATATATTCCATTGCAGTTGACATGGCTCCGATAAAGACTCCTTCGACAATTGAATATGTGATCATCAATGGGGCTGGGTTTTTCGGTCGAGTCATAAATATTATCATTGCTAAAATAAATCCAACAATCATCCCTCCAAGTGAAAGCATCATCAACAATCCACCATTACCATTCTCTAATGCACCGAGAGAAAATGCTGCAGTAAAGAGGGCTGATATTACAACAAATCCAAGTAGAATTCCGATTTTCTGCATTGCACCTTCATAGGTCATTGTTTCGTTTCCAGAAATACTGGAAAAGAATTTATCACTCATTACTGGGTTTGAATTACTGTTATAGCGCATATCACTCATCAATTGTCAGTGGCTTCTACTTTGTTAATGTTAGTATTAATTTGAATTCTGTAATACCTGTTGTTGATAATATTCAGCAAGTTGCTCAATAGTCCAACCTTGGTCCAAATAAGATTGAATCATCGCTTCATCCCATCCAGGAAATCGCTGTAAATCCGTTTGTGATATCCCAGCCGATTTCTCAATCGTTTCTGGTTGAGAGCTAGAACCATCGAGCACAGGCATCTCCCAATTTGAGGACTGTATTGGCTCTGTAAAAGCAGTAGCATCAGCCTCAATTGATGAGAGAGTTACCAAATCTTTCTGCTCCTCAGCATCTTTATTTATACGATTTAATATTAAGTATGCACCAACTAGTAATAGCCCTGCTGAAATCATTAGAATCATCATTAAATCTGCTCCCAAATTTCCACCTTCTTGGTCTGATGGAGTTGCCAAGAGTGATCGCTGCTCTGCTGAACAGCCAGATAAATCTCTTGATACTCCAGTTGGAGTATCTGGACACAGGTCGTCATTATCTAGAATGCCATCACCATCAGCATCCAAAACTGTATCATTTGTTCCAGTTTGGTTATTGGTTTGATTATCGATAGGTTCGTCTATTACAATGCCGCCTAAATCACACCCCATCGCTTCCGATTCATTGACTCCATCACCATCTGCATCGGCGAGGTTTAGAGCATCATGAGGAGATACATCATCAATTGACGAATTCATTGCAGTTGCCTGAGCCCATGCAACTTCAATAGCGTCCTCAATACAATCTCCATCGGTATCTGCAGCCATTGGGTTACTACCGTGGAGGAATTCAATTGAATTATCTAATCCATCTGCATCACTATCAACCAGCCCTTCATTTTTGTTTTCAGAACCAATATATCGTTGAGTACGATTTAGTGAATACTCTACTTCCCAATAATCTGGTAATCCATCCAAATCTGAATCGGTATCATTGTCAACCCTATTCCAATCTTGATGCCAAGACTCAACATAAGGTTCGGCAACTTCTTGACTATGAATCAACACGCCCATCTCTCTATTTCGAGTTAAGGCAGATGAGCCCCAGTTTATTGAAGAAATTAATACTGATTGCTGGTCAATTATTGCACCCTTATTGTGCAATTTGCTTATGGTTGCATCGTTTGACATTATTATTGCTGAAACATCTAGTCCATCGCTACCATTCCATTGCTCATTGAATGTATCTACTGCATTTTGGATGTCTTCATCTAAATATGCACCGTTTAGAATTAGTCGTATAGACACCCCTCTTTCAGCAGCTGAACGTAATGCTGAGGTAACTGGGTTTTCACCCCATCCATATGACCAATCGAGGTCTAGATATTGAAGTGATAACAGAATCTCACTTTGAGATGAATCAATCATTGAAACCAAGCCACTGATGCAGTTGTCTGGGCAGGTTATCAATTGGCCACTAAAATTACCAGATATTTTGGTAGCCATCGTTCCAAGATAGGTGCTATCACTAGGCAATTGCCATCCAGTTGGCATATCGGATACACTTGCTTGACGAATATGTTGTAGTGACACATCTTCATCATGCTGCATTTGAGATAGAACCTCATTCGCAAATCCAGAATGATCAACAATCACTCCCCAATCACGATTACCCCATGTATCCGGCAATGGCATAGACGATGGTTTCCAATTACCTGAACCCATCCAAACACTTTGTCCATCACGTACAGCAACCTTGCTGTGAATGAATAAGTATGGATCATTATTTGAAGCTGAGAACCAAAGAACATTTACACCAGCATCTGACAATTCAGCAGCGAGACCATATTGCATATCCATGTCGTAACCAGACCAGAAATATTCATCACCAGCATCTAGAACAACTGTAACATCAACACCAGCATTATTTGCATCCAAAATTGCGTTAAACAAGTTCATTTGTTGTAGTTGATATACATGTATATGAAGTGAAGTCTGTGCTAAACTAATCCATTGCACTAAGTCCACAAGGCCATCTTGCGGAGCAATCAGTGGAGTTACATCCATCTGGCCTGAGAAATTAGCAGCGGAACAGAATGTGCTACCACCAAGCCTTCCCCAGCGCTGATGCCAATCAGTAACTGTGTCAGTATCTTGCATCTGCCCACACCCATCTCCACGGTGATATATCAGGTGGTCAATTCCCGTGAACGGTTCAACCAAACTAATTCCAGACCAACCTTCAACATCAACTGGGCCGTTGCCATATACGATTGTATCAGCAATTACACCGTTTGGGTTGATTAATTGCAATGCAGCACCAGAATCCGACAAATATACACTTCCATTCATCACAGTACTCATGTCAATGAGGGTGCCACTTTCAAAATCTGATAATGAATTAGTATCGCTAGTTAGAATAATGGCTGAGTTAGCAGGGATGCTGAGTGAAATAAATCCAGCTTCAAAAACAGAGTATGAAGAAGAGGTATGTCGTAGAGACCAACCATTCAATATTGCCACATCATCTCCAATGTTGGATATTTCAATAAACTCGTTACTGGCTGCAAATTCGGCTGACCCATCACTCATCAATCGAGTGAATTTGAGTTCTTCAACACTTGCCATTTGGCTTGGGTCTGGTTCTGGCTGACCCGGAGTAGGCCACAATGTGTGCACCCAATCATCACTTGCATTATCGCCATGCATTAGAGTTTGACAATCAGTTATCACACTCCAAGTAGCAGAATCAATCATCTTACCATCTGGGTTTGAAAGTGAAATTGTATCCCCTAGGCCAGTAATTATCCAGTTGTCAAGCAGAATTACTGCTCTTTCTTGTGGAAGTAATATATTGATTTCCGGATTTATTCCATCGACCCAAATATTGTCTTCTCGAATAAATACTCGGTCCTCACCAACAGTATCAAACCTCCAACGACTCAAATTAATAGGCTCAATTCCGGTATTATGTAATTCAACCCAATCGTCTGCAGGCGATACTGAACCGTCGTTACAATATGGAAGTATTTCTGTTATTTCTAAATCTTCAGAACCGACATATTCAGGCCATTGAGGGTTAAGTTGTCCTGGGGTTGGCCATGCGGATTGCACCCAATCTGTTCCAGTTGATGCATTTAGGCCCAGTATTCCAGCACCAGCGTGCATAGATGTAGGATCGATTAATGATTCACCTTCTACCGTTTTAGTCCAAGAAACACTGTGGATGTCCACACCATTACCGTTAGCCAAACTAATCACATCTGAGGTTGTATGCTTAAGGTAAAAACTACTAGTACCATTTAATGCGATTAATACAGATTCATCAGGTGCAATATCTGGACTTGATTTGAATGGCATATTGTATTCGTGAAGTGTCAATGAACGTCCCTGAGCCTTTAATTTCCATCCTGCTAATGAGATAGTTGAAGTTCCTCGGTTATGCAATTCAACCCACTCTCCAAGTGGCCAATTTTGGTTATCTGCTCCAACTGCATCAGGATATATTTCACTGATTACGATATCACCAGTTGCTGTAGTAGTTCCAGCCTCTGGCTGGCCAGGCGTGGGGTAAGGTGTTGGAGACCATGGGTCATACGGATTTGTTGAACGAGATAAGGAAACATTTTCACCATAATCGGTGGCATACCAAGCCATATCGACATTGACTTTACTTGGGTCAACTAGAGTCAAATGATTGTGATTATCCCAAAGTCTTGTATCAGAACTAAATTGAATCAACCTTCTTCCATCTACATCTATCATGGTTGAACCTTGAGTTTGATTGGTAACGATTGATGCAGGGTCAAGAGTTGTCACATTACCCATTCCGTCAATAATACTCCATCCCATCAAATCAACTGGCATAGAACCATTATTATGCAATTCAACCCATTCACCATCAGGGAATATTGCTCCATCGCTACTTGCATTAGGCAAAACCTCACTAAATTGAATGCCGGATTGCTGAATTGGCATTTGATTGATTCTTCCTGGGTTTGATTGCCCAGGTGTTGGGAAAGCCGAGTAAACCCAATGTCCGCCAATAGATGAATCAACCATTGCAAATCCCGGTTCGGATTCAGACCAACTCATCTGCTGCGCATCAGTCCCATTTGGCCAATGTAAGGTCAGGGTGTCACCTCCGTTGTTTAGAACGCCATAAAACGAAGAACCGTTGATAGCGATAATTCTATTCTGACCGGCTAGAATCTCATATGATGATGTTGAGGAATTCGCTCCCACGAGATGCGTTTCATTAAATCTCAATTCATTTCCAGCGGAATCAGTTATTGACCAACCAGTGAGGTCAATAGTTGAACTGCCTGTATTGAAAACCTCAACCCACTCACCACCAGGCCATGTAGAATTATCATAACTTGGCCAAGGGTCTGGTAACACTTCAGAGATTACCAAATCGCTCGGAATTAATCCTGTAGCACCTCCACCATTTGCTTGCCCAGGACTTGGATTGGATTCATCAATCCAATCATATGCTGCGTTTGCAGGGTCAGCAATTTTACTACTCCCTGAGTTTGAACCATTCCAACTTGCTTGATCAACTCTAGTTCCAGATGAATCAAATAAGTCAAGAGCATCTGCCGTATTTGAAAGATAGAATTGCGAAGTTGGAGTTCCATTTCTTGCAATCAGCATATAATCACCAGCAGATATTGTCCAAGTTGAAGAGTTTTGAGAATCATAACCAACGATTGTTGCTGAATTTAGGTCAAGAGTTTTTGAGGCAATATTGCTTAATTGCCAATTTAGAATGCTGATGTCGGTTGTACCCGTATTATGCAATTCAACCCATTCACCGCCAGGCCAAGCTGCATCATCATATCCATTTGGATTCGGCATTGCTTCTGATAGGCAGATGTCGCCAGTACAAGCCATTGATCGTCCGCTAGATGCTGCGCTAACGTCAATGAATTGTGACATTGGTGTCAAAAGTAAAAGTGCGACAAGAAAAATTGAACGTCCGTGCATGGTCTCACCGATAAATTGCCACTTAGGTCTAGGCCTTCATGGTTACCCTCGTAAAGAGATAGGGTGAAAGGGGTATTCTTTGTGTATCTGGGTTCAAAGGAATCCTGCATTATCGACTAAGTTTTGGAATAATAGATAGGTAATTGGTACCAAAATTACACCCATTGCGTGACTTCGACGAATGCCTAGCCGCGGAGGTAAGAGCC
>JANXHP010000007.1 GCA_024958795.1 Candidatus Poseidoniaceae archaeon | reverse complement strand
ATCTATTGATTATCAATCTAACCAGGGAATTACGTCTGGAATTTCACGAAATAAATTCGCAGGTACTGCGGTTTTAATCTTAGACACAGAACCTAATTTGATATTATTTTCATTCTGCCACTGTTGATATTCCTCAAACGAAGTCATCTTCAAAACAAAATTGTTTTCCCGATTCCAATTTAGAGTCTTCATTTCAGTACCAGGTGGGTCATGACCTGTGCACACAAGCTCATCCCCCTCAAATCGATTCAATACTTGTAACGAATCCCAGTGAACTTTCATCCTTCCACTTGGTAAGTCATCTCTTCCGACTCCCCCCTCACCAGTAAACAAAAAATCTCCAGTCATTAGGTAATTGCCGAAATGAATTAGCATAGAATCCGAAGTATGACCTGGTGCAAAGTGAAATGTAATTGGGTGCCTGCCAAGCATTAATTGCTCTAGATCTCCAACATATGTTGAGACTCCAAGACATGCAGTATCATTCCACATTACATATTCACAACCAGTGACATCTCTTAGATTGAAACAGGCGGTGATGTGGTCAGCATGTGTATGAGTGGCAATTGCATAACGAAGAGTCAAATTTTCTTGCTGCAACTTTTGGATGTACGAATCCATATAATCGTAAACAGGGTCAACTAATGCGGCTTCCATTGTTGTTTCATCCACCAATAGGTAGGTCATTGCCCATACACCATCGTTAAGTTGTTCAAAACGCATACCCTATTCCAAGAGACTCTCATTATTGAACCTTGATGCGAACAAACACAACAAATGTCTTGATATACCGTCGTCAAATTAGCAGAATTGGAGAGGTCTAAGTGGAACAGTTATACATTTTGTCAGCAACTGCATTGGTCGGAGTTATTGTTTGGTATTTGATGAGTCAAAAATCAAAGTCCGACCTTGTTGCATCTCAATCGGAATTGAATCAGCAATTGGCATCAATTCAAGCGCGTTATGAGGCTTTAGAAGAATCTCGTGAAAATGATAAGTCGCAGCATGAGGAAAATGCGCAGATGATGAAACAGGCATTCAATTTGGCAGCACGTCAAGCATTTGACGAAGTGGTTGAGAAGGCAGAAAAGGACAAAGAATCTTCATTTTCCAGTGCAACCGAATTACTATCAAATTCAATGAAAGAATATATGGAAAATATTCAGAGAATGGAGAGAGATTCAATAAAGAGAAGTGCTTCACTTAGTAAAGAAATCGGCCAAGTTTCTGATTTGGGAATGGAATTATCGAGGGGTACTGAGAATCTAACCAATGCATTGAGAGCCGATTCGCAAAAACAGGGTGCTTGGGGAGAATTGGTTTTAGAGAATATGTTGCAGGGTATGGGTTTTGTTGAAGGTAAAGATTACCTAAAACAAACAGGTGAAACTGCTGCAGATGGAAGCAGATTGCAGTCCGATTTCATTATTATGTTACCCGAAAATCGCCACATCATTATTGACTCTAAGGTCTCATTGAAAGCTTGGAATGATTATGTCAATGCTGACGATGATAGTGACGCTGATTTAGCGATGAAAAAGCACTGTAATTCTATCAAAAATCACGCTAAAATACTTGCTGACAAAAATTATTCACATATGGAGATTGTTAACTCACCAGACTTTGTGTTGATGTTTGTTCCTCTTGAAAGCGCTTATGGCGCAGCGATGAAGATGAGTCCGGAATTGTATCGAGACCTCACTGGTAATGTCAAAGTCAAGGTTGTTACAGGTGCGACAATAATGACTGCACTAATGCTAATTCAAGATTTGTGGAAGCGTGAGCAGATGACTACAAATCAAAGAAAATTGATAGAAAGCGCCGGCGGTCTACACGACCAAATAGCACTGTTTTTGAAATCCTTTGAAACACTAGGAGGTCGCTTAAAGCAAGCAACTGATTCATTTGAGCAATCACATAACCAATTGGTAGAAGGAAGGGGGAATGTCGTGCGCCGTACTGATGAACTGAAGAAATTAGGTGCAAAGGTCAAGAAAGAATTGCCTCAAGCCCTTCTTACTGAAGCAACATTCAATGATGAAATTGATTATTCACAAGATCAATTGACTGACGTTTCTGAATCCGAGTGATTCAAACAGTTTGCCAATGTGGAGAGATTTATGAGCCACCCAGATACTGTCGTTCATCTTGAGCATGATGGGCAAGTATTGCTGGTTAATGAGCAGGGAGAAGGCCCTCAATTACCAATACAAGGTCGAATGGAAACCTCTCCGGTTTTGCGCCTTCCTACACCACAAGAAGTCCAATTGATGGATATTGAATGGCAAAAAAAGCGTACAACAAATATTGATTTTAGTGGCGTATTGGTATCTGTTCAAAAGGGTTACCCGAAGATAGACTGGCCCGAACATTGGGCCTTGAAGGATGATATTATTGCAGACAATTCTGTGCATCCAATAGCAAGAGAAGCCATATATCGCTCTCTTCACAGGTTGGTATCAAAAGTAATGATTACAAATTCAAAAGGTCAAGTATTGATGGGAAAGGTTGAACGAGGGCATTTTAGAGGAAGTTGGACATTACCAGGAGGATATATGGATCATGATGAACATCCTGAAGTCGGGTGTGTACGCGAAACATTAGAAGAATTAGGACTTGATATCGTTCTACTGAACGATAAACCATTGATAACCCAGCAGATATTTTCGTCGAGAGGTATTTCATTTGTTTCCTTTACCTATCGTTCAAAGTGGGATGGAGATTTATCAGAATTAATTTTGCAAAGTGAAGAAATTTCTGAAGCAGCATGGTTTTATCCGAATGAAGCCGCCTCAAAGGCAGTTTCACATTTTGATGTAAGAGCGTTGAATTCTTTACAATAATTTTATTGTGAAACGAAATCTCTAGCTGCCTGTAATGCGTCATCCAAACCATCTGGATTTGTTCCACCACCCTGAGCCATGGTTGGTCGGCCTCCGCCACCACCATTGATATGGCCTGCAATTTCTTTCAAAATTTCAACCGCATTGTATTTTTCACTAGCGATTGTGTTATCGGTTACTGCAACCATTAACTTTCCACCATCAACTCTAGAACCCAATACTGCTACTGTTGGAGTCGCAGAATCTAATGTTAACTCTCTCAACATTTTAGTCATCTGTTTGAGGTCGCCATCAGCCTCCATTATGACAATTCTAACCCCGTCGACTTCTTCTGTTTCGTCTCCACCACTGGTACGTAGACGGACGATTTCAGCTTCTAACTGTTCAATCCTCTTTCTTTGACCCTTCCATTCATTGAAAAATCGTTGTGCTGCTTTAGGCAAATCTTGACCGCTTACAGCAAAAACTTCACTTGCTTGTCTCAAAGTTTCCCCCTGCTCTCTAGCAAAGTCCAATGCAGCCTGTCCTGCAACAATGTGCAATCTTTCTACACCATCTTGAACTGCAGCAGAACGGATAATCCGAATAGAACCAATTTGACCAGGCTCATCATGATGAGTCCCTCCACATGCTTGAATATCATGATCTGAAATTCTTAAAATTCTAATGTCACTTCCTTTGGGCGCACCTCCTTGATAGAGATCAAATCCATATTTTCTATCAGCGTCTTTGCGATTTAATGTGGTTTTTTCTGTTCTTTGAACTTGACCTAATACTTCATTAGACAATCCTTCAATTGCATCTAAATCATCTCTACTCAAACGGCGGAAATGGGTAATGTCCAGCCTTGCAGATTCTACAGATTTATTTGCTCCTGCTTGATAGATATGCGGTCCAAGAATCCTTCGCGCAGCACCACCGACAATATGCACTGCTGTGTGGTGGTCCATCAGTTGCTTTCTGCGATTCCAATCAAGAGAACCATGTACTAAGTCACCTGCTTCAAAGGCACCATCTGTTAGATGAATCACCAAATTACCTACCTTTCTTGTATCCAATACAGCCCTGTTGGAAGAGTCGGTGGATAGCATCCCATAATCTCCTTCTTGCCCACCACCCTCGGGGTAAAAACACGTCTTCTCCAACACGATGCCATGAGTGGCTGTTGGAGGGACATCATCACCTATTAGTGGTAAACAGGCCAGTACACTTGCATCAAATTCTCTTTGTTGAACATCCTCATAATACAGAGCAACAGTATTCGGTAATTGTGGAATGGATTCAACGATTGGTTTGACTGAAATTTCCTTAGCTGCTGCCTTGGCAATTGCAGCATGGCGCTCTGCCAATTCTGCGGAAAAACCTGTTCTTAGCGAAACACCTTTCCAACCAGAAATATTAGCAAGAGATACTGACATATCCGGTGTTAATCCATGTGAATCATTCAAATTAAATAGAACCGCATCCGGAATGTCAGTAGCATCTTTTGGTATCTTAGCAAGTTGAGTTTGAATAACATTTTGCCCCTTTCTAAGCATTTCAACATACCTTTCTTCCTCTAAAGATAATATTTTCAGCAAACCATCTGATGTTTGTTTCATCTTTTCACCCGCTAAATTGACATCTATGTGGTGTGTTGCCAATTCAGCAAGACTAACCTTCAATCCTAGATCGTCTCGCATTCTCAATGTTCTTCGCGCCAACATTCGTGCCAAATATCCTGCCTTCGCATTTGATGGCACTAATCCATCACCAAGCATATTGCATAGAGCATGTAAATGGTCAGGGATGGCATAAATTCTTGCAAGAGGCTCTGTTATTGCAGAAAATTGCTCGCCTGTTACCTCAACACCTCTTTCAGCCAAACGGCGAATGAAAGTTGCTTGTAACTCATCAGCATCAACCCCTGGTTCAATATTCATTATTCCATTTAGCCTACTCATTTCACCTAATAATTTATTCAAATCAAGTTGTGGCCACTTTGAAGCAATTGTATCAAAACCTGATAGTTGCTTTAACCATGCAACTGTCTCTGGATATATCGCTTCGTAAATTGTTGGGGTTCCAGCAGCAGCCCAACAAAATCGTTCTAAACCATATCCTGTATCAATAATTTGTAGCGGCATTTCAGAATATCTTTCTCCCTTTATCTCATATTCTCCTTCAGCATCCTCTTGAAGATTCATGAATACTAAAGTTGCTAATTCTAATCCACCGACTATCACTTCAACAGCAGCGCCAGCATTTCCACCACCACACCAAGGATTCTCAACATAGGTGATTTCATTTGGAGTGATACCAAATGTATCTGTTAACATTTGATGGCAATACTGAACACATTCTTCCATCCAATAATACATCTTTCCTTCATCAGGACGATTAAATGTGTGATGAGCCATCATTTCAAAAGTGGTTAAATGCCGTCCTGAGCGACCTACTGCATCAACATCTGTCAATCGGATACAAGGTTGAGAGATTGTCAATGGATTAGCAGGCGGTTCAACTTCACCAGAGGTCACATGTGGTTGGAAATCTGCAATACTTGCGATTGTGAGGTGGATGTCATCTCTCCACCTTGCCAGTACTGGATATGGTGCAATACGGGTATGAGAGATATTTTCAAAAAATGATAAAAATGCTTCACGCATTGCATCTTTGAGTTCCTTACCTCGCATTGAAAATCCTGTAATTAGTGGTTTACCAATAAATGTATATTCATCTTCAGCAGTATCTCCGCAGGTAGTTCTATCCGCATCGGTAGACCAAAACCACAAACCTGAAACACTACATTGTTTCCTTGTAAATCCATGCTCATGAAATACCGCCAAATCGATAGGAGGAAGGCCCATGATGAACACCTGTTCCTTTAGGAACAAATCGCCGAAACGCCCATACCCCTTCAAGCCTATGTAACTAATCTATCTAAAATCGGGCAATGCTGCACACTTTTGCTGAGGACAAGTCTCAAGTGTGCCTTACCTGACAACCAAACAATGAGCGAAGATTGGCGTGCCCATCTCATCGATGAAGGCAATGGCATAATGAGAATCAAAGCTCATGGCAATATGCGAGTAGATGCTCGCATGATAACTACTCCCGAGCATCTAGCAAAGCATGCAGATGATAGAGGGCCTGAACAACTGGTCAATAGTGCTAGTTTACCTGGAATAGTCGGTGAAGCGTGGGCAATGGCTGATTGGCATTATGGGTATGGGTTTCCTATTGGCGGTGTAGTCGCAACCGATGTTGATTCTGGTGAGTTTGGCGGTGCTATTTCACCAGGTGGAGTCGGTTTTGATATCAACTGTGGAGTAAGAGTAATGGCTCTTGATGCAACCATTGAGGACATTCCTAACTTGAAAAAATTAGCCGGAAGGTTGGCAGGAAGAGTTCCAGCTGGTGCAAGCGGTAAAGGTGGATTAGAGATTACATCTCAACAATTAGACCAAATTATTTCTGGCGGTGCTGGTGTTGCTGCTGAACTTGGCTTTGGATTGGCAGAAGATATTCCTAATATTGAATCAGGTGGATTTCTTGAAACTATGGAGGCAAACATTTCTCATAGAGCAAAGGAGAGAGGCTTGAGAGCACTGGGAACACTAGGAAGTGGAAACCATTTCCTTGAAATTCAAACAGTTGGTTCAATAGTTGATGATGAAACTGCTAAGCAATGGGGATTATACGAAAATCAATTATTGGCAATGATCCACTCTGGTAGCCGAGGTTTAGGTCATCAGGTTTGTACAGACCATGTTAGAGGTCTTGAGCAGAGATATAAGAAAAAAGGCAACCTTTGGGTCGATGAAGAATGGGGTTATGAATTGCCGGATAGACAACTTGCCGCAGCACCATTTTATTCAAAACAAGGAATGGAATATTTTGATGCGATGAATGCTGCTGCAAATTTTGCTTTTGCAAATAGGGCGGCGCTTGCTACACGTTTGAGAACTGTACTAAATTTGGAATTAGGTGTTGATGGAGAGGCTAGAACTCTATACGATGTAGCTCATAATATTGCAAAAAAGGAAACTCATATTATCAATGGAAGTTCATGTCAATGCTGTGTTCACCGTAAAGGTGCTACTAGAGCATTCGCAGGAGACCACCCCGACATTTCTAACTCATTCAAAGCAACAGGTCAGCCAGTATTAGTGCCTGGTGACATGGGTACTGGTTCATGGATAATGGCTGGGCCAAAAACTGGACAGAATCATGCCTTTGCTTCTTCCTGCCATGGCGCTGGTCGCGCATTATCTCGCAGTCAAGCAAAGAAAACAATAGATGGTAAAGCATTGAAAAGGGAATTAGAAAATTCCGGTATTCGTGTGCATGCTTCCACTCCAAATGTATTGAGTGAAGAAGCACCATCAGCATACAAAGATGTTGATGAAGTAATTTCGATTACAAATGCCGCAGGTCTAGCAAGACCAGTGGCTAGGTTAAATCCGATTGCAGTGATTAAAGGATAATCTCACATGCAGTAATTGCTGTGAGGGTGTCCTGGAATAGATGGTGCAGCACCTGTGTGCACTCCATCTGGTTCCTCAACGATAACACTCAGTAATGTGTTCACTAAATCTTTTAATTCATCTACTTGGCTTTGAAGGTCACGCACTCTCTGGCGCATTTCTACCTTACTCTCGTTATTTCCCTGCATTTGCATCCCATCTGGAAAAGTCTCCCTCTCCAATCTTTCAACTGTAAAAAACACCTATTATACTTTGAGGGGAAATATTTCTTGAGAAAGCAATTTTTCAACCTATAGCAACTATCGGAATCGCTGAAAAGAGCCACCAGCGAGAATTGAACTCGCGACCTCCTCATTACCAATGAGGTGCTATACCGCTAAGCCATGGTGGCAGTGAAGCGAGCGACTGACACTCCCAATATAACCGCTTCGCGCCGGGTAATACGCTATTATTCAATGAACTAATCAATTACCTAATTTGCTAAAGGTAATTCTTTGGCCCAAATTGACCATTGATTTCCACCATTAAGGAATGGTGCTTCACCTTGTTCCAAGAGTTCCCAACCTTCGGGAACAAATGTTTCAACCTGTGGAGATATTACAATGAAATTGATTGAACTAATATCACCTCGGTTTTGATATTGTGTGGCGTTGATCAATTCATCCTGCCATCCAGAATCAGGTGCCCTCCAGTGCCCTGTAATATTTCTCTGACCATCTAAATCTAAGTCTGTTCTAATTGTATAAAGCCAATGCATAGCAAGAGTAGGTTCATGAATAAATACGAATTGTTCTCCATCTTCCATCGAATCACTCAACACTTCAGCTGCCTCATCTGTCCACATTGTTTGCCCATGTATTGATGTTGCAAGTGTTAAAGGCAGAACTAATATTATCGCCAGTAGTAGAGTTTTTGATTTATCCTTTGGTGACCAAATAGATGGCATCTCTGGAAATTGCTTAGCTGTATACGCCATCAGTGCAAATAGTGGAATTATTAGTAAAGAAATATAGCGCCCATTATTGCCCATTACCCACATAATTTCGGGCCATTCAGCCCCCCATAATTCTGCCTCGTAAGTCCACAATACTGCAACATATACCCAAATTGCTGAAAGTAATCCTGCACATGCAGAAGTAAGAAGAGCAACATTATATGATCTAATTTGTCTTAAATTTTTAACCAAAGGAACAATGAATGGCCAAAGCATCATGCCAAATAATCCAAAGATAATTGCCACATCCAATAAGGAGCCAAATAGCGCAAAAGAAAATTTTAGCGGATAGTCTCCAATCACTGAAAGAGTCCCGCCAAAGCCCATTAATCCTGACACGATTAGGAATATTGTGACTAAAGAAAAGGTTACTACTGCCATTAAATATGGATTCTGTAATGGAGAGTCATTGCCCTCAATAGAACTATATTTATTGTCAATTAATTGACTAATATTATTGATTACTCCTGCGATAATAACAAACCAAAATATTGTATTGATATTAATGCCTTTTAGATATAATATGAGTGATAATGACAATATTAACAATATTGCTTGTGTACTCCGCTTGCTGACTTTAAGTATTCCAACAATTCCTATTGAAAGTCCCATTAATGTCGCAAATATTGGTTCAAAATATCCCCTTCCTATTGCGAAAATAAAGACTGGATAAATTGACAACAATGCTGGCAATCTAGGACTCCAAACCGAAGTTCCATCTTCGGTTTCTAAGGGGTTGACATAACCGCTTATGGCGAGACCAACAGTAAAAATAACCGCTACACTAATTGGAAAGAATAGTTGGCTAGAAGTTGCGTCAAATTGTGGTTCAATCGTCTTGCTATAATCTGGGTCACTTGCAAGTGGGTCAACTGTCCGAGTATGCCCCCATTCCAATACACCATCCTCTGAATTTGCTGCATTCATACGAATATGAGTATCGAGGCCTAAATCAGAACTTACGATTGCGATAACACTCAATAGACAACCTATTAAGAGCAATGACCACCAAAAACGGTCATCATCAATATCGAGCATGCCCATAGTGTCATGCAGTGGATTAGTCAATAACATACTTCCGCATTTTGCTTGTCATTGAAGCGTTATTGGCGCCGGGTTCGAACATGCACTATGTATTGATTGTGTTCGAAACCTAGCCAACATTGCTTTCCCTCAAAGCAATGTTGGCGCCGAGAGAGAGATTTGAACTCCCGCGGGTCAGGCCCACTCGATTTCCAGTCGAGCGCGATACCAGGCTATGCGATCTCGGCAACGCTCCTTCCACCTACACTTCCTGTTTAACCATCACCCTCAATTATTCTCTTTTCCAATCCTGTGAAGGGAAAGAACTCAAAGGTGAACCCCTTAGGGGTTCAATATGAGCGATACTGACATCACACCAAATTTGGTTGATGAAGCTCATGATGAAATGCCATTTCGACTTAGTGACATTACATTAAAAAACAGTGTTGCTGATTTACATCCTGCCTTGAAGGGCGTCGGATTAAAGATTGATAATATTCGCAGAGAGATAAAATTCCAAGCAAAACTTGCACTTCTTGAATGGGATAGACGACATTGGATTGCACTGTCTCTAGGAGCAATCGCATTCCTATTCGGTGCAATTTCAGTCGAAGTATTTGACGGTGGTGATGCAACTGTATCTGGAATAGATGGAATGACAGGAGCCATAGGAGGATTTGCTTATTTCCAGATGCTTGTTTCGGCCATCCTTTGGGTTTGGTTTGCAGTTCAAGTATGGAATTTATTTCCAGTAATGCGTTCACATGCAATTACATTGTTGGTTATGTGGAATGCTTTATTCCTTGCACAAATCATGTTCCATGTAGATAATAATCAGTTTCCTTTAGGAATAGAATTATCACAACTGATGTGGGGAACTTTAATTGTTTTAACAGTACTATTCTTACTTTCATTCTTTTGGAAGGCTGTGATGGAAACTAGAGATATGCATGTTGAGGCATACCATGTCCATGAAGATGTGCGGGTAATGAAAGTTGAAATGGCTGAACATTCTTTAGCAGGCTGGACAATGATTTTCGTTACTTGGCTATTGCTCGTCATTATTTCAACATGGTCAGGTGCGCATTATGTTTCAGAAAGAATCGCTCGTGATGGGGATCGGAATATTTTTCTTTTCATCCACCTAATTAGTGGTATTTTGATCCTTCCGGTCTACTTTTGGGTTATTTGGTTCCCTCAAAGAATGCTTGGTGAAGATACAAGAGTGCAAACTAAAGCCGCTTTTACTGCTAGTGCTGAACTTTCTAGTTCTGGTGACAAAATGATGGAAAAGAAAAATTCAATATGTCCTGAATGTGAAACGGATGTAGATGTAGAACGTACTAACTCAGGTGATGCTGCAATCCCTTGTCGCAATCAAGGATGCGGCATGATTAGTATTACCGGAATGCCATGTAGTGGGTGTGGACAAATGATGCCAACTAGATACACTTGCCCTGGTTGCGATATTAATGCTCCAGCATTGGACTTTTTACCTGATTCGGAGGCATGGTGATGGATGTCAATTCAATAAGAGAAGATTTCCCCACATTACGTGGAGATAATGTTCCAGCATATTTGGATAATGCTTGCGTTACGTTAAAACCTGATTGTGTGATAAATTCAATAAATGATTATTATACAAAATATCCCGGTTGTGGAGGGCGTTCAGTCCATCGTTATGGAACTGCAGTTTCCAAAGGAGTTGCTGATTCTAGGCGTTCTATTGCGTCATTTTTGAATGCCTCATCGGTGAATGAGGTAGTATTTACTAAAAACGCGACTCAATCAATAAATCAAATAGCACACGGTATGAAATGGTCGAAGGGAGACGTGGTTTTAACTACTGATAGAGAACATAATTCAAATCTTGTACCTTGGCTACAATTAGAACAAGAGCAGGGAATTGATCACCGCGTAGTTGCAAGCAATGAAGATAATACCTTTGACCTTGAAGCATTTGAAGAAGTGTGTTCTGAAGTTGGAGATAAACTCAAATTAGTTTCCATGAGCCATGTTGGTAATTTAGATGGTGTTTCTACTCCAATAAAAGAAATTGCAAAAATTAGTCATGACCATGGAGCACTAATTGCTGTTGATGGCGCCCAATCACTTCCACACATGAATGTTGATGTACAAGATTTGGATATTGATTTCATTGCATTTTCAATACACAAAATGTGTGGTCCTTCGGGCATGGGCGGCTTATGGGGTCGTTTTGATCTGCTTGATGATTTGAGAACGATCCAATCAGGTGGACAAACTGTAGTCACAACACACTATGACTCATTACAGTGGGCTAAACCACCTGCTAGATTTGAAGGTGGATTGGGTAACTTTTCAGGAATGATTGCCGCAGGAGTTGCAATTGAATACTTGGCTAAACAAGATATGGATGCTGTTCATCAACATGAGATTAAACTCAACAAAATAATGACTGCTGGTGTTAAAGATCTAAATGGAATAGAAATTATTGGACCTGAAGATGCACGCTTGCGTGGAGGGATTTGCTCCCTCTTAATGCATGATTTACCAGCGCATGATATGGCGATATTACTTGATGAGGCTGCTAATGTGATGGTTCGTTCTGGACAACATTGTGTTCATTCTTGGTTCAATGCCAAGGGTCATGTAAATGGCTCTCTTCGTGCTTCAGCGTATATGTATAATACTGAAGAAGAAGCAAAATTATTCAGTGATACTTTAGAAGAAATTGTTAATGCATTTAGTTGATTATTATGTCACAAGATAAATTACCACCTCTTCCACCAGTATTTTCTCGTGCTGAAGGTGAAGAATTGGATCCTGTAGAATTAAGTGATGAAGAAATAGTATCTGTTCAAAATCAACAGCAATTTGAGGCAGAAATTAGAGACTCAAATGTGTTTCAAGACAATCACTATTTACAAAAAGACCTTGCATTAATGCGAAAAATTGTAAGTTTTTCAGTAGTACTTACCCTCATACTAACAGTTGGATACATTGGTTCTGTTTTGATGGATGAGGGAATAATTAGTATTCGTCCAAGTGACTCAGCTTTGGAATCACAGACTAAATATCAAAATTTGATTGAGTTTGATAATATGACTGCAACTGGTCAGGGAATTCGAGTTTGTATCGTAGATTCGGGACTCGACAGAACTCACGATGATTTGGAAGGGATTAATTTAGTTGGATGGATGGATTTCGTAAATGGTAACTCTAATCCATATGATGACCATGGACATGGAACTAGTATGGCTGGAATATTGGTAGCCAATGGATGGATTGAAGGCATGGCACCTAATGTGGAATTATTGGTTGCTAAGGCTCTACAAAGTAACGGTTCTGGTGATGATTCTGATGTCGTTGCTGCAATAGACTGGTGTGTAGAGAATAATGCCCATATTATTTCTCTTTCACTTGGTGGTGCTCCTGGTGCATTACCATTCTTTTTGCAGAGTGGTAGAGATTCAGGGGATGCTGCAAACGATGCAATAGATAAGGGAATATTTGTCATTGCAGCTGCAGGAAATGATGGTACTGATGATGATGGTGATGTTGCTTCTCCTGCAAGCGAAACTGCAGTAATTGCTGTTGGTGGAGTCACTTCAAGTGGAACTATTTGGTCTGGTTCAAGCGTTGGTGATAACAACGGAAGGATTTTGCCACTACCGATATTATTGCCACGTAATGACCCTCACAAAAAGCCTGAAATTGTTGCCCCTGCATTCAGAGTTCCAGTGATAAATCATCAAGGAACCTGGTCCTTAGTTGACGGAACTAGCGCTGCAACTGTGTTCGTCACTGGTGCAATTGCATTACTGTTAGAGACTAACCCCGAACTTGCAGCCAATGGTAGTCAAGGTAGTGCAAGTACGGTAAATGATGTAAAGCAATATCTTATGGATTGTTCAAAGAAACAAGATGGACAGACCGGCCATGATGACTATTATGGATACGGAATATTACAAATGGATCAACTATTAATTGAGGCTAATCCACCTGAATGATTCAATTACGAGGGCGTTTTTTCCTCTTAGTCGGAGGTTGAACACCTTTCTTTGTTTCACCTTGAGGTCGCACCGGATTTGGATTGTCTCCCAGCCGTCCCTCTTTCCACGCTTGTCTTCTCTCTCTAGGAGTCCGTGGTGCAAAATATTCTGGTCGTGGAGGTTCATGGAGATACATTCGCTTGATATCTGAAGCTTTTACTGTCCCTCTCATAGTTCTCCCAGAGCCAGTGTGAATTGCGCGAATTCTCCATGTTGAATCATTGTGTTCAATGAGGTTACCTCCAGTGTAAGTTGTTTCTTGGGGAACAATTAGAACATCTGCTTCTGAATCTTCTCCACGCGTCATAGTAAGTTTGACACGTACTTTGTCTGTACGAATTGCATTAATCCCCTTTACATCTTTAGCGATTGCATACTTCACTTTTCGTCCTTCAGCAATCAAGACCTGATTGATTTTCCATAACATTTCTGATTCCTCAAAAACATCTTCAACAATAAATTCTTCATCTTCATCTACTTCTAATTGAATGGTCTCTGACTCAGGACCATCAGTCAAAGTAAATGGTATTTTGATTAAAGCAGGTGGCCTAATATTTAGGGTGTGAATATTTGCGCATTGCTCACACTTCACTAAATAATCAAAACCTTTACCTTTTGCTTTCTGTTTTAGAATCTCGTGACCGGTAATATCGTCACAGTTATCACAATGGGTAGCATTTTCGAGGACTTCTTCTACCTCGTAATCATCCTCTTCCCATTCGTCTTCCATAATGACCCCTAATTACAAGCGCCTTGCAACTCATGTTTGAAGCCACCGCTTGGCTGAAAACAAAATACGAGCCTTGAAATGGAGGATATGTGAGGCCAAAACATGGCTGAAGATGAGAACGCTAATGCGCTCTCTAAGGATGAAGTTTTGTCTTCTATACTATCTCCTGACCAAAATAGAAGTCGCGATGAACCTGCAATTGCTGCAAATATTTCTGCACAATTAGATCATATGGGCTTAGATACTTGGTCAATATCCGTCATAAGACGATTAAGAGATGCAATTGGTAGAATTAAGCCAGATACAATTATTGAAATCGGAGGAGGAATAGGTCACCGTTCTGCTTGGATTTTTGACTTGATTGAACAAGATGATTGGCAACCTACACGCTATGATATTGTTGAAAATGGGGCGAAATTTGGAGTGATTATTCATCGCTTAATGACTCGGTATAAAGCTGAACAATGGGTCAAAATTGTTGTAGGTGAACTAGATTCTTTGATAGCTGAAACAAATGCTTGGAGTGCTGCTTCGAAATCAGGTATTGAAGTAGGTGATTCACCAATACAATCTCAGGCAGATGTTGTTATCGTTGATTGTAATGCGGAAAATGTGGCTCACCAAGTTGAGCAAATGCTGCCATTTCTAACTAAGGGAGGAGTTTTATTCACCCTAGAACCTCCAGTTCCAGCAGGAGATATTGCAGAAGATGATGAGATTGCAATGGCCGTTGTCAATGGATTTAACTCTTGGATTAATTTAATTCAATCAACAACCGAAACACACCATATTGCTTTCAATCCTTTATTTGGAGGAACATTAGTTGCATTCCTTGAAAAGTGATTAAGGTCTATTTGTCCAAGGCATAATGAATGCTTTAGCAATTTGAGTACCAATAGTGGGGTTTTCTTGTAATCTCCTAATACTGTATTCATACCATTTTTCACCATATGGGATGTATACTCTTGTCCTATGTCCTTGTTTGGCTAGTTTTCTGCGTAATGGACCTCTAACTCCAAGTAACATTTGGAATTCATAGCCTGGTCCTTTGTGAGTCCTCTCTGGACCTGCATTATTTCTTGGATCTTCAATATTTGGACCCATTTTCCGCGACTCTAATGCAGCCAAAGTATGTTTGATTACAGGAACATCATGACTAGCAATAGCTGTATAGGCGCCTGCATCCAACATTCGGTCAATGCACGCATTTGTAGCCTCAACTATTTGTGAATAACCAGTATGTGAAATCGATTCTGGTTCAAGATAAATTCCTTTGCAAATACGATAATCTGCAGATGAAGATAATTTCTGTTCCAACTGATTAATATCATCAATGGTTCTAAACAATCTCCCTTGTAAGACTGTTCCGACATTTGTAAATCCTTTTTCATGTAAATCTATTACCACCTGAATTGTATCACTAGTCACCCTATGGTCTTCCATATCAAGACGAACAAATATGTCATGTTGCTTTGCTATTGTAACCAATTCCTCAATATTCTCCATACCTTTGCTTTTGTCAATCAATAGGCCAAAAGCTGTTGGCTTTATGCTTAGATTGGCATCTAAATTATTGTTCGTTATTGCCTTAATAACTTCAACATATTCCGAAAGGAAATATTCTGCCTCTTGTATTGAAGAAATATCCTCACCGAGTACATCTATTGTAAAACAAGCACCTTCTGACTGAAGACGCGTCATTATTTTTACTGCGCCTTCTAAGTTAGGTCCAGCAACATATCGCTTTGAAACCCAGCCTACGAACCACTTTGGCATTCGTATAGTAGTAGCAACTATCATGCGAGAGAATAGCCCTACCATAATGTCACCCTAAACTGTTGCATAAGTCGGCGATTCTTGAGTATTTTGTTACGACACTAGTCTCTTATTCAAGCATACTAATAACGGACTTTGAATTGAGTAATGGTATTTTCAATTCTTCAGCCCTGTCACGAATAGCTTGTCTCTGCCAGCCTTTGAAGGATTTTTTGTCCCACGAAAAGACAATCTTACCACCAGGAAATGCCTTCCTTGTCGATTCTATCGCAGCATCAATTGAATTTTTCCATTGGCCAAGAACTGCACCACCTTCAGCCTCTGGTGCAATAAATGGAAGAGCATAATTTGCAAGCATATGCCCTAACCAAATACCTTCATTTAGAGCAAGGAGGTTTCCTCTTGGAGCATAATGCCCTCCCCCCAATGTAATAACAACCACTTCTCCAGTGTTTTTTGATTCATTCCAGCCTCCAAAACCTGAACCACCATCCAAAGCAAGTCCAGAGAATATTATTCCAGCGAGTAGATCTGCTGCACCTTGATGATGCCAAGTTTCCGCAGTTGAACCAACCTCAATGAATAATGATGGCGAGGATAGCCATGGACCATGGTGTGTTACTTCAAGTGATAATTCAAATCGCTTCAAATCATTATCACTATCACCATTTTGAATAATATCATTCAGACGGTTTAATTCCCTCCACCATGATGCGATTCTCGGGTTTGGAGGTGGTGCTTTACCTGCCTTTCCTCCATAGCGAATTTCTTCACCATCAACTACACCAGTAATTCCGATTGGGTGAATGGTAAGAGATGCTTGTCCACTTGCAGCTGCATGGCGTGAAGGAAAGATTACCTCACTTACAATTTCTCCAGTTTCATTCTGCCATCTAAGGTCCAAGTTATCTTCAAACAATACTCCTTTTGGTAGAATCCACATTCTCACATTCTTTAACGAATATGCGATATTATTTTCAATATTTGATAAGAGATTCCATTGTCCCATTTCAAGCAATTTGTCGGCTTGATTGGTCGAAGCAATATCCTCACCATTGACGATGATTAGAATGATGTTTTGCTCCTCCATATATTGCCCAGTTACTGCTAACATTTGAGTGCTATGCGCCAAAGGATTGACAACCATTAGAGGTTTAGATGAAGATATGGCAATCAGTAATCCTCCGCAATTGCCATTTACACCAAGTCGGATTTTACATCTTGACGAGGGATATTTGGCCATTGGACAAGATGGAGAAATGTTGCTACTTGATCAAAACTTGACATATTCTGATGAACCTGTTAACCCATTTCCAATATCGATTGAACAGGCTTGTATTATTGGCAACAATTTGGTTGCTACATGGTTAGATGCTGAATTGATGCTAGCGAGAATGGCTTCAATAAATCTGGACAATAAGTTGGTTGAAGGGCCAACAAGAGCTGATTTGAGAATTCAAAAATCATTGGCAACGGCCTTGCATCCAGCCAGTAACATATGGTCTAGGGTCTTAGATTCTCAGCCACTTGCATTGGCAACTGATGGTGAGCGTGTTGCATTCGTGTTATGGAAGAAGGGAATATATTGCTTAAATCCCGACTCAAGTGAGATTTGGAGAAGTCCCGAGCCTGTGTGGCCTGAAGTCAGTAATATGCCAAGAGGTGACGAAACCGTTTGCATGAATTTCATTGATTCTGAGATTCACATTTGGTGTGCTGCTGGTGGACGATTGGTTCTGGATGCTGATGATGGAACAATTATTAGGACTGAAAGGGTAGATCTTGATGCAGTTATTGAAAATGTGTATAGAGATTCACAGCATGAATTGATTTGCAGTAATAGTGGTGAAGCGTTCCATTATTCAGATGATGTTTTGAAAATACAAACTAATATCACTGGGCCTATTCAAAACGCAATTTGGGATTCTGCATCTAATGCATGGAGAATCTCTGGATGGAGAAAAGAAGTACTGTTGTTGAATCAGCCTACTCTTAGCGAATACCAAGAGATACCAGTTCATAGCCTAAACATAGATGGGCAATGGTGGAATCTATTCAATGATGGAAATTGGAAATTATCCAATCTTTAACAATCCAATCATTCGTTAGATTCAGTATGTCCGCAACGACCACAGGATTTGCGATCTTTGTGATTTGCAAGGAATACACCAGGGCCACATGAAGGACAGAATTCTGCGTTACGAACAAGAGTACCGTCATCAGCAACGGAATACTTAGACCACTTTGCTCCAGATTTTGGACCGTCAGCCATCATTCGTCACCTCCTTTTTCAGTTGCTTCTTCGGATGCTTCTTCGGATGCTTCTTCGGATGCTTCTTCGGATGCTTCTTCGGATGCTTCTTCAGTTGCGGCTTTAGTCTTCTTTTCAGGGGCTTTTTTGGTAGTGGAACCACCTGAGCGTAATGATTCATGACGCTTGAAAATATATTCAGGCTCAACCTTCATTGCATCTTCACTAGAATAAATGAAAGCTTTTCCTGTAGTCAAAGGTTGCCCAAATCTAGTATTACAATCCTTTACAATGATAAGTTCAGGATTGGAACCCGGTTCTAGAGTCTTTACCAAATCCATAACATCCTTACGTGAAGGTGTTGCTTTACCGATATGTTGCCACTTGAAGCTTATTTCAACTCTGTTGAGTATTTTGTTTTCTGTTCTATCTACTATCTCCATATCAATCATCTCCTCAGTTGATATTTACTTTTAGAGCATATTTTCCAGGCTGCTCAACCTGTAGTCGCTTTGCAATCTCAGATCTATGAGGTTGCATGATAATCACATATCCGTTCCAATCACTTGAAACTCTTGATGATGGGTGGCGTGGACATTGGTCAACACCATCCGCTAATACGAGGTGACATTCACCGCATGCAAATGGATTCTTTGCCATATCAAAACACCTCACTCGGAACCTTTCTCGGCATCTTCTTTCAACCAGTCGTGACATCCCAAACCTGGTTGCTTACTAGTAAGACCAATCTTAGAGCGTCTAGGGTCACTTGTATCAGGTGAAAGAGAAACAATTCTTGAACGGACTGATGAACCGACTCCGATTCTACGGCCAGTTGTACGTCCTTCAATCCATCCCATTCCAACATTTGATTCGACCATCTCTTCCAAAATTTGAGACTTGTGTAGAAGGGCTTCCATTGGGCCAATACGTACGAATGCACCAAAATCATTGACTTCAGATACCGCACCTTCAACGACTTCATAATCATCCATACAGAAAAGAACTGCATCAAAACTTACACGTTGGTATATTGCACCATCTCCATGAATGATTCTTCCTCTTCCAATTGGCTTGTGATTATTTGTTACCAGAATAAATCTGTTATCATCATCAAAACGGCCTTCAAAAGCAGTCATTGCAAGTCGGTCTATGTGTTGGTCAAGGGATTGCCCCTTTCGCATATATTCTGCAGGAATACGGATTGTATCCTCCTTACTTACGACTTTGTACATTTTTTCACCTCTCCGCTTTCTTTTCACCAAAGGCAATTGATGAGGAGGAGAGGCGCAGTGCCCCATTCCGTCCTTCACCGGCTGATGCCTCGGGAGAGAAGTTGTGCGAATTCGTTCTCGCCACCGACGACCCCTATTTAATTCAAACTGTTGATAACGCAATACTGCGAACGATAATTGTGGCATGAAATAACCCCTTTGGCGGGTGATTTAGGGTGTTGAAATTGATGCATATGAGGCTCTCACAAGCATAACCCATAACAACCCCCACTGTCCACATCCTTTCGATGTCAGAGCGCATGCTGTCTTTAAGACGGGGACAAGTAGTGGCAATATTGCCATTATTACTCTTGATATTTACTTCATTATCACCAATAATCACTAATCAACATGAAGGGGAAGAATTACTAGAAACCAGCCAATCAATGGATGTTTTAGGTCAGCAGTGGGACCAGTTAAGCCAGCCATGGGCACAATATGGACGGACTGCAACACATAACGGTACTATGCCATTACATTCAGTCAATGGAGGGCCTGGGCAAGGAAATGTAAGTGATGTCAGTGAATATGGAATTATTGATTCACCTGTGATAAATTGGCAAGCATTTGATAATGACGATGGTTCTGATGCATACGGTTCTGTGATTGGTGATTTTTCAAATTCAATTAACGCACCAGAAGCTGCTATAGAAAGATGTGGTTTGAATAAATTATTTGCTGTTCTAATCCTAAGCGAATCAAATGGAAATGGTTTCGATAGCAAATTAACAATTATTTCTGGAGATGATGCTAAAACAGCATGGCAGGGGAATTTAGGTGAAACGAGGACGATTAGGTCCACTCCAGTTATCCTTGATGCTGATGCTGATGGAAGAATGGAAATTATTGTCACATATGATACTGATGCTGCACTTGTTGTGGAAATGTGGTCTCCTGAATTATCCTGTAGCGAATCTGGTTGGCAAACTAGTGGGCACAGTAATGAAAAACTATGGTCGTATTCAAATGCTGATTATAGAATCGGAATTACTAGCCCTCATCTGCCAACCTCACAAAGTGATCACTATTCAATTACTCAACCGCTATTAGCAGACTTATCCCTTGATGGAAGTCCGGAACTTGTTTTAGCGTTGGTTGATGAAAATACCAACGACCCTACTCTCATCGCATTACCTCTTACTGCGAGTTCTGCACCTGTTGCAGAATGGGAAGTAGCCCTAGATAGAGGGACTCATCCGAGTGATCCAACTTGGGCCGCTTTAGATTCTTCAAATACTGCAATCGTTCTAACCACGATTGATTCTAGTACTGGAAGTATGTGGATTTGGAGAATTGATGGCGCAACTGGTTCTTTAGATTGGGAGCGTGTTGCGATTCAAGGAACTGATTATGATGAGGATGCACCTCGTCTGCGTTTGCCTGGACCAGTGATTGCACAGTTGGATAATGATGATGCACCTGAGATGATATTGACAGTTCCAACCGATGCAAATGGGAGAACTAGTGGGCAAGGTGCGAGATTTATCGGAATGGAGTTGACATCCACAGATGAAGTATTCAACTTTAGAGCTCCAAATGGTTATGCAGATGCGCAACCATTGGTTGTTGACACCGACGCTGACGGAATACATGATCGATTATGTTGGGTCACTTGGTACTCGGAATCAACCTTTAACTTCAACAGGAAAGGTATGGTCGGTTGCCATGACATTTCATTACAGACTCCTCTTAAGGACTGGTCTCGAGATATGCAGAGAGGTTCCGGTACTGATAATGATGAAATTGCAGTTTCACCGCCAATATGGATGGATTTAGATGGAGATTCAACCCCAGAAATAATTGTTGCATTTGGTAAACGGTTATGGGCGTTTGATGGAGTAAGTGGCGCCTCTGCCGATATCTCAAACGCTTGGTCAAGCCCTCTTTCTCTACCACATAGAGCATGGGCAGCACCAGCAATCGCTGATATGGATGGTGATGGGACTCTTGATATTTTGATAGGAGATACTCTTGTTTCACAAAGGGTGGCAGACCTCGCACCTCTGTTAGATGGGCGCGGGATTAGTTTCAATCCAGCACAAGTTGACCCTGGACAACAAGTGACAATAACTGGGCAGTTTTCCAATATTGGAACTGTAACAAACGATGATAGTGTTGATGCAGTACTCTTGGTAAATGATGTTGAGATTAAGCGTCAAAGATTTGACGAAGTCAACCCAATCGCACCAAGTGGAGAAGGTGGACCTCAAACTTTCAGTGTAGATATTACTGCTGAATTAGGAATTCATAATGTTGAGATGAGGCTTGATATTAATAGCAACATTACTGAAGCACGGGAAGACAACAACATTGCTACAAGCGAGTTAGTTGTTGTTGAGCCTTATGTTGTAAGAATTGATATTCCGAGTGAAAATCAACGCATTTCACCAGGTTCAAGTTCAGGTATTGCAATTGATATTACTGCTATCGGGTCAAAAACTTCCGATTGGACCGTAACTTGGGACGATTCAAACTTGCCAAGTGGGTGGACATTTGACATAGATTCCGCTTCAAATAGCAATCCAAATTTACAACCAAATACTCCTCATCAAATTATTTTTGATGCAAGTATTCCTTCTAGTGCATTAGGAGATGAAAATTCATTTGTTGATATTACTGCTACTTTGGATAGCGATGTAAATATTTCATTCACTACAAGATTGCCGATAGAAGTTTTGCGCACCCGTGGTCTTTCAATTGTGGGCCCTGATGGTCTTGGCTCTTCACAGGGTGTTGGACGTCCAGGATATGATGCATCTGCTTGGATAATGGTTGAAAACTTAGGTAATGCACATGAATCTTCAACATCAATAGATTGGACTGCACCTTCTTGGGGTGGAACTCCTTCGTTGCGAACTGCTGATGGGATTGAAGTGTTTTCATTAGATTTAGATCCAAAGGAAAAGATGGAATTGTTTGCAACTCTTCATGTAGATTCAATGACTCAATTGGGAAGTACTACTTCGACTACTTTGACCATCTGCATTGGCAGTGGGAGTGAAACAATTTGTGAAGATATGGATGTTAATTTAACTGCAAGTGCAGTAGTGGTTAGTCCGATACACACAAGAACTCTTCCGAATGCAACCTTACAATGGGAAATTAATGCTGATTTGCCTGCAAGTGGTCATCTTGAATGGAATATGGTTGCAGCCCAAATGGTTCATAGCAATTGGATTTGGTCTGCAAGCGGGGACTTGACAATCAATGGAAATATGCTGGAGATGGATGGAATTGGAAATTCAGAAGCAGTTGGTACGTTGACGGTAATATTACCAGTTAACGCATTACCAGCAAGACATACTTTTCAAAATAATGACTCTTTGATGGTTGATCACGATATTCTATTTACTTTGCAGGTAGTTCAAATTCATAGAGCAGAAGCAACTATTCTTTCACCTCTTCCAGAACTAGGTGAAGAGATTGTTTCAATGAATGTTAGTGAGCCTCAAAGAATACTGCTGCGACTTGAAAACCCAGGGAATGGTCAGGACGAGTATATTCTCAGTGGCGCTTCTGTTGCAGGCTTAGGCATGACTTCTGCCCCCGATGTAGAATTCATACTTTACAATCCTCAAAGAACCTTAGGTGCCCTTGCAACTACAATAGCCACAGTCGATGTCACATTATCTCAAGAGATACCTGCTCAAACACCATTCCAATTAGCATTTACATGGCAATCGATAATCAATGAATCAGCAACTATTACTGTCTATATGGATGTTGAAGCAGAACCGGATCATCAATGGGATTTAGATTTACAAGGAGGTCATACAATCAATGTAATTCCTTCGCAACTGCTTGAACTAAATATGACTTTGACAAATATAGGTAATTCTGTAGATAATGTCACTTTGAAGCCAAGATTTTCAATGTCTTATTCTGGTAGTGATTCATCATCTTGGAGCGCTCAGGAAGTCAGTAGTAACAGTGTTGAAATTAACGCTAGCGCAAATGTGATCCTATCGGTTAGTATTCCTTCTAACACATGGGCTGGAACTGAAACTACTATGACTATTGATTTGTATAGTGGGGCTTTGATGATTGGTCAAACAGTTGTTAACATTACTGTTGACCATGTATCGGGATGGAGATTTAATCTAAGCCAAACCTCACTTGAAGTTATTCCTGAAGGTCAAAATATTACACTAACTGTTCAGCAATTGGGTAATTCACCAGAAGCACCTTTCATATTCAAGGCAGGTCAGGGATGGATGGTTGATATTCTATCTAATAGTAGTGTAATAGATCCTGGGCAAATGTCGACAGTAACTGTATTTGTCACCCCCCCTACTGAGGCAGTAGCTGGAGAAGTTGGAGTATTGAGATTGCGAATATCAGATTGGGATGGTTCTGGGTCTATTGTTGAAGAAATTCCTGTCCGTGTCGGTGCTGCTCCAAATATCAACATAGAGCATCGAGGTGTTTGGTTACTGTCGGAAACTGGTGGATTGCCTACAGCATGGGTGAATAATCTTGGAAATGATGTTTCAATATTACAATTGAATGTCAATGGTTTGCCGAGTGGTTGGGAGGTGGCAGGTGACACACAGATGGTAATCGCCCCTCGACAGTCATTGGGGATTCCAATCAATCTGATTCCAGATGCTAATTGGGATGGACAGCGTTTCCTTGTGTCAATAGAGGTCACTCACCCTACTCTCGGCCTTCATTCATACGATGTTGAAGTAGAGGGGAGTGAAGTGGCATTTACTTCATCTCCAGTGCTTTTCGGAATTGATGGTCAACAACTATCTGTTTCGCTTAGTTCTAATGTACAACTATCAAGTTCAGATAACTTCCAACAGCAAGGAGATGTGCTTAGTTTTACATTGGGAACAGAATCTAACGAAATAGTACTAGACCAACCTAATTCTCAAACGCCATTGAAAGTTTATGTTAGTGGTCAAGCACTTCCGAGTGTTACTGTAGAATGCACATTGAATAGTAACTCATTTGCGAATCTTGGTATAATTGAGTTGAGTGGTAGCGTTGGAGATTGCTTGATGTTTGCATCACAGGATGAATCTCTTCATGCCACTATGATGATTGTAACCGATTCTGGTGAAAAGGTGGATTTGATTCAGCAGTCAATTGTAATTGGAACTGGACAAAATGCCACAATTGATGCAAATGTTAGTGGTTGGATTCCACAAGCTGGAACGGTGAAGATAACATTGTTAATTGTTGATAATTATGGCCGAACTCTTGCTGAGGAAAGTGTTACAACAATATCAAGAGCAAGTGGATGGAATATCGGAATACACTCATTCAATGCTGATGGAGATATTCTAATTGGAATTGAAAGAGCACCGACATATGAAAGACTTGCAAATACTATTTGTCAAATCAACATAAAAACAGATGGTGGTGATTGGGAAGTTACAAAAATAATTGATATCACTGCTTCTGATTATGCACCTACAATTCTAATCAACAACCCTGGTGTTTTGAAAACTGACATGAAGTTAACAGCGACTCTTTCCTGTGAACAACCATATGATATTGATGATAATTTAGAGGATAATGTGATGAGTACTTTCTACAAAGAAGATTCAACAATAACCATAGAAGGCAGTGATATGGTCGTTGCTGGTAGTTTGGCAGCAATACTGATTGTAATTGCATGGTTTGCTGGATTGTTTAAGGTAAGTTCCAATGAAGCTCGCAATAGGCCATCGACTGATTCACCACGAAAAACACCGTCCAATAGTGGAATGGATGATTCGACTGAAACGGACCAGTCTGCAAAACAAGAAGTGATAAGGCAGCAGCATGCGAGGATGGAAGATGAAATTACACTTCATTCTGATGATGGAATTGATCCTATACAAAATACAAAGGCAGATTTAGAGATGATTGAAGTCATTGAAAATACGGAGGCAGAGGATACTTCTGCACTTGGTCGATTTGCTAGTCTAAGACGTGAAATTAAAGGTGATGAAGATATTGAAACACCTTCTGGACCTATTGAAGATAGAATGGATAAATTCTTTGATGATTAAAACCGTTTATTTTTACAACACAAGTCCTTATGACACTCGCGCTGCCGCCGAACCATATGGATGCTGTAGACCTTGGCAATACTACTGCATTTAGCACCTTAGATGCATTTGATGGTCAAAAGGCATTGAAGGTGATTGAAGCCCTTGATAATTGTCGTAGTGGTGATTGCTTGAATTGGGAGAATCTCATCAATGATGATGATGATTTGAGAACAAGATTACGAACTCAAGGTTTAGCCACTCCTGCTAATAGAGAATCAATTGAATGGGATGATGCTACTCTTCTATTCGTTTCATGTGTGGAACAAAATAATTCAGGTCAGAACATTTCACTAGGTGATGGACGAATTAGGGATCGTTTTGGCAGATTTCCATGGGGAAATGGTTCTTCACTAAATTATCTACTGGAATTCATTAGACCTCCATTAACAAATATAGCACTTGTTGAGAGAATTGACTGTGAAGAAATTGTTGATTTGTTGAAAAAATTAAATGGACAATGTACTGAGGAAATTGCCGGTCATAGTAATTATCAATATGGTACTGCAGGTTTAGAGATTCGTGGTTTTCTAGATAGTGATGAAGTCTATACCTTGAGAAAGGGCTTGGCAGGGAGAGGATGGGGCGTTTCAAGCGAAGAGCCTCTAGATGGTGGAGTTAGGGATGTTGTTAAGCACATGTCAACCATCCTAAAGGCAGCAGAGAGAAATGGTGTAGGAATTATACTACGCTCTCACCAGTGAAATCAAAACTCTTCCGATGTTAAACGCTCAAACATTGAAGAATACAAATTGGCAGTTTGGTCAATTACACTTTGAGGTAAAGCTGGAATAGGTGGTTCTTCTGTTCCATTATCTCTTGCAGCTTTCAGATTTGCTTGGTGACCTGTAGAAATATAATGCGAACGAACAAACTCCTTTGATAATTCAATTGTTTCGCCATTTGCATATGCCTCAGCATCCCACCAGCGGTCTTCATCCAAAGTTCCGAACGTATCTACAAGAACGACTTTTCTTCCAGGTCCTAAAGCAAATTCCTTTTTGCCATCAACATGGATTAGTCCGTTCTTTGCGGCTTCTCGTTCGATGATTTCATCAACTTTCAATGCAGCCTCAACTATGGAGGCATATTCTTCTTCGGTAATATTTGAAATCTCTAAGGCTTCTTCCTTGCCAATATTGCGATCAAAAGTTTCAAACTTTGTTGTTACTTCAACGAATGGCTTTGCCAATTTTGACCCATATTGGCAGTCCTCATCTACACCTAATTGTTCAGCAGTTAATTCACCACGCTCAAATCTCCTCCAAGCACTACCTGACAAGTAATGTCTAACAATCACTTCCAAGGGAACGAATACCCACTCCATATCCCTAGGAATTGCACCAGGCTCTGTAATAACTGTCACTTTGCGCACTAAACACCGGTCAGGTGCATTTAATTCAATCAAATGTGTACCACAAATACCTTCTTCTTCAACCAACTTAAACCAGTGTGCTGTAGTTCGGTTTAGAGTTTCACCCTTTCTTGGAATTAAGGAGGGAATTATTTGGTCAAAAACTGAAATTTGATTTGTGAATCTAAACTCAAGTATATCTGGATCATCAGTTGACCAAACTTGCTTGACCTTACCTTGATAGAGCATTTCTCCCATGGCCTATTGCCAATGACAGCAGTCTTTGAACATTTCACCTATATTTTTTGATTAAAATAATAGTAAATGTCAAATTAATCCGAGTGCATCTTCAATCCTATTCAATTCAGGGCCAGTAGTTTCAGTACCTGAAACAGCACCATGATTAGAGGCACAAACACCAGCACCGACATACGGGGAGCCAAAAGAAACTGTACCAACCATTGGAGGAACTCCTAGGATCTCTTCGATTAGCAATACCTCTTCAGAAGTTACATCGGGATGAAGTAATACCCCTTGGTCATTTGTTACACCAAGAGAGCCAACTACATCATGACCAGCTATCGTTGAAACTACTACTGGTGCGCCCATTACTTCAGACATAATCTCCAATCCTGCACCTGGAATGCTTGGTGATGCAACTATTCCATTCTCATTGACAAGAATTAGATTGCCCGCAGTATTGACACCACCTTCCATTACAACTACATCACCGAATGATGTTAAGATATCAATATCACGTTCAGTAGCAATATCTGCAACTGCCATTCCCTTGCTATTACCTGCAACAAGTGCCCCAACTAAGTTTGAACCACCTATTGAGATTGCACACATTTCAAGTGAAAGTGATTGCTCAATGATATCAAGAACCGGTTTTGGAAGTTCAGGAGGATGTAATACAACGTTACCGATAGTGGCTAAATGGATTCCCACCTGGTCGCTGCCGAAGATATTAGCGGTGTCAATTGGCATTGCTATCAAACCGCCCCACAGCCCGCACTATCTAAGCATTGATGATGAACTAGCATGTATATCGCTTCAAAACCAACTAATTGAATTCAAAAAAACGCAAAAAAGGCCGCATCTTCAATTGAAGATGCGGCCAAGCGCCCTACCGAAGTAGAGTTTGAGGATAGACTTCCGGGTGAAAGAAGAGGGGCACAGTGACATCCTTTCCCGTGGACTCTCGTACCACAGTATTGGGATTGACGCAGGAGGGCTTGACTTCCGGGTTCGGAATGGGACCGGGTAAACACCACCGCTATGACCGTGCACCCATCTTCCTTCGAATCGGATATCTGAGTGCGACATAAACGTCGCAAATGAATTGGCATTAACTATTAGACGAAGGGCACTCATGGTGCGGTCGTACTATACACGAAAAAAAGATGCTCGAACATTAGTGCTGCTGGACTGAACACGTCGCCGAAGCTTCATGCTTACATCCGCAGTCTATCATCTCGTCTTTTACGAGCGTTCTGAGGTGTTTCGTCTTTGGGGTGGCTTCGAGCTTAGATGCTTTCAGCTCTTATCCGTCAGGGCGTGGCTACCCAGCATTGCCTTGTCAGACAACTGGTAAACTAGTGGCCCCGAACCCTCGTTCCTCTCGTACTAAAGGATCCCTTCCATCAAACACCTTATGCGATTCTACCACCAAGCAACAAACCTGTCTCACGACGGTCTAAACCCATCTCACGATCCCTTTTAATGGGCGAACAACCCCACCCTTGGGTCCTGCTGCAGACCCAGGATAGGAAGAGACGACATCGA
>JANXHP010000085.1 GCA_024958795.1 Candidatus Poseidoniaceae archaeon | reverse complement strand
AAGTTCTTTTTGATGGTTCCAATTCCAAGATAGTGCTCTCTGAAATTGCGGCAAACCAAATTTGAATTTACCATATTCTGCCAGTTGTTTAATTTCTAGGCTATATGGTCCAGTTCGTATAGGTTTCACATGCCTCCTAAATTTACGCATATAATAGCTCTTTTGTGTATGAGTTTGGCCCAATATGTCGTCATTTCTCAATCAGACCTTTCCTATGATTTGAGTAGTTATAATAGTTCAAGGACACACCATGGAGTATGTCAAAGATTTTTTCTATTTGCCAAAAATTGGGTCAAGTTAGGGCAGAATAATCTCATGGCCAAGGCCTTGATAATGGTTTTAGGTCATAGATAGCATCGTCTATTTCTTGATTGATAAGGTCCACTTCGGCGTGGCCGAGTTGAAGTTCTAACTTGTGGATAAGTTTCTTACAACGTGAAGAATTCTTACCCGACATTGAAAAGACTGCCAATAGAAATCGATTTGCTCTTCGCTGTTGCACATCATTCGGTTGTGAATCCACTTCTGTGTGCTCTCCAAGTAATTCCATCACACGGATTTGATTAGGATGAATAAATCTGGCAGTAGTTATCTGTTCAACCATACCCTGATGGAGTGCAGTTCGCAATCCAGCATCCATTGCCTCAAAACCTTCAGGAAATGCATGATCAATAATTTTCGGCGTTAGTTCGTGACCAACCAAACGAGAACGCATATCCTTCATCATTGAATTCATTCCAAACATATTGAATAAGACAAAAACTGGTAGAGATATCAATTCAACATAAGCACGTAATGCCACGCGTCCAAGAAGTCGTACAGTAATTCGTCGCAAAATCATCTTGAAAACGGTTGCACTCGCGACAAATCGTAATTTTTTCAAGACTTTCCTTATCATAAGTCCAACTTTACCAATTTTAGCCAACGGATTGATTCCAAACATTATTCCGCGAAATCCAGGTGCACCCAATGCAGCATGCACAAGCCAATGTGGAATGGAATTTTCCAAATCAACCTGTTCTAGTTCTTCTTGTGGAATATTAAGAATAATTGCCATTCGTGCTGCTGTACTCAAGGAATCACGATAAATAAAAACTAATTCAAGAGCTGTTGTTATACTGCTTACCAGTGTAATGATAAGCAGAAATCCCCAGCCATCCAAACCTTCTGCTCCTTCCCAATCTTTGAGGAAAAGGGCTGTTGCAACAACAGCGAGACCTGAAATCAAACCGCAAAATCCTGCGCGAACTACTGCAAGACGGCCCAAAAGGTCTAGACGTGAGTCTGCTTCTTTTCTATCTGCAATCGGTTGTTCAGATGAAGTGCCAACGGTTGAAAGAAAACGTCCAATTGCCCAAAATTGTAACTTATCTTTGAGTTCCAAACTCTACACCTTCAATATGAATAGAATCCTTGGCCAGTTTTACGACCCAATTTGCCTTCTTCAACCATTTGTATTAGCAGTGGAGCAGGTGCGTATTTATCATCACCCATGCCTTCGTGTAAAACATTCATAATGTGGAGGAGAGTATCCAATCCAATTAGGTCTGAAAGTGCTAATGGACCTATAGGATGATTCATTCCGAGTTTCATTATTCCATCAATTGCTTCAGGTTGAGCAACGCCCTCTTGAAGAGTTAGTATTGCTTCATTGAGCATTGGACAAAGAATACGGTTCGAGACAAATCCTGGTGAATCGTTGCAAGAAAGAGCAGTTTTACCCATCTTTGCTGATGCTTGAATCACTGCAGTATTAGTTTCTTCACTAGTCTCTTTACCATTAATAATTTCAACTAATTTCATTAGCGGAACTGGATTCATAAAGTGCATTCCAATTACTTTGTCTGCACGATTTGTTGCTGCTGCAATTTCTGTTATTGATATTGAAGATGTATTAGATGCAAGAATACAATCTGCTTTACAAATCCGGTCTAATTCCTCAAATATCTCAATCTTTAAAGAGAGGATTTCAGGAACTGCCTCGATTACTAAATCACTATCAGCACAAACAGATCTA
>JANXHP010000082.1 GCA_024958795.1 Candidatus Poseidoniaceae archaeon | reverse complement strand
GCCTTCAATCACTTCATTTTCATCAATAGGTCTTACCACTGAGATTTTACAACGTTCATTCCATTTTTTGAAACCATCAACAATAGTAGTAATCCCGGAAGGAGTTCCGCGTAATATCAAGCAACTGCCGGAACGTCCTATTCTTGAACCAGCAACAACATAGGCATCTGGAACCACAGCGCCAATCGCAATTGTTTTATGGGTATTACGAATAATAACAGAATGAATTTCCTTTCCTCCAACTATTTGCATGTGGATATGCTGATGTAATTTCATGTATGGGATCTCGTCAATATCTGCAAGTTCAACACCCTTTGCTAACTCAATATCAACCATCTGGTGTATACAATTATTTTTAAAATCGCGATATACATTTCCTAACAATGTCATTCTAGAAATTTTTGTGATTTGCTCTTTAAACTCAGTACCCATAAGAGTTGCGCCATCGTATTCTAGCCGTACCTCGCGCATGATATTATTAGTTACCATGCGTATTTAATAGTTGATGATAAATAAATAATTCTTAATATTATTGAGTGCGCCGGATAAAATCAAACAAATGTGACAGAACCATGTGTTAATATGAATTCCTTTCCTAATTCATCAAAAGTTTCCAATAAATTTGCCGAAAACCGGATGCGTGACACTTCCTTATCGCCTTCTAAGTCATTTTTAATTCCGTCCAGTGTTCCTGGAGCTGCTCCACAAGAAATACAAGCGCCCGTTAAATCCAAAACTAGATCGATTGTTTGTTTGTTTTCATCATTTGTTAAGACCTCAATCGAACTTACACTAATTCCTCCACCATGCCCATCAAGTGCGGCTCTAACCTCTCCAAGACGAGACAATATCGCAGGAACTAATTCCGCATCATCAATCAATGTTAGTAGCGAAGTGTTTCGCAGTCGCTCCTCCATAACAGGGTCGGTGGATTCAGCAATTCGCCTTGATGCTTCTTCCATAATTGCGATTTTTGCTTCAGCAGCATATTTTGCCACTAAGTCTTCATCGGTCATATCTAATCGTCAATCAACTGCCATTTCAAGGCTCGTATTATTATTTCATTCAACAAAATGTCAAAGAAGTAAATTGATGTAATAACCAGAGGCATAGGACCTTTTACAACTATTATTATTACATTTTTCAGTACAACTGCGTAGTTATTGATTACACTTCTTGATAAGGGGGTGGTGAGAGGCGAGAGTAGTGAGAGTCATGCCGGAAGAGATACTCAATATTTCAAATCTCTATGTGAGTGTTGAAGGAACAGAAATCATCAAGGGATTGTCGTTGACAATAAACAAAGGTGAAGTTCATGCCTTAATGGGTAGAAATGGTGCAGGAAAATCCACTCTTGCAAATGCATTAATGGGACACCCTGCGTATTCTATTGATAGTGGTGAAATCACCTATAACGGGCAACAACTCGAAGAATTAGAAGTGTTTGAACGTGCTAGGGCTGGAATGTTCTTATCATTTCAATATCCTTCTGTTTTACCAGGTGTAAAGGTGGGTACTTTCTTGAAGAAATCAATCGAAGCAGTAAGTGGTAATCCAATAAAACAAAGGGATTTTAGAAACCAATTGAAAGCTGCAATGCAGTTGTTGGATATGGATCGAACATTCTTGTCAAGATATGTTAATGATGGATTTAGTGGTGGAGAAAAGAAACGTTTGGAAATCCTTCAATTAGTTCTGCTACAACCAACATTAGCAATGCTCGATGAAACCGATTCAGGACTTGATATTGATGCATTAAAAATTGTTTCAAAAGGAATAAATCAAGTTGCACCACAAGCAGGATGCTTAGTTATTACACACTATCAACGACTATTGGAGCATGTCAAAGCAGATTATGTTCACGTTATGGTAGACGGAAACATTGTTAAGTCGGGTGGACCTGATTTAGCACATAAACTCGAAGAACAAGGATATGATTGGCTTGAGGCAGAAGCATAGGATGTGATTTTATGAGTGATGAAGCAAGAGATATCGTTGGAGATTATCGCTACGGTTTTCATGATGAAGATAAATCCATAATTCGTTTTGATAATGGCTTATCTGAGCAAATTGTTAGAGACATCTCTGCGATAAAGAACGAACCTGAATGGATGACCGACATTAGAGTGAAAGCGTATCACCATTTTGTTGAAAGAGAAATGCCAAAATGGGGCAATCCCGAAATTCTGAATGACATAGACTTTGAAGCAATAACCTATTTCTTACGTTCTACTGACGCAACTGAAGATGATTGGAAGGATGTTCCTGAAGATATTCAAAACACATTTGATAAAGTAGGATTAAGAGAGGCTGAGAACACTTGGCTTGGCGGAATTACTGCACAATATGATTCAGAAGCAGTATACCACTCAATTCGTGAAGACCTTGAATCACAAGGAGTAATCTTCCTTGATATGGACAGTGGCCTTAGGGAACACCCCGAACTTGTAAAGAAATATTTTGGCAAAGTTGTGCCTCATAGCGACAATAAATTCGCAGCACTAAATACTGCAGTTTGGTCAGGAGGTTCATTCCTTTACATTCCCAAAGGAGTTCATGTTGAAATGCCAGTTCAAGCCTATTTTAGAATCAATGCAGAGAATATGGGACAGTTTGAACGTACATTGATTTTAGCAGACGAGGGTTCAAGTGTTCATTATATTGAAGGATGCACTGCTCCTTCTTATGCTTCAACAGCTCTTCATTCAGCAGTAGTTGAACTAATTGCAATGGATGGGGCGAAAATAAGATACTCAACAATTCAAAATTGGTCAAATAATGTACTCAATCTAGTGACAAAAAGAGCACATGCAATGAAGAATTCAACTGTGGAATGGATCGATTCTAATATCGGTTCAGGATTGACAATGAAATATCCGGCGATTCTTCTCAAAGGTGAAGGTTCTCACGCAGAGGTTGTTTCAGTAGCATATGCTGGAGAAAACCAGCATCAAGATACTGGTGCTAAGGTTCACCATTTGGCTGCAAATACTACTTCAAATATTGTTTCAAAATCAATTAGTAAAGATGGCGGTAGGTCAACATATAGAGGACTATTACAAGTCACTCCCAAGGCACATAACTGTCGTAGCAAGATTGTATGTGACGCGTTAATGTTAGATCAGGATTCACGCTCAGATACTTACCCCACTATGGAAATTGGTAATTCAAGCGCTGATTTGGAACACGAAGCGAGTGTCAGCAAAGTATCTGGCGACCAGTTGTTTTATCTGATGAGCAGAGGATTCAATGAGCAAGAGGCAATGGGTCTAATCGTCAATGGATTCTTTGATCCATTTACGAGAGAATTACCTTCTGATTATGCAGTTGAAATGAACAAGTTGCTCAATATCAAAATGGAGGGTTCCATTGGTTGAGTTATATCGACATGTCCCACCCCCCTCGTGCTAAACATTTGTGGAGATATACACCGTGGCCAAGAATAAGACCGCAAGAAGGTGTACCTACTGCAGACAAAATAGTGTTTACCGTCAATGAAAATATTGACCTAGAGTCCGGAGCACCAAGAGTTGTATTGGAGTCCGATATTGCGAGAGTATTCTTGAGTGAAATTGGCGGTTCGTCTCACACACTACACATTGATGGTGATGTCGGATTAGTCCATATTCAAGCAAGGGCAAGCGGACATGTAGTAGCTGGACATTTGCATATTGAATGTAAAGGTAAATCCACAGTTATCCTTCATCTAACAGGTGAGGCTGATTGGAGTGGATTATATGTTAGTGGAGAAGTTTCAGATAACTGCAAACTTGCATATGGATTTGTAAATGAGTTGTCTAATGATTGTAAATTATTACATTGCGAAGATTGGTTGGTTGGGCGTGATGCAACAATGGAAATTGCAGCTCTCAGTGTAGGAGGATTCCGTTCTAAAAGTGATATTAGAACTACCTTATCTGGAGGGGGGTCTACATTGAAACAAGCAATAACTGTTCATGGTCTCGGTGCTAGACACATTGACAACCATATCGAAATCGATCATAAAGTTGCCAACTGTTTTTCAAAACTTGTAATAAATTCTGCCTGTGCAGGTTCAAGTAGATCCATTGCTACAGGACTTCTCAAAGTGGCTAAAGGCGCCAATGGAACAGATGCTGGACAAGTATTCAGAAATTTATTGTTAAGTGATAAAGCAAGAGCAGATTCAATTCCTGAACTTGAGGTTTTGGCAGATGAGGTAAAGGCTGCTCATGGTGCTGCAAGCGCCCCTGTTAATCCAGAGCAAGTTCATTACTTGATGAGCCGTGGTATTTCACCACAGCATGCAGAGGCTTTGATTGTTGAGGGTTTCTTAATCGATGCATTTTCATGTTTGGATGATTTAGATCTAAAAAATGTATTGGCAACTCGGATGACCGTGCACTTAGAATGTGAACTAATGAGGTGAAATAGTGTCATTAAAGGATGATTTTCCTATACTTTCAAGAGAGGTCAATGGCCACCCACTTGTCTATTTAGATAATGCGGCAACAACGCAGAAACCACAGGTTGTTATCGATGCAATGACCCAATATTACTCCACCTCTAATGCCAATGTTCACAGAGCAGTACATACCCTTGCAGGTGAGGCAACTGAAGGATATGAAGATTGTAGACGTTGGTTAAAAGACTGGTTCAATGCTAAGCGAGCAATATTGACAAGTGGAACTACTGAAGCAATAAATTTAGTAGCACATAGTTGGGGAAGGGCAAATCTTCAGTCAGGAGATGTCATCGTTCTTACAGAAATGGAACATCATTCAGATATTGTTCCATGGCAGATTTTAGCTGAAGAAAGAGGTATTGAAATCAGATATGTACCAGTGTTAGAAGATTTCACTTTGGACATGGATGCATATTCATTGTCTTTACATAATGCAAAGTTAGTTTGCGTTGTCCACACCTCGAATGTCCTAGGAGTTAGAAATTCAGTTGACGAATTGATTTCCTTAGCCCATCAAGCTGGTGCAAAAATATTGATTGATGCTGCTCAAGCAGTACCTCATGATAAGATTAATTTTGAACAATTAAATGCCGACTTTATGGCATTCAGTGCTCATAAAATGTGCGGCCCTACTGGAATTGGAGCACTATTGGTGAAGGATGATGCCTTTGAACAAATGCAGCCATTTATGGGTGGAGGAGATATGATTGAAACTGTCACTACATCAGGTTCAACCTATCAAACCAATGAGCATAAATTTGAGGCAGGAACTCCAAGAATTGCAGAAGCAATTGGTTGGTCAGCGGCGTTTGAATGGATGTCAAAAATCGATTTACCAGCGCATCATGAAAGATTGATAAATATTGCAAAATGGACTGCAGAACAATTGAGGGAAATTGGATGCACGGTATATGGGCGCCATCAAAGTGGGGATGCTGCTGTAGTATCATTCCTCCATCCTACAATACATAGTGAAGATTTTGCTAGATTCTTGGATGCAAAAGGTTTCGCAGTAAGAACAGGACACCATTGTGCCCAACCACTACTAAACCGATTAGGAATCACTGGAACTATTAGAGTCTCATTTTATTTGTATAACAGTCAACATGAGGCTGAAAAATTCATTGAAACGGTTCAATACATTGTGGAGAGGTTTTCATGACTTATCCCGATGTTTTACTAGAATTGATTGATGAATTTGCTGAGATTGATGACAAAATGGAAATCCTAGAGTATGTCTATGACCTCTCAGATGAAGTTGTTGATTTTCCAGTTGAAAATTGGAATGAAAAAACTAGAGTATTAGGCTGTCAATCTGAAGCGCATTTGGAAGTAAGCGTTATGGATGGAATCGTTGAACTGCGCTCCGGTGCTGACGCCAAAATCGTTCAAGGAATGATGGGTATTATCACTATGGCAATAAACGGAAGAAATGCTGAAGATGTGTTACAATTAAAGCCTGATTTCGCCCAAGAAATGGGAATACTAAATTCACTATCTCCCAGCCGTTCTAATGGTTTCCGCAACATTTTTGATAAGGTAATGGCAGAGGTAAGAATGAAGCAATGAGGTGAAGTGATGGTCTCCAAAGAAGATGTGTTAGCCCAACTAGATGAAGTAGTAGATCCAGAAATGGATATTTCGATTGTCCAATTAGGACTTGTTTACGATGTCCGTTTTGAAGAAAAAGAAGGAGTGATACATGCAGAAATTGACATGAC
>JANXHP010000146.1 GCA_024958795.1 Candidatus Poseidoniaceae archaeon | reverse complement strand
ACTTCGCTCATGGACCGCCGACAAGAGCAAACCCCTTGAAGGCATTGGCGAAGTAATGTGCTACTTCGGCTGTCTTGAGTAGGTGATATTGAAACGCTAAAGAAATGTGGAAGGGTTGATGCACATAGCAATGGTATCTGGAGAATACCCTCCCCGTTGGGGCGGTATTGGCTCTGTAGTATTCCATCTTGCTGGACATTTAGCATCATTAGGTCATAAAATCACAATCATTACAAGAAAACATAGCGGCATGGCTCCTGCTCAGCATGGAGTTGCAATAATTGAAGTGCCTTGGTTAAAGTTACCAATGGCATTTACTCGTTCATATGGAAAGCACGCACTGAAAGCATTAATTCGCTTGAACAAAATCGAAAATGTAGACATTGTACACACCTTACTTCCACTTGTCTCTTGGACAAGAAAAGAATACAGATTTGTTGAAGACAATATCGCACCTGTTGTTTCAGCACTAAATGGTTCGTGGATTGGTGAAAAAGAAGGGATGAAACTTGCTGCAAAACACAGAGAAGCAGCAACCTGGAAGAATCCAAATGACTTGGCAATTCTTACCACAGGTTCTTGGTATTCTAGATATGAAAAAGCAGGTATGCTTGAATCATCGGTTTCAGTAGCAATAAGTAATTCAACCAAAGAAGAATTCAAACGATGGTATAACCCGCAACAAGATTGGCGTTGTGAAACAATTCTTTACGGAGTTGACCACCTCGTATTTCGGCCAATAAATCATGATGATGAAGATGAACAGTTAGCTCATGAAAAATTGCGTAATGAATATGATGCAGCTGATGAAGAATCCCTATGTGGAAGACCGAGCAAGGACACACCACTGTTGTTAGCAGTAGGAAGACTTGTTGCTCGTAAAGGACATCTTACATTATTGCGTTCAATGCCTGAAATACTGGCAAAAAATCCTGGTGCAAGACTTTGTATTATCGGAAGAGGTCACATGCGTAAAACTCTGCTAAAACAAGCAAAAAAACTCGGAGTTGGTCATGCAGTTTTCATCAAAGGAGGAATGTCATTTGCTGACCTTGCTCAACACTTTAGAAGTGCAGATTTAGTTGTTTACCCGAGTTATTATGAGGGACAGGGATTAATCCCTCTTGAATCATTAGCAAGTGGAACTCCTGTTGTCACTGTTAACCAAGCACCATTAACAGAAATGATCGATGAAACAGTTGGTGGATTATTTGAATGTGGTAATCCGAGTGATTTGGCTAGAGCGGTTAATGTTGCATTAGGTGATCCTGAAGGGCGTGATGAGCAAGCAAAACTTGGCCGTGAACGCGTATTGTCCAAATATACATATGAACACAATGCAATTGATTATGAGAAAATATATCATTCTCTAATTTGATTTCAATCTCAAACATTATCCCAATCAAGATCAAGATCCTGTTTTGGTTTTTGTTCAATCATTGCTTCTTCAATTTCAGGAATTGATGCTTCTTCTGCCTCTACTTCATGCGCACTATCAGTCAATCCACTTTCCAATTCCGGTACTTCTTTTCCTTCAGTGGATTGGTCAGGTAACTTATTCTTCTTTTGACCAAAAGCATCCCATGATTCTATCATATCTAATTCTGCCATCTTCTTTCGACGTGAATTAGCCACGAAAGCAATTAATCCAAGAACAACTACCAAAGATGTTGCTGCAACAATAAATGTCATTATTCTACCATCTTCTGCTCCCTCATTAACAACTAGAGTTTTTGAGACGACATCTACCGCTGCATTTTCACCATCTCCATCAGTTGCAATTATCTTCAAATTTGGCCTACCAACATCATTTGCCGTGAGTTCAACAGTTCCACTCCATACATTATCTGCACCTGTATAAGATAAATTAAATTCCCAAAATTGAATTCCATGAGTCAATGTTGCTCTAACATTATCTGTCGTTCCATCTTCATCTATCATTATGATTGAAACCTTGAATTCAGTCTTTACTCCTGCTGTTAAGGCAGACGGCGAAATTATCAATGAATTCGCATCTAATTTTGGTAAACTTGACTGCATGGTGACATTTACGTGAATCTCATCCCATCCACCTCTAGAATCTTCAACATAAAGTGAGAGATGATGTTCACCTGGCGATAGGGTGTAAGTGTCTAATGAGTTGGTTGAAATTACCTCTGGCCAAGTTGCACCGAGAGCCCAATATCTCCATTCACGAACCACCATGTCATCATCAGCATCAGTGGATTCTTCCTCCAATACTACCGAATCCCCTGCAGATATTGACAATCTATTTTCGGGGCTGATGAGAATGGCTTGTGGGTCGGATTCATCTACTGTTAATGTGATAAATTCTGTTCTTGTTCTATCTGTAGAATCGGTTAATGTAATCTCTATTGTATGAACTCCAGCGGATAGCATAGTCATGTGGGTTACAAATGGATCTACATCTTCTAAGATTGGGTCATTTAGCAAATTACTGCGAATAGACATCACAAAATCATCTCCATCATAATCAACGGA
>JANXHP010000050.1 GCA_024958795.1 Candidatus Poseidoniaceae archaeon | reverse complement strand
ACATATGGTCTTGAATATTTGATGAACACTAAACCAAATGACCCAGATTCAGATAATGATGGCCTGCCAGATGGGTGGGAATGGCAATATGGATTGAATCCACTTTCAAGCCAAGGAGGAGACGGTGCAACAGGAGACCCTGATGGCGATAGTATGACCAATTTAATGGAATACAACTACCTCATACCTACAGGGTGGGATTCTACTACTACTGCTAATGTCTTAGACAATGGTGTTTGGTGGAATGGAACAGTTCCAGTGAATAATTGGGATGAGGAAAATGCAATGCAATACACTAGAGTGGCTTGTGGAGGTAGTGGTGCTGATGGAACTGGTACTGTTATTTTGTGCGATGAAGATCCTGTTGGGAATATTTGTACTAATGGATTTGATGATGACAAAGATGGATTCGTTGATTCAACCGATCCAGATAATGATGGTGATGCAGATTGTTCAAGCAATGATGACGATGGTGATGGAATTGCTGATGAAGACGTTGCTGGATGGGATACCGATGGCGATGGAATGCCAGATGGTTGGGAAGCAGCAAATGGATTGAATGCTACACAAGCATCCAATGCGGATGGAGCAAATGGAGACCCAGATGGTGATGGACTAACCAATTTGATGGAATATGTTAATCCTTCTTGGACCACAATGTGTGGTGCAACACCTTGTTTCCGCAACGGTCCAAATGGTGTTGTAACTGAAACAGTTTCGCCATGTGACCCAGCACAAGGAATCGGTCCAGGTGCTTGTGCAACTTTTACTGCAGAAGTTGATGGGATAACATCAACTAACCCGCAAAAAGCAGATACTGATGGTGATGGATTAAATGATTCATATGAGGCATTGACATTACTAACAGACCCAACTACTGCTGATACTGATAGTGATGGAATACCTGATGGGATTGAAGTTGCTGGTGCATATGGAAATCCAGCTCAAGCGAGCGATCCTAGAAATAACAATACAGATGGTGATGCATTTGATGATGGTGCTGAAGATTTGAATGGTAACGGTGTCATGGACCCTGGTGAAACAGATCCAACACGGCGTGAAGACTCTGGCGATGCAGATAGCGATGGTATCCAAAACTGGGAAGAGAATCTATCATGTTCTTCTTGGAATATTGCAGATTCAGATTTTGGAGGAATAAATGATGGAGATGAGCGAAATGTTTCCCATGGTACAGACCCATGTGACTCGATGATAGATTATTCAACAACGTATATTTCATGGAATAGTGGAACAAGTCAACTAACTGTTGGAAATGGTTCAGGTTTCAATCCATCAGGAGGTGTTGGATGGTATAACGCATCAGGAACGCTGAATTCGTTTGCCTATTCTACAGTTGTCAACGATGTGATTCAAGGAGTCTCAAATGGACCGGGCGTAGGTGTGACAACAGTGGAGAACCGCAATGGTTCGTTCTGCCATTATAGTGCTACTCAAGCAGGTACAATTCTAACCACTCACAATTATTGTGATGACGATTATACTGATTCAGATGGTGATGGATTGGCTGACTGGCAGGAATTGTTGGGAACATTTGGTTGGTTTTCTAATCCTACATTAGTTGATACTGATGGAGATGGAGTCGACGATTATGACGAAGTTCGCAGAGATGGAACAGATCCAAATCAACCTTGTTCCAATTTATTGGATGATGATATTGATGGTCTAAACAATTACTTTGAAGTAACTACTGGTTGTGATTTATCTTGGATTGGTATAACAAATGGTTCGCAAGATGTATGGATAACCGATATTTCCGTCGCAGATACTGATGGTGGCGGAGTAAACGACAGAACTGAATATTTCGATGGAACCAATCCGGAAAATGATCCGAGTGACGATATTCTTCCAGATGATTTTGATGGTGATGGAATTCCAGATGCTATTGAGAATCAAACTGGAACAGACTGGACTAACCCAGATACTGATGGAGGAGGGATGCTAGATGGTGATGAATGTCCAATACAATTCTGGTTTGTCAATTGCGTAGGTGCGCCATTCAATCCTTGGGATCCAACAGATGATACAATCTCAAATGAGGTCGTATTTTGGGCAAATAATACAACTGGTGCAGTAGATGTTTTCTCAGTGCACCGCTGGAGACAAACGACTAACGACTTCTATACTGGAACTACTTATGCCCATATAGGGACAGCACATCCAAGTTCAGTTATCAATCTGCCAACTACTAACAAAACAAATCTTGCAGATCTCTCTTTTGCCAATGATACAGTGCTATGGACGGTTCAAATGAATAGTCCAATCATGAGTGGAGCAGTACCAATGCCCGATTCGTGGACTGAACTATCGTTCTGGGCAGATGCAGGTGCTTCACTGGATGTAACTAATGATACTTACATGGTTACCGTCAATCCGGGACCTTTTAGCGAATTATGGGTCAATAATTCAGAATTTTACTTTGATTGGGCTAATAATTCAGCATCTTCAATAGCCAGTCCTGGTTTTACCTATGAATTAGCACTGGACCCGAGTTTTACAGACCCGACTCACATAAATTCCGGAATTTTCAATATTACAAATGGAGTGATTAGCGATGCTGGAGCGACTGATGCTTATTCTAAGGCTTCAGCAATTTCAGATTTCTTAATCAATGGTAATTCAACAACTGAATTCAAGAGGAATTACAATGGTTCAGGTGCTCCTAAAGAAGAGGATATGAGTAATATTCTTGTCAGTAGTATACATGAAGGAACTTGTGGTGAATTTTCAGCAGCCTTTGTTACAATGGCACGTTTGGCAGGATTGCCAGCGCGATATGTTACCGGTTATGTTGGTGGAATATGGACAGGTAATGGGTATGAAGTCTATTCCGAACATCGTTCGACTTGGGGCGAGGTCAAACTCCAACAAAATTCAGCAAATGGAAATCTGGATATGGGGTGGGTTGCATTTGATGCCTGTCCAGCAGCTGAAGCAATTGAAATCGTTAACCAGACTATTAGCCCATTGACTTGGGATAGAGATGGACAAACTAATTTGAGCGTTTCAGGTCAACTTAGATTTGCAGATAATTCAACTCCAATATCCAATTTACCACTTATTGGTTATCTTGTTCCTCTTGATGAAGCAGACCAAGTTCCTGGTGCTGGTGGAGCCCCTGGTAGAATGTTTTCCTCATCAAACAGTATGCCTGATGGCAATTTCACCATGGAAGGCATTCCTCCTGAAGCAATTCGTCCAGGAATACACAGACTTGTTGTTGAGCATCATCAAAGTGGATATGTATCTCATGATGGCATTGTATTAGATGTATACATCAATGTCACTGATGATTCAATTATTAACCACACTGGGCCACAACAAATAGATTCTCCAGTTGCAGGTGCAGGTGCGACAACAATTATCCAAGGATTGCTTTCATTTGAGAATCCACCAATAGCGTGGGCAGATGAAATTGAAAACCAAACCGTATGGTTGGAATTTGTTTCTTCAGTAAACGGCGCAACCAACCTTAGCGGTGATGTCGGGCCGGGAGGTGTTTGGAGCATTGTTGTTGATTTAGATCCACTAGAATTCAAGACAAATATTTCTGCAACACTTGGCTACTCTGGCTGGACTGATACTTCTGTAACAACATTTACACCACCACAATTCCACCTCCGCCCAACTACTCATGCAATAACTCTAGATATTCGCGACGCTCCTAATCTAACTGCAACAGTAGAAGGGCCATTGGCAAATAACAGTATATTCGTCTTAAATGACGATGTCCACATTAATGGTACTGTAATGACCATAGGCGCATCACCAACAGCCATGTTAGGAAATCTTTCACTATCTATACGACAAAATGACTCGGGTATGGAATGGTTAGAAGTGTTCAATTATACTGTAAATGGTTCATTTACAATAACACATCTACTTACAGCAGTAGATACTCCTGTAGCTGCTGGTGTAATCGAAATTCAATTACGTTTCTTCCCAGATGTTTTATTGGCAACAGATGATGCAAATGTCTCTAACAATGAACCATATTGGTTACGAGGAATACTTGATTTTTCACTTGAAGCAATGCCACAAATGCGAGGTATGCCAACGAATGTTCGTGTACAAATAGAAGATCATAGAGGTGTAATTCAAGGGTTTGAAACAATTGGAGATTATGATTTCTTCTTTGACAATACTTGGGTAAATACTACCAATGACCCTGACTCTACAGTAATAACATTGAGTTGGGATTTGAATGCGAGCAAGATTGCTTATGATTATATCCTTGATGTTTCTTTCAATGGTTCAGAATACTTCCAGCCATCAACAGGTCATGGGTGGCTAAGAACACAGGCAGAAGTTGGATGGAATATCAGCGTTGCACAGGATTGGAACCACTTGGGTACTACTACATACATTTACGGTGATTTATTCGATCCTGTACATTTAACACCAATTCTTGATAACGATTCAATGCTTACTGTGCTGATGTTCTTACCCGATGGTAATGCGCTAGACCTTGCATATGGAATGCTCAATAATTCAACTGGTACATTCAATCTTTCAGTGACAATGCCTACTAATCAGCCTAGTAATGTGTATGATTTCAACTTAGGAGTAGACTTTGATACCTTTGCCCAAGTAGGCGGGGCATACTACCAATTGGTTGACCTCACACCGCCTTCAGACCCACCTCAACCTCCGAATTTACCATCAGTATTGGTTGGTATAGAATCAGAGTTTGTTGTGCAATCAGAACGGCCAAGGGTGATTGTAGGAATGAATAACTCTGTTTTCCTAAACGCTTCAGTTTTCGATGTAGCTGATATGTCAAATGTAAGTGATGCAACTGTTGAGTTTGTATTTGATTATGGTAAAACTAATATTACTATTGGAACTGTTGTTTCAGATGCTTTTGGAAATGCAAGTTTATCATGGTCTCCTTCAGGGATTAGTCCTGGCTACTATGATTTGAGAATGGTTGTTCACGATGATTTAACCGATGGGCTGAGTATTGGTAATTCGAGACGTTCTGGTAATGATACCATAGTAAATATTACAGTTCAAGTGCATAGTGATTTCAGAATTGACAGTGTTCCTAACACTGTTACTGCTGGAATAAATTTCAATGTATTAGGGCAAGTTCTTGATGCAGATAATGGAAGTCGACCATTGATTAGTGCTGTTGCATTGACCGCGTTTTGGTTAGACAATCCGAATGAAACATTGATTGAAGGATACATTACTTCACAAAATGGAACATTTAATATTTCTATTCCTACTGACTCGATGAACAATGGAACTGTTAGAGGACAGAAAACACTGGTAATCAGTGTGTTGGAAGGTTCTTCTCCATTCTATCTGACCGCCTCAACTCAACACGGAATCTTGGTGATGGGAGTCTCTAGATTTGAGAATTTGATACCACTAAATCCGATCATCATTAATCGTGGTGATAGTGTCAATATTACTTCTAAGTTAGTTGAATCTTCAGATATGTGGCAGCCACTTGTGGGATATGATGTTGCGATTGAATTCCATGAGACATGGCTATCGCCAACTGTTACCGATGGAGAAGGATTTGCTAATTTCACTCATGTAATTCCTTCAACTCATCCACTTGGTTTGATTACTGTAAATATTGTATTCAATGGTTCAAGTGATTTATTGAATACCAATGTTAATTTATCCACTATTACAATTAGAGCTGCGACAATTTTGGTCGTTGATGCAGTCTCTTCTAATCCAGTTGCCGGACAATCTTTCGATGTGTCTGGAAGAGTTGTTTCTGATAACGGAAGTGGCTTGGAGCAAAGAGATGGTACAAATTTACAGGCTAACATTTTATTCACACTAAATGGAAACCCTACTGGATTTACTGTGTCAAATGGTTCTGTAATGACCGGAGGATTCTGGAATGCAACAATTACACTCAGTCAGACTTTCAAGGCTGGAAATAATGTTATTGAAGCCTCATTTGTACCAAATGTCAATTTCTACTTAGGTTCAAATGATAATACTACCTTTGATAGCCGTGGATATTCAACATTAGTATTCATTAGGCCTTCAACGGATGGTCTTGGTCAACCTTCTCTAAACGATAGAACAAATCGTGGGGATAATGTTTCATTACAAATATTGTTGAGAGATAATACTGGAGCAGATGTTCCACAACAGGCGCTTATGGTTGAGATAGTTGGCACTAATATCAGTGCAATATTCACTACTGCTGAGAATGGAACTGCTATCGGAATATTGAATGTTCCAAGCAACCAATCAGTTGGTCCATCTGACCTAAGAGTAACATTCGGTGGTATTCCTGGAACGACTGGACTATTGGGTAGTAATAAGACCACACAATTTGTTGTATTAGCTGAAACTAATCTTACAATTAGTCAAAGCCCGAGTACTCTTACTGCTGGTGATTCATTCATTGTTAACGGAACTCTACTCGATGACCTTGGATTACCACTCTATAGTGATGGAGTTGAATCATTAGCAATAGTTCATCTATTGGTAGATGGAATTCCAGTTTCAAGTGTTGAAACAAATGCAATGACTGGATTTTTCTCAATAGGTTGGACTCTTCCTGAAAATACTAATGCTGGAGCACATCAAATTGAGGTTCGCTTTACTGGTGGCCGAGATTGGGTCGATCCAATTGGTGTAGGTGACCCTGCAAACCCAGAGTATTACCATCCAAGCAGTGATATTGTTTCTTTCAATGTTAGTGTTCCAACCAAGATTCTATTGATTACACCAACAGGAGATGTTGACCGAGAGGATAGCATGACTATTCAAGGAAGATTGCTAGATATTGTTGATTTACCACTAGAAAATCTAACCATTGAAATTTGGCTTGATGGAATGTGGCTAACCAATGTTACAACAGATGTTGATGGAATGTTTACAGCAGTTCACGCAGTACCAGCAGATGCAAACCTTGGTCCATTATCACTTGAAGTTAAGTTTACAGGAACAACATTCTATCTACCAAGTGAAGAAAGTGGTACATGGAATGTATTCAGTAAGATCTTGGTAACAGTAGATATGCCAAGTCCAGTTGCAGTTACGCAAAATGTTTCCATTACGGGTACTGTGGTTGATAATCAATTAAACCCTATACCTGGACATCAAGTAGAACTGGAAGTTGAAGGAATTCTTATTGCATTGGTAACTACAAATGCACAAGGAACATTCTCTTATGATTGGACCATACCTGATATTTTCTCGTTTGGAAACCATACCATGGAAGCACTATCACCTGCTCAAGGATTCTATCGTTCTAGTGCAGGCAATACGACTTTCTTCCTTGCACATCGCTCAGATGTTACTATTGTCTTTGATGATGGAAGAGATGCAACTCGTGGAGATACATGGGAACTCTCTGGACGATTGTTTGACATTGATACTGTAAACAGAGATGGCCTTTCAGGAATGATGGTAAGCATTGTTCTTGATGATGTTGAAGTTGCAACCGCAACTACCAGTGCAGATGGTACTTGGAGTGCAGTTATTCCAGCAACAATGGAATTGACGAGAGGTGAGCATACCTTCACAGTCAGTTTCGCTGGAACAAATGCCCATCTCGAGGCATCATCTAGTGCTATCGCAATTGTTTGGTCTGATATGGAAATAACTCTTGATGAATCATCATCTAAGATTGTAACACGTTCTGATGGTACCTTTGCACCAATTATCCTAACTGGTTCAATAGCAGAGGTTGGTGGTCAAGGTGAAGTCTTTGAGAATCTAGTTCTGCATATTGGTAACGGTACAGATTGTGTCAATAACAGAGATGGAGCAAGTTGTATTGGTGGATTACTAATCACTTGGACAAATGGAAACTTCTCAATTACTGGACCTGCACCATCTTGGATGGAATCCGGTTCACAATGGATTTCAATTGATGCACCAAGAAATGATACACTATACTTGAATGCAGAGAGTATTTCACAGATATTATTCGTTAAGGTTAATGCAGATATCATTGTAGAGATTGATCCAATCGTAGAAGATAAGAATGAGGATATTTCTGGTAGCATAATTATTACTGCTCAAGATACTGGAGCAGGAATACCTGGAATTAGTGTAACTATCTACCTCTATGATGGTAACCATACTCAATTGGGTAGCCCACTACAGCCGATAACAAACGAAAATGGTGTTGCAGAAATTGTATTCAACTCAGACCCACCTTATGGTGATGCAAGTGTTTGGGGTGAAGTCTCTATGGACATTATCATCAACGATCCGCGTTTAAGTGATGAAAGCCTTGCAACATTTGCAGCACAGCGTCAAGATGGTTTCACACCAAGTTATTCCTATGCTGAAGATGTGCAAGAAGTATCTATGTGGTCATATGTGCTAATGCTGCTAATAGCAGCCTTAGGTGCTGCTGGTGTTGTAATGTATAGAAGGAAAAAGGCTGCTGAACTAATGGCAGATGCTGCTGAAATATTCGCATATACTGCTGAATTATTGGCTGCAGGAGACTCGATACGAGAAGCGATTTTCAATTGCTACCAAGATTTGTGTTCACTACTTCAACAGCGTGATTTCTTACGACGTGACTTTGAAACAGTTCGCGAGTTCGAAGTAGCTATTCGTCAAGCAATGCCTGGAATTTCCAACGATGCACTTGTTGCTTTGGACAACACTTTCGAGATTGCAAGATATAGTCGTGAAGAGATGGGTGGAATGCATCAAGAGGCAGCAGTTCAAGCATTGAATCGAATGAGTACTGAGATTAATCAGTTGCAAGCAATTGCTCCAAGAACTTGATTGTTATTTGCATTTCAATCTATTTATGCGTCCGAATAGTCGTTACGCGAAGCTATTTCTGCTTTGAGATATTGAACGAATTCGTATTCATTACCCTCTACATCATAGAAGTAAATACGCCTTCGATTTGGATTATCAGGAGAACTCAAACCCTCCTCATATCCAGCATCGGTTAATCTCTTTGAGACTGCATCAATATCACTGACAACAAAGCCTAGATGATTTAACCCTGGGTTAACATAAGGTTCGTGGCCTCCCTTTTCTGTTGCACCCCTATCTTCAATGGCAATATAGTTGGTATCTGTGCCTAGATGTACCCATCTGCGACAGTTGCTTTCCTCACTACTAACATCTGCTCGAACTTTCAAATCCGGCATTGCAGTTTGCAGGAAACGAATCGCTTCATCAACATCGATAACGGTGAGATTTACATGCTCAAGATAAGAGTTCATGAATTGTTCAATTTATCAACTTTCAAAAACTTTGTCCTAATACTTAGAATCTAAATACTGCTGCCTAATCAGCAATTCATGACAGAATCGGCTGTATCAGCAGGAGGACTTAGTATTAGGGCAATGATTGGTATTGCAATAATAGTAGGTATTATTTTGTACTTCATTTTCAAGAAGTAATAACAATCTGCACTTACCATCTAAGGTGTAATCTTCCATTGACAAAATGTGCATTAATGTCACCAGTTGCTTCTTCAGGAAGTGGCATCAAACGCTCTAATGCAGGCTTGTTCTCTTCAGTAATAGTCAATTTCACAGTTGCACGAGTTTCAGTCCTCATTACTTGTAAATGGATCTGGTTTATTTCTGCACCCAAAAGTGGAACTGTCAATCCATCTGGATTT